>NZ_JHEG04000001.1:3115559-3468667 GCF_000760695.4 Tolypothrix bouteillei VB521301 | reverse complement strand
GAATATTCAGGGTGAGCAAATTGGTTCAGCTTTAATCGGTCAACAATTTACATCAGAACGATATTTTCGTTCTCGTCCTAGTGCAGTAGAATACAGCCAAGGCAAAGATGCAAAACCAACTGGTATATCTGGGGCTAGCAATTTAGCTCCGGGAAATCCTGCCTTAATTAAGCGAATTTCTGAAGAGATCGCTCAGCTAAAAGATGCAGGTATTCAACCATCCGCTGATTTGATTTATGCTTCTGGTTCTGGTTTAGATCCTCATATTTCAGTCAAAGCAGCACGCGAACAATTGGAAAGAGTTGCTCGCGCCCGCAACCTTCGACCCGATGAAGTTTTGCCTTTTATAAATAGATTTACAGAAGGAAAATTTTTAGGTATTTTTGGCGAGCCTGGGGTGAATGTTTTAAAGTTGAATTATGCTTTAGATTTAGATGAGTTTAACCGTCAGCAAAATAGGTAATTGGCTAATAGCTAATAGCTAATAGCTAATAGCTAATGGCTCATTGTAGAAATTAAAACCCAACAACTACAGCCATCCTTAAGTACGTTACCCCGCCCTAAAGGGTTGGGGCTTGAGCTCAGAGCACGCGTGTTTATGAAAAAATTTCATTACTGTAGGTTAGCCATTGCAAACCAAAAGTTTAATATGGTGGGATGGCACAAAGTCACTCCTTTTTGTGCAAATAATACGCATACAAGGGTAGATTCCCTATGTATATTTTAAAAATTAAGTAAAATAGCTAGAAAAATTAGCCATTAGCAATTAGCCATTAGCAATTAGCCATTAGCAATTAGCCATTAGCAAATATAATGAAAAATGACATTTCCAATCAAAACCAACTATTATCTGCTATTCCTAATGACCTCAGCCCGATAAGGCGAGGTAAACATAAAATTTATATTGGGATGGCTCCGGGAGTTGGTAAAACATACCGGATGTTGGAAGAAGCCCATGCACTCAAACATGAAGGAATTGATGTGGTCATCGGGCTTTTAGAAACTCACGGACGCAAAGAAACGGCACAAAAAGCAGAGAGTTTGGAGATAATCCCCCGTCAAGAAATTCCCCGTGGTGGTTTGGTCTTAACAGAAATGAACACAGATGCGATCGTAGCTAGAGCACCACAATTGGCTTTAGTGGATGAATTAGCACATACTAATGTCCCTGGTTCTATTCGAGAAAAACGCTATCAAGATGTAGAGGTCATTTTAGAAGCAGGTATTGATGTTTATTCTACAATGAATATTCAGCATCTTGAAAGTTTGAATGACTTAGTTGCAAGAATTACTGGTGTAGTGGTTAGAGAACGCGTTCCCGATCGCATTTTAGATGAAGCGGATGAAGTTGTTGCGATTGATGTCACTCCTGAAACTTTACAGGAACGCTTGTTAGAGGGAAAAATCTATGCTCCACAAAAAATTCAACAAGCGCTTGATAATTTTTTCCAACGCCGCAATTTAATTGCTCTGCGAGAATTAGCACTTCGAGAGGTTGCAGATAATATTGAGGAAAATGCTGTAGCTAAAAATCCAAATGGTAATTTTTGTAATATTCATGAAAGGGTATTAGTTTGTGTATCAACTTATCCTAATTCAATCCAATTGTTACGGAGAGGAGCTAGACTATCTAAGTATATGAATGCTCCTCTTTTTTGTTTGTATGTTTCTGAGCCAAATCGCTTTCTTACCAAACAGGAAAGCTTATATGTGGAAACTTGTGAAAAGCTTTGTCAGGAATTTGAAGGCCAATTTATTCGTACCAATAGTTATGATGTGGCTGCGTCAATTGCAGAAGTAGCCAAACAATACCGCATTACTCAAATAGTTATTGGTGCAAGTCAGCGATCGCGCTGGCAACTTCTCTTCAAAGGCTCTCTAACTCACAGACTGTTGCGATTGCTAAAAAATATCGATTTACATATTATTTCCGAAGATAAAAGCAATTCCTCAAAAGCTATGAAGGATAAAAAAGATTGAGAAGAATTATAAATTTTCCCAAATACCCCAATCGCAATGCATCTATAATTCATAATTCATAATTCATAATTCATAATTCAAATGCGTGTAATAGGTTTAATCAGCGGTACATCTGTAGATGGTATAGACGCAGCATTAGTTGATATTTCTGGAACAAATTTAGATATTGAGATTGAGTTAGTTGCTGGCGCAACTTATCCTTACCCAACACATTTGCGAGAACGCATTCTAGCAGTTTGTGCGGGAGAAGCCCTTTCTATGGCAGAGTTAGCAGAATTAGATGATGCCATCTCTTGTGCCTTTGCTCAAGCCGCAAAAAACATTCAATTCGGTCAAGAACAAGCTTCTTTGATTGGTTCTCACGGTCAAACAGTGTATCACAGACCACCTAGAAAAGGAGGGGGAGAACTTTCTACTCCTAACTCCCCTCTTGGTTACAGCATACAACTAGGGCGTGGGGCGCTGATTGCTCATCTTACAGGAATGACAACTGTCAGTAATTTTCGTGCAGCTGATATTGCTGCGGGTGGTCAGGGTGCTCCTTTAGTTCCTCGTGTAGATGCAGCCTTACTCAGCGATTTCGCTGAAAGTCGTTGTGTCCAAAATATTGGTGGTATTGGTAATGTTGCTTATATCCCGCCTCGTCGTGATAGTAATTGGTTGGAAAAACTTCGCGGTTGGGATACAGGTCCGGGAAACAGTCTTTTAGATTTGGCAGTGGAGCATTTATCTTCTGGGACAAAAACCTATGATGAAAATGGTGCTTGGGCTGCAAGTGGTAATCCTTGCCATCCTCTAGTAGAACAATGGCTCACTCAAGACTACTTTCATCTACCCCCGCCCAAATCTACAGGTCGAGAATTATTCGGAGTTTCTTACCTTCAAAATTGCTTGCAAGACGCGGAAGCTTATCAACTCAGCCCTGCTGATATATTGGCAACTCTCACAGAACTGACAGCAGCTTCGATTGTTCATAGTTACCGTTCTTTTCTACCGCAAATGCCGCAAAGAGTACTACTGTGTGGAGGTGGTAGCCGCAATCTCTATTTAAAAAGTCGCATCCAAAATCTGTTAGGCTCAGTACCAGTTATGACAACAGATGATGTAGGCTTGAGTGCTGATTTTAAAGAAGCGATCGCATTTGCCGTATTAGCTTACTGGCGATACATGGGAACTCCTGGAAACCTACCAACGGCTACAGGCGCACCTCAAGAAGTACTTCTAGGAGAAGTTTCCCCATAAATTAAGATGCCACCCTTCCCTGTCGGATCGCAATCATCACATTTTTCGACTATTTTTTTGTAGTCCAGAAAGGTTGTATCACCTACAGCTAAAACTACTGGTATGCCCGCGATCGCAAACACATTGTCATGAAGCGAGAAAATCAAGATGGTACAGAAACACCACTAGTCACGCCCAATCAATCGCGAATTAAAAGTGGCACACCGAGAGCTATCTGTACTTAGGTTAGTATTTCGAGAGAAGAGTTCCCGAAAGCCTACGATCGAACCTAAATTATGGCAAAGCGTAGAACAATAAGAATAGCTATACTGTACTTAATCTGCCAGACATCCTATGTTTCAAGACCAGTCTAGGCGGTGCTCGAGCAAAGTAAGGAACATACAAGGTGCCACACACTTTTTTACTAGAACCGGGGCGCTGGATTCTACAAGGAACCTGGCTGGAACGTAATGGTATGCCAATTAGCGTCAAAGGTTTGACCTTGGTTGCTTGGAATCGAGATAATTGGTTTACGATGGCAACAAAGTTAATGTTTCCCGGTACCGAACACTCAGAAATTGCCTTACAGTATAGAGGACGTTTGGATCGCGCAGAACGGCAGTATAATTTTTTACTTCAACATAATGTATTGGGACAAGTAGAAGGGGAAGGCTGGATTGGTTTAGAAACAATTGTCCAGAGGTATTGGGTGTTGAGCGATCGCCAACGTCGCAGTGGTTTTGAAACCTTACATCGAGTTTCTGATAATACTTACTATTTAACAAGTGGTATATTAGCAGGTCATTTTTTAACCAGTACTATGGAAGCTAGCTTAGAAAGGCAAAGTCCTGGATAGTGATGAGCAAATAGCAGTTAGTGGTTAGTAGTGCTAGTAACCACTAACAATGTTATTTCAGGGGTAAAAATTGGGAAAGATAAATAGTAACTCAAAAAAATAACTACAGTACTGGGTGCTAAAAAAAGACTGGGCGTATTGATCGGTCTGATTAGCTTACTCCAGACACATACTCCTCTTGAATTTCTGGAGGCGTGTATAAAGCAGAAATTTCCCAAGATTATTTGATATTGGAGTCGAATTTTTTATGTCAGACCCCAACACTGGTCGCTTACTCAGCAAACGCTACGAGCTTCAGGACATCATCGGTACCGGAGCAATGGGTAGAGTTTATCGTGCTAAGGACATTTTGTTGGGTGGTGTCCCTGTTGCTGTTAAATTTCTTGCCCTGTCAATTCAAAACCAAAAAATGCGCGTGCAGGAACGCTTTGAAAGAGAAGCAAAAACCTGTGCTCTACTAGGTCAAAAAAGTATCCACATTGTCCGAGTGATGGACTATGGCGTAGATGAGAGCGGTACTCCGTTCTATGTTATGGAATACTTACAAGGAACAAACCTCAGTCACATCATCCGCAAGCAACAGTTGTCTTTACCAAGGTTTTTCAGCATTGTACGCCAAATTTGCTTGGGTTTACATTGCGCCCATAGCGGTATCCCAGTTGATGGCAAAATTTGTCCGATCATTCACCGCGATATTAAGCCAAGCAATATGCTAGTTATCCAAGATGCTAGTTTTGGCGAGCTTGTAAAAGTATTGGATTTTGGTATTGCCAAACTACTCATGTCTGATGCTAATTATACTAATTATTATTTAGGGACTTTGGCTTATTCTTCACCCGAACAAATGGATGGCAAGGAATTAGACAACCGTTCTGATATCTATAGTTTGGGGGTGATGATGTATGAAATGCTAACTGGTAAATTGCCGTTTGTTGCTGTCAGCCATTCCTTTGGAGCTTGGTATAAATTACATCACCAACAAATTCCGCGTCCTCTGTCAGAGGTGGTACCCGCACGACAAGTACCTTTTGAGGTGGAAGATTTGGTCTTGAGTTGTTTGGCTAAATCACCAAGTTCCCGTCCTCAAAATATTGATGAAATTCTTAAAGTTTTAGTCTCGTTAGAACAAAGCTACGGCATTCGCAAACCCATCCCACAGCTAGTTCCACAAGCAGAAAGCGATGTTCTTTCCAATACACTTTCTCCTAACGCCGGTGTAGTAAAAACAGGCTCAGAGCAAAGGACTCCAATCCTTCTGCCCTCAATGCTAACTGATGAAATTGCACAACAAGCTTCATGGCCTGCGAATAAACCTATTGCTGATATTGTTTTTCCAAAGCTCATTCGGAGCCCTGAGGGAGAAGTCATTCCTGCTTTATGGGTGATGCTACCACAACAAGAAATTTTGAAGCGTTTGGTCTGTACCCGTTACAATCAATTTCTTTTTATTACAGCTCCTCACCCCATGTTGTTATGGATTACTCTGATATACAATCGCAAGCACGGTCCTAAGTGGTTGCCGTATTACTTAGACCTAAAAACTACTTTTGGACAGGAAGTGAGTCACTTACTCGGACAAACAGGTTCATACCGCTTGTTATTCTTTTCTCGAGAAGCACCAAACCGCTGTGCTCACGTTCTACTTTCTAGCATTGCATCTGCCCAACGCTATCGATTGCAAGATTGGGTCAAGATTAGCGGAACCCTAATATCTACTGCCGACCCGCAGGTTAGTAAAAGTTTGCTAAAAGTTGAGTACGAAAAGATAAAATCCCAAATTTTGGCAAAAATACAGGCGATCGATACAGATTCACCGTTTGACCTTTCAGGTTGAGAGAAATATACTTGGTTATTCGTATAAGTTCTACAGCAATCTTGATGGTTTATATTACAAATTGTTAAAAACCTCTATACAAGATGCTGCAGAAAGTTATAAGAAATATAAATAGATAAGTTACCGGGTGTAAAACTTGGATAGACTAGAGGCTGTGCGAACAGTGGTGGATGCTTGGTGTGCCGATTGGGGTAATCCAATTGGATAAAATTGTCGCCTTAGCCTCTCATACTGAAATCTAGTAAATGCTTTGTACAGCTATTGAGTCCTTAAGAGGATACTCCTGCTTTTAACAAGCAGATAGGTATTTATGGGGCAAATGACCCGTTATAAAAGCTCTCGTAGTTTTGGGTTTAGCTTCGGAGTTGACGCCCCTGCATCCCCAGCTCCTTTCCTCCTTGGAACAGAGCAAGAGAAGGAGGTCGCCCACTGCGACATCACAAATCTATGCCCAAGTGGAACCAGAGTCTAGTCCCCATTGGTGCTTGAGGAGCTCTTTATAAGTAGCTTCACGGACAACCATTTGCTCGTAAAGCTTGACCAAAAAATCCTTTGCTTGGTCGTGGCTCATGTTTTGAACTTGGCTGGCAAAAGAATGAATGCTGAATTGTTGTTCTAAACTCAATTCGATTGGCTGGTTCATAAGTTATCTCCTAAGAGGATAAGTAAAGTTGAAAGAGTCAAGCAAACCAGAGGTGTGCTGGTACTGACTCTAATTAGCCATACAATTGTTCTTCTTACATATTACGAAAGATAACAACTGTTTGACGGAATTGCCCACACCCTAATGGATAATTTTTCGCTTTGAGCATCTTGCGGCTCACTCTACTGATATACACCTCAAGTCCGTTAAAGCGGATTTCGGGTGGCTGATATTAGTTGGGACAAAAACCAACTCTCATAAAGTCCAAGGGCAAAAGAACTCGATCGCTGAGCTTTGTCTTCCTTTGGTGCCTCTCGCATCTCCTGTCTGCCAACAAGAAATGCGAGAGCTTGTAAATCAGAATTATATGCGCCATACCTTATTAGGTGCAAGATGTCAATTACACTGAAACATCTTAAATAAAGCCTCCGAAGTCGATAACTACGGAGGCTTAAGAATATATGTATCAAGTTGTAAACCAGAAAAATGCTCAAGCTGAACATAATTAGGGTTTGGGAACAAGGAAGACAGGGAGGGAATAAGGAAGACAGGGGAGACAAAGAAGACAGGGGAGAAGAATAAATCTTCTCAATTCCCAATCACTCAACCGTTACAATCACAACGGTTATATTATCGTGTCCGCCATGCTCTTTAGCTGATTCAATGAGGGAGTACGCTGCTTTATCTACTGCAGGATTTTCTTCAAGGAAAGAACTAATAGTTTGATCGGCTAGTTCTTCTGTGAGCCCATCACTGCATAAAAGCAGACGATCCCCTGCTTTAATATCAACTTGCTTGATATCAACTTGGTGTAAATCTTCACGCCCCAAACAGCGAGATAACACGTGACGGAAGGGATGAATACGAGCTTCTTCTGAGGTGATATCGCCCATTTTCAGAGCACGTGCTACCCAGGTGTGGTCTTCGGTGATTTGTTCCAATTGAGAGCTACGGAAACGGTAAAGCCGAGAATCACCAACATGAGCGCACCAAGGTAACTCGGGATCGCGAAACATGATGGCTACAACGGTTGTTCCCATATCAGCCCGTTCGGGGTGATGTTGCTGGTCGAGCAAAATAGCTTCATTTGCTTTTAATAAAGCTTCTTCTAGTAATTGTTCGGAAGATTTGGGAGCTTTCCAATTTTCTGTTAAATACGTTTGAATTTCTTGTGTAGCAATGCGGCTTGCTTGCTCGCCTCCAGCATGACCGCCCATACCATCAGCGACTATAAAAAAGCGGTCTTCTGGGTCAATGTAGTAAGCATCTTGGTTATTAGAACGAATAAGTCCTGGGTCACTTTTCCCAGTAGAGTTAATTTTCATATAGTTTCTACAAAATTTAATACATACGGTCATAGCGGTCGAGACGCATGAGCAGTCGAATCAACAGCCACGAAACAGCAGCTGCGATTAAACCAGCAAGCGCAGCCAACCATATATAGTCTTTCAACAATAAAATAGCAGCTGAAAGGGTAAAACCACTCACAATAACAGCATAAGTCATTCCCAGTTGAACATTTGTTTGTCGGCGCAGCAATCTCTCGGTTTCTAAAGACCGAACTCGCAGCCGCATATCACCTCGTTCTAGTTTTTCTAGTGTATCTTCGAGCCTGCGCGGTAACCCTAGAGCCGTACTGCTAACTTGAACTGCTTGACGGCTCAATTCATTGAGAAAGCTATTGCCTTCTGTACCATTCATATCGGTCATAAGCTGCATTGCATATGGTTTTGCTACTTCCATAAAGTTAAATTCAGGATCTAACCCCTTACCTACACCTTCGAGAGTTGAGAAAGCTCGCATGACAAAAGTAAAGGTAGCAGGAAATCTAAATGGCTGATTATATGCTATTTCGTACAAATCGTCACTAATAGCAGCCACAGACTGATTTTCAAAAGGCTTATCCATAAAATTGTCCAGCATATACTGAACGGAGCGCCGCACCGGACCCATATCATCTACGGGAGCAAGCGCACCCAAATCTATCAGAGATTTCACAACGCGATTGCCATCTTTTGAAGCAATTCCAAACAGCGTTTCCATGAGCCCTTCACGTATATTACTTTTTATACGTCCCATCATCCCAAAATCATAGAAAATGAGAGCACCCATCGGGCTAACAGCAATATTGCCGGGGTGAGGATCTGCATGGAAGAACCCATTGTTTAGCAGTTGATGTAGATAAGCTTCAGCACCGTGACGGGCAATTTCTTTCCTATCTAAACCAGCCGCCTCTATTGCTTCATACTGGCTAATTTTAATCCCCGGAAGATATTCTAAAGTCACAACACGAGACGAAGTATAACGCCAGTAAACTCGCGGTACTTTCACCCAATCAATATCACGAAAATTGCGACGGAAAGTATCGGCGTTGCGACCTTCATTGAGATAATCAATTTCTTCCCAAAGAATGCGACAGCACTCCTCATAAATCCCCATCCAATCGCGACCCCGCCCCCATTCAGGGTGGTTTTGAAAATAACGTGCGATTCCCTTGAGAATTTGTAAATCTATTTCAAATAACTTCTTAAGACCCGGTCGTTGCACTTTAACAACAACTGCTTCCCCCGAATGCAGGGTAGCTTTATGAACTTGACCCAAGCTAGCAGCCGCCAGAGGAATTGGTTCAAAACTCTGAAAGAGGTCGGGAATTTTCTTACCCATCTCTTGCTCGATAATCGCTTCTACCTGTTCGTAGCTAAAAGCGGGAACTCTGTCTTGTAACTTAGACAGTTCTTCGACATATTCAACAGGAAATATATCAGAACGAGTAGAAAAAAGTTGTCCAACCTTAATAAAAGTTGGTCCCAAATCCAACAGAGTATTGCGAATCCATATTGCTTGAGCCTTTCGTCTTGCAGTTTTCTTAGCTTCCGTCACACCCCCTGGATAACTCCAAGACTTGTTGTAACGCCAAAGCTTGAACATCAAAGTCAAGACAAAAGACCAAATATCCACAAAGCGCCGTCTGCGAGAGTAATTTTCCCGATTCCAACGGTATGCCTTATCCGAATAACCTTTTTCCATATGCTTTGCTTACCGCTGGTTTTGACCCCTTCCTTGTCGTTTGGTTATTAGCAATCAGTCATTAGCCATCAGCCATCAGCCATCAGCCATCAGCCACCAGCCATTAGCCACCAGCCATCAGCCACCAGCCACCAGCTATCAGCCACCAGCCATTAGCCATCAGCCATTAGCCATTAGCCATTAGCCATTAGCCATCAGCCATTAGCCATTAGCATTACTTTGATTCCGAAACCGATGCAACTCAGTACGAAGTGTGGCAATTTCTGCTCGCAAATCGTCGATACTGGCTTGTGTGTCAACAGGTCCCGAACTAGTTTCAGAGTGAACTGAAGAAGTTGAAGCAGAACCAGCCGCTTCAGAAGCCCGGTTTGCCCGTTCTATGACTTCTTCTGTAAACTCGCGCATTTGCTCTCTGAGTTCAGCATCCCATTTACCGACTTCGCTTAAAGCATCGGTAACAGCGAACTCCAACTTTTCGCTGAGGACTTCAGCAACTGCTCTTCCAACAAAAAAAGCTTGCACTAAGGGGTTAGTCATAAATTTTTGTTACGCTCGTCCGCTAAAAAATTATAACTTGCTCGCTTACCCTGGTGCTTCTGCTTAAGTACTGGACTTTTGATAGAAACCAGCACCTCAAGAAAACAAAGGTTATAAAAGGTATATGGGATAGCGAGCCGCATCCGCCACAAGTGTTGATTTAAGGCTCATTTGACTTTGTTGAGAGGAATTTGGCGATGCTAGAAGTAGGACAAATATTACAAACTCGCTATCAACTCAAAGAGAACCTGGGGCAAAATGGCGGTCGTCAAACTTGGCTGGCTGAAGATTTAAAAACACAGCCAAGCGAACGTGTCATTGTGAAACTGCTGACATTTGGCGATCGAGTGCAGTG
Organism: Tolypothrix bouteillei VB521301; assembly: GCF_000760695.4. Lineage (GTDB taxonomy): Bacteria > Cyanobacteriota > Cyanobacteriia > Cyanobacteriales > Nostocaceae > Scytonema > Scytonema bouteillei_A. The sequence goes on along the minus strand of NZ_JHEG04000001.1, from coordinate 3,458,214 downwards.
GGAAAGTCTGAGACTTTTTGAGCGAGAAGCTAATATTCTCAAGCAATTAGACCATCCTCGAATTCCTAAGTATCGGGATTATTTTTCTATTGACGATCGCATTCTCTGGTTTGGTCTAGTTCAGGATTTCATACCAGGTTCCTCCTTGAGGGAGTTGCTGACTCAAGGGCAGAAATTTTCGGAAAAGCAAATTCGCCAAATTGCCACAGATATCTTAAATATTTTAGTCTATTTGCACGAACTTAACCCAGCTGTGCTTCATCGAGACATTAAACCCAGTAATTTAATTCTGGGAGAAGACAAGCGAATTTACCTCGTTGACTTTGGAGCCGTACAAGATCGAGCCATTACAGAAAGAGCCACTTTTACCGTGATTGGGACTTATGGTTATGCTCCCATGGAGCAGTTTGGTGGTCGAGCCGTTCCTGCAAGCGATCTTTACGCTTTAGGTGCTAGTTTAATTCATTTACTGACAGGGATACCACCAGCAGATTTACCACAACGAAAGATGCGGATTCAGTTTAGCGATCGCGTCAGCATAGACCCCCATTTAATAAGATGGATTGAAATCCTTACAGAACCCGATGTAGAAGAGCGATTTAGTACGGCTCGTCAAGCTTTAAAAGCACTCGATACACCTCAAAATTCCAAAACCTATCTTCCAATTCACAAGCCACAAAGCAGTAGAATTCAAATTAAGAAATCTGCACGCAAACTGAACATCAAACTTCCCAAAAGAGGCCTAAAAACTTTAGATTTTTGCAGTCTAATAATTGGATTAACTGCATCTAGTCTATTTGCTGGATTATTTAGTATGGGAACAGGTTTAGGACCCTTAATTTTGTTAGCTGGTTCGATTCTTTCACTCAGTTCCTTGATTGCGCCGCTGACTGAAACCAACGTTGACTTTCAAAGAGATACTTTTACAATTACATGGAGTATTTTGGGTAAGCGTTACCGATATCTTGATGGAAACACGCAAGACATACACAATGTTTATGTTTACATTTATCAATCCAAAGGAGGAGAAGATTCTTCAGAAAGAATGAAACTGATCGTTGCAGCGGGTGAAGATAAATACAAATTTGGAGATTTTGATTTTAAAACGAGTGAACCAGAATGTCTTTGGTTAATTCAAGAGATAAAAGATTGGCTGGGACTGAGATAAATTATGAAGGATGAATGATGAATTATGAATGCTCAAACCTTCAATTCATAATTCAGAATTTATAATTCATAATTCATCAAACAGTGCTTTTTCCCAATTTTTAGCGGACTTGATTTGTTCTATTTCAAGACTTTTAACAGATCGGAAATCAGCATCACTCAGGTTAGCACCTTTGAGATTAGCACCACTGAGGTTAGCACCGCTTAAATTCGCTTCTTGGAGATTAGCACTGCTGAGGTTAGCACCTTTGAGATTAGCACCACTGAGATTAGCACTACTCAAGTTAGCTTCTTTAAGATTAGCACCGCTGAGGTTGGTATCACTCAAATCGGTATTGCTCAGATTGGCACTCCAAAGTTGGGCATTGCTTAGGTCTGCTGAAAACAGGATAGCATTATTAAGAATAGAACTGTTAAGATTAGCACCAATCAGATTGGCATTACAGAGATCGGCACAGTTGAGATCGGCAAAGAAAAGTGTAGCACCATTAAGATTGGCACCGCTTAAATTAGCCTCATTTAGGGTGGCAAAAAAGAGATTGGCATTGCTGAGATTGGCGGAGATGAGATTGGCATCACTGAGGTTAGCACCATTTAAATCGGCATTGCTAAGGTTGGCATTACTAAAGATGCAATCATTAAAATCAACTTCTTTAAGATCGGCGTTTCTAAGATTGATTTCACTTAAATTAGCACCAGGAACGTCAATTCCTTTCAGAGAAACTCGGTACTTATTCAAATCTTCTAGTGCTTTAATTCTAGCGTAGCTAGTAGAAACTTTTGCCGCTGATGCATTATCAACAACTTGCCATGCCTCATATATTCTGTTTTCGCGACGTTCTTGGCTTTCTAATATATATAAAATGGCTACGGTTAATATACTAAAACCTTCAATATTGCTTGGTGCAAATATAGAAATTACTTGTCTGAAATAACAATTTTGTAAAGGTTCTTTAATCCGACAAAATTCTTGATTGTTAGACCATTTATCTATACAACTTGCTATTACCATAATAATATAAGCAATAGTAAAAGCAATAACTACACGAAACCAGAGTTGATTTAAATAATTTTTCCACAAGGTGATTGTATGGTATTGTATATTTTTCAACTTTCATCACCTCCTAATTATTAACGCGAGTTTACTGAAGTCAAAACAGACAGCACCCCAAACCCCTCCCCTGCAAAGAGAGGGCTTTCAAACCCTGATGATAAGATTGGTTTTCCTCTGCCGTTTGATGAGAGGAAGTGAGTGTGAGGTCTGTCGAACTCACGTTAATTTTTAAAATGTTAATTTATAAAAATGACAATCAAATTAACACTACTAAAGTACATTAAAACAAAATCCTAGCATTTTAAGTTTCAAAATATACATCTCGTAATGTACAAAAATTTACATTCTTTGGATTTTGGAGATGTGTCAAACGGTAGATCTTTACATATCTAAAAATTTTGCTGGTAGAAATACATCTAGAGCAAGCTCTACAGGTTAAAGAATTATCTATTGCGTCGTCCTTTATAACAAGCATAGATAATTTATAAAAAATTGTAAGTACTAAGTATTCTAGGGTGGGCATTACCCGCCCTATCTCAGTTCAAAAATAAAAGAGACTCATTCAACACTTCTAGCTAGTAAGTAACTCTTGATAATATTGTTCGGGTTTGCTGGGTAAGTATGTGGTCATTTGCAGGGTTTGCTGGCTCAACTTATAAGCTTGGTGAATATCAATGCGGCTTAAGAAATCCAAATCGTGAGAAATGATCCAAAGCGCACCTTGATATTCATTAAGACTTTCTACCATTTGATTGACGGTTTCGATATCCAAATTGTTTGTTGGTTCATCAAGAATCAGCAGATCGATTTCGGAAATACTGATAATCGCGATCGCTAACCTTGCTAATTCACCCCCACTTAAAACTGATGCTGGTTTGTTGACATCATCATATTTAAATAGGAAGTGTCCCAACTGCTGTCGCAAAAGCTGATAGCTAAGATTGGGGTTAGCAGCTTGCATATTTTCGAGAATTGTCTGAGTACGATTGACGATTTCGTAAGTTTGGTCGAGATATACAGCTTTTGTTGTCGATCTTGAAGCCAGTATAGCGGTTGAGCTATCTTTAAGCTCTATCGATAACTTATTGGTTAAATACCGTGCATCATCTGTTGCCAATTTAGGCAAAATAGCTTTTGCCAGACTTGATTTGCCAGAACCATTAGCACCAGCTACAGTTATGCGATCGCCTGAAGAAAGATGAAGCTGAATGTTTTTAATTAGCAAGCTTTCACCTACCCAAAGATTCGCACCCTGAATATCAATAAGATTTCTCCGTTTTTGACTTCTTTCTTCCAATTGAATACTTGTAGCCTTTGCTGTTCTGACTTTTGTCTCTGTAAATTTCTGTGTTGCCTTCTCAACAATGGCTTCATGTTTTTGTTTTGCAATTCCTGCTGTTACCTCTGCTTTTCGTTTCATCATTCCAGCTACAATTTTAGGAATGCTACCTGCTAGCTGCTCACCTCTTTTGCGGGATTGGGCTGCTCTTTGCTGTTCTTGTAATGCTGAGGCTTTAGCACGTTTGAGTTCTTTTCTCGCAACTTCATGCGATCGCAATGCTGCTTCTAACTCTGTTTCTTTTTGTTCTCGGTATAAAGAAAAATGACCTCCATAAACTTTGATTCCCTCTGGTGTGAGTTCCCAAGTTATTTCTGTTACTTGGTCTAAGAAAAATGGTTTGTGCGAAACAAGGACAAATGCTCCTTCAAAGTTATTGAGAAAGCCTTTTAAACTTTCTAACGCCATCAAATCCATATGGTTAGTTGGTTCGTCTAACAGTAACAACTTTGGTTGTTGTGCTAAACCAATAGCTAGGAATAACTTTGTGAGTTCACCACCACTAAGATTGAAAAGCGGTAAGGATAAATCGAGATTGGTATTGAATTGTGTTTCCAAAATGGCTTCAATATCCCACCATTCCTCAGAAATAGAACTTAAAAAATCAAGAACTGTTTCTGCTTTACTCTCCTGTTTAATAGTGCTGATTTGCGGTAAGTAGTATATTGTGCCTTGACGCGTAATAGAACCCGTTGTGGGATTAAGTTGAGCGGCTAAGATTTTTAAGAGAGTTGATTTTCCCACTCCATTAGAACCAACTAAAGCAATGCGATCTTTCTCTGCAATGCTGAGATGAACGCCTTTAAATAAGACCCTAGTTGCGCTAAGTTCATAGCCCAAATTTTCAGCCAACAATATTGATTTTTTCTGCATTCTTTCCAAACCCCAATAAAACTATGTAGTGCATAGTTTCCCCACCCATTCCCTTCTTCCTTCTCCCACGGGAAGAAGAGTTAGGGATGAGGATAATTCATGCTTCTATCCAATAACGTAAATATTTGTCCCCATACTATGACGATCGCTGAGTCAGGAGAAAGCAGGCGGTGAGACCAATGCTAGAGCAGGGTTTCCTCCGCAGCCAACGCCGGACAATCCGAAGGTAACGCTCGTTCTATAAGATGTGAGACTTTGCTTAAAGCCAAAAAATTCTGTTGTCAGTCCCTATTGTTTTTGGGAACCGTTTTTTGCTACTACTTCATTTCAACTATCTGAGGAGTATTGAGGGTTTATTCTAGATACATTATAGTAGTATGGGATTCCAGAAAGGTAATTGAAAATTACCTCAAACTCTTTCAGGCGGAAAAGTTTTACCTGGATTTGTACTTACTCCCTTCCCGCTCGAAGATTTCTTAATTAAATGAACCGCAGAGGCGCAGAGGACACAGAGGAAAGAGGAGAAGAAGATCGGTAGTCTTATGGCGGAAAGGGAGTAATATGCAACGCATTGGGGCTAGTAACGGTGAGGTACACCCCCCTTTCATCCCCCCGATGCTTTGGGGGACAGAGGGGGGTAATTTTTGTACCTCACCAAGTTGAAATCTGCTGTATCTCTTCTCGTATGAGATAAGCAGCCAACTGCGCTAGTGGAAGCAAGAATTGTTGAAGGATGTCTTAGTATGTCTGGTTAATATAAAGCAGAACTCATCGAACTATCCGTACCATTGTGTAGCGTTAGGCGGGCGCACTGTAATCGTGAAAACTGCATTGGGAGCCCTCTTCCAAAAGGAAAGGGCTCCCAACTCCTTTGAGAGAAGGGTTTTATTCAGTAACGACCACCATTTGTTGTAGTGTGGACGTCCCTCTCCGTCCCACAATATGGAATAATTTTCCCCCTAGAAATTCCTAAGACTTTTGCTGATTTACTAAGTCGGTTGATAGTGACGAGTGGTAATCAGCGCCATCGCAACTAGTTGTGCTGATAGATGAATCAGTTTCAGTTCATCTTCACGTAAAGTGCAAGGTTGTTTCCATTGTAGGGACAGCACCGCCAAAACTTCTTCTCGAAAAGTGATGGGGATAATCAAGTGGGCTTGGACGCTGTTCGACTGATAGTGAGCAACACCAGCTAGCTTTTGATCGTTGGGTATATTGACTGAAACTTGTAGTTGCTGGTTGGCAATGGCTTCTGTTGTCAGGGGGTCGCGATCGAGCCAATTTTCTAAACTTCCTCCATTGCTGTAAGTGCCTTGCTTTGCAATCAAAGCCTTACCCTCTACGAGTTGCAAAATACACCCATCTGCAGAAAAACTATCGCCGAATGCTTTGGCGATAGGATCGAGTGCTGCTTCCAGGCTAGAAGCTTGTTGAGTCACGTGTACGAGGACAGCTAGTAACCCCATTTGAGCATTGGCGCGTCTCAATTCTTCAGTCCGTTGCTTTAGCAATTCATAGGTTTCTACTGCTCGCTGTACTACTGCCTTGAGTTCAACGGGGTCCCAAGGCTTGGTAATGTACTTGTAGACTTGTCCGGCGTTGATTGCTTCTACTAAATCTTCAATATCAGTAAAGCCGGTAAGAATAATTCTAACCGTGTCGGGAAATTGAGGAACGGTCTTACTGAGAAACTCTGTTCCTTTCATTTCTGGCATCCTCTGGTCGGAGATAATAACTGCGACTTCTCCTTCTGATGCCAACACTTGCAGCGCATTCACTCCACTGTCTGCTTTTAGAACTTGAAAGTCCCGGCGGAAAGTCCGATACAGCAAATCAAGATTATCTGGCTCGTCGTCAACCACTAGCATTTTTGCCTTTCTACGGCTTTCTACATTCACGAGTTGACGGCGGATTTTATCTAATTCGGGAAGGGGATTATTCATAAACAGATTCCTTTTAATCTTGATTTTTTGTTATATTCTGTACTCAGCAGGCTTAAAACTTAACACAATCTTAGGCATAAGTAATATTTCATCGCACCTGAACTGGTTATACTCACTTTTGACAAAAACTACAAGAAAAATCGCAGACAAATTCAACTTTTTGCATGCGTAAATTTACGTATTATTAATATTTATTAATGCTCGGTAACATCTTCCTTTCTACCTTCTGGCTTTCTTCTTGTAAATTTTTAATATAGTCTTCTCCTCTAAAAGCTTGCTGAAACACTTATGACTGACTTACCACCTAATGTTCAAGAGCCAAATAACAACGATGTAGCCCTAGAGTTGCTAAGAAAACTCAGACAAAAACAAGGTAACTGGGTGGAATGGGGAATTGCGATCGCCCAACTGCAAAAACTAGGTTATAATCCACAAGAAATTTTTGAAGCAACTGGATTTGAGCCCGTACAACAAAATCAAGTCACTGTTGGCGCACAAGTTTACAATTCTATAGAAAAAGTAAATGCACCAGCAGAAGTGCGATCGCATTACTCCACCAGAGGTAGCGATATTTTGTATGAATTTCGCCTGCTAACCCAAGAAGAAAGGACAGCAGCAGCCGAACTGGCCTTCCAAAATAAAATTGATGTTGATGGTGCAAAAGAAATCGCCAAGGCAATAAAAGAGTTTTCTCGCTTCCGTACCCTACCAGAGGGATTTGAGAATCATCCAGGCGATGCTGTTGCCTATCAAGCTTGGAAGTTAGCCCGTCAAAACACAGATTTACAAGAACGTTCTCGCTTGATTGCCAAAGGTTTGCGCTTTGCCTACTCGCAAACCGCCCGGAAACAAATCGAACAATTACTTACCGATTTTACCGTTGTTCCCAGTCGTCCCGCTCCTTCTCTGCCTTTTTATCGCTTGGAATCAGAAGCGGACTTACCTCGTGCTATACCAGTAGTTGGTGAACTACCACTGACACAAGAAGATTTGCAAGCAGTACCCCTCATTGAGGAGATAGAACCATTTCGCATGGTTAAATTTGCCGGAGAGCAAGCTTGGGTTCCTTTACCCGGCTGGCAAGTCTTGCTAAGTGCAGAAGACCCCGTGGCGATATTGTGTAAAAGCGGTAAATTTCCCAACCAGATCCAAAATCCATCAGAACCAGTGTTGGTAGTTGTAGACCGCGCTCAACGAGAATGGGACTCAAACAGTTATTTTGTAGTAGATAACTCTGGAGAATTAGACTTTCAGTGGTTTGAAACATCCCCAGAAGTCCCTCTTTTGGGAAGAATCATTGTGATTGTAAAACCCAGGAGAATTGTAGATGAAAATGTAACCAAAGATTCTTGGCAAATTGATGAGTAGGTAAGAACGTTCAGAATCAAGACCGCTTGAATAAGATAAAAAGTCCTCACTATATGCCATGTAGAGGCGGTTTCATTCAGAAGGTCTTGAAATAATTGAAAATTTCTGCACGGGCATATCCAATAGAGGATGATGGAATGATTTTTTTAGTGTTAAATGGTGGATATTGCTAAAAGTTGGCTGAAAATCTGACAAGTTAATTATTTTTCAGGCAATATTTTTGAGGAGTGATTGTGAACACTATTTTTTTCCGTAAAAATGCTTTTTGCTTGCTAAGTCTATCGGCTGTAGCACTTCTTGGTGTCAGCGTGCCTGCTGTTGCTCAAGTAGCAGATACTGCAAACGGCGAGCAGTTGACATTATCTTCTGGAACTGAAGTATCTCCCCAAACAACACCCGTTGAGGTAGAAAACTTCTATCCAAATGTTTTTACTCCATCTGTGCAGGAATCTTCTGTTCCCGAAAATACTGTGGCATCTGCTGGTGAGCTAAATCGGGTGCAGCCAGTACAAAATCACACACAACCGGAAACTTCTAACAATGTAGTGACTCCCGTACCGGGAACGACGTTCACATCATCAGCAGTGCTTGTCACTCCCCAAAATACAGAAACGCAGCTTAAGCCATCTACTTCTCAAGTAGCACAATCCGATATTACGACTGTCGATCCAGGGCGAAGAACTCGCGGTGGCTCGAGCTATATCGGGATAGGAGGAAACATCGGCTTGGGTGGCGACTCTGCTTTGGGCGATGGGAACTTTATGGTTCTCAGCAAAATCGGGCTGACACGTGTTTTATCTGCGCGTCCCTCAGTTGTGATTGGAGACGATACAGCTATTCTCATTCCGGTAACTTATGACTTTTCATTCAGGTCGATAGATCCTTTCTCCGAACCATTGCCTATTGCTCCTTATCTTGGTGCTGGTGTCGCTATTGAAACGAGCGACGATGCTGATGTTGCTTTCTTGCTAACTGGTGGTATTGACGTACCAATATCATCTCAGTTTACGGCAACAGCTGCGGTAAATGCAGCATTTTTTGATAATACAGATGTTGGTTTGGCGATTGGAATTGGTTACAACTTTGGCAGTCTCTTTGGTCGTTAAATAAAGACTCACTCAGGTGGGCATTGCCCACCTTAATCGTGCATTTAATTCAAAGTCAGATTGACTGGTAATCTACTTTACTGCGGACTTACTTTGTCAATGGTTTTGAGTTTGCCATCAGCTTCTACACTCCAGACATTATAAATACCAATGACATCACCGTTTGCGTCAACATCTACGTTGCCACTTGCTCCTTGGTAATTAATATCTTTCCCTTCTTTCAGTAGCTTCAATCCCTCACAAACATCTGTGACTTCCACTCCCGGAGCATTCGATACCTCACGGATTTTGTTCGCTATACCTTTACCTGTGTTCTCCTTAGCAGCTTGTGCGGCTAGTACGAGTAAAGCAGTTGCATCCCATGATTGAGGAGCGAATTCTCCTGGTGAACCACCTTTTTTCGATTGCCAAAGTTTGGTAAGAGCATCTAATGCTTTTCCGTTAGAACCCGGTACTGTACCAATTACGCCAGTGACAATATATTTTCCATCGTTTGTTTTGCCAACTTGTTGGGGAAACTCATCTGACTTCATACCATCAGTCAGCATCACCTGAACCCCCTGGAGCAATCCTTGCTGGTATGCTGATTTTAAAAGCAAGCTACCTGTTTCTACATAAAAAACTCCCAGAACGGCATCCGGTTTGCCCCCAAAAGCCGCTGCGGCTTCACTCTCAAACGTGGTTGATTTGGGGTCGTAACGAACTGGGTTGTTTTTGTTAACAACAGTTCCCCCCAATTTCTCAAAAGCTCGTACAAATGCTTGTTCAAAACCAACGCCGTAATCGTTATTAATTACGAGGGTGGAAACTCGCTTGTAACCTCTTTTATTTGCCAGTGTTGCTAGGGCTGGTCCTTGATAGCTATCAGGTGGAACAGTACGCGCCCAAAAGCCTTTAAATTCTCCTTTTTTTGCTTGTTCGGTAAATACGGGGCTTGTACTACCGGGAGAAATGAGCATGACTTTGTTCTGAGTAGCAATTGAGACAGCAGCAGTAGAAACGCTGCTGGCAAAGGAACCGACCACACCCGCTACCTTATCTACAGTTGCAAGTTTTGTCATACCGATCGCACCCGCTTTAGGATCGGTTTGGTCGTCTACCTGAATGAGTGTCACGGGTTGACCGTTGACACCGCCACAAGCATTGACTGTCTCAACTAAAAAGGGAACTGCTGGTATCATTTGTTGCCCGATAGAGGATAGATCTCCAGTTGCTGGGAGCAAGGAACCTATTTTTAGCCCACTACCACTACCAGTTGTATTTGAGCTTCCTGGGGTTGTGTTACCACTACTAGTTGTTGGAGTTTGAGGGGCTTGGGTATCACAAGCGGCTGTCAGGAAACCCACGCCTGTTGTTAATAAAGCCAGTGCTAAGGCTGTGCTTGTTCTTTTCATGCAGTAAATTTCACTCCTCTTCTTTAATAGGAGCCTGAATATTAAAATTAAAATTTGACTAAATTTCCAGAAGTCGTTTTAACTGTGTATACCGGGACTTATGAAAAAGCAATTGGCGATCGGTGATTGTTCCCCAGTCTCCAATTCCTGTTTTGAAGTCAGGTCAGTTTTTCTATTGGCTCCAGAAGATAAATAATAACAGCAATATCCCCCAATAGGAGGATGTATCTTTTCTTAATTTATTTTTCTTTTGCGAAAAACGGAGAGGGAGGGATTCGAACCCTCGGTACGGCCTTACGAACCGTACAACAGATTAGCAATCTGCCGCTTTCGACCACTCAGCCACCTCTCCAGGGTCACGAATACTAATGTTACCAGAACAAAATTTGGCTTGTCAATAGTTAATTGTCATTTGTCATCGATCTCTTGTCCTTTGTATGACAAATGACCGATGACCGAGGACTAACCTCATAACACTTGTGCTCGCAACCATGCCACTGGTAAAGTACTTAGCTTTTGTAATTTCGGCACGTAAGCACGCTGATTGAACACGTCATAGTCGCTGCGTTCAATAACCTTGAGAATCCCGCTGTAATGGATGAGAGCCGCCCATACGGGTAACCGCGCATCAGCAGATAGATAGCTGATTCCTCTTTCTGCTGTTGCGTAGAATTGGCGCGTCCTGGTGATTTGGAAGCGCATCAATGCTCGCCATCGCTCATCAATTACACCTTGGATCAAATCTTGCTCGGTGTAATTGAACTTCGCTAAGTCTTCTAGAGGAATATAAATTCTCCCCCGACGTGCGTCTTCTCCTACATCGCGCAGGATATTGGTCATTTGACTGGCAATTCCCAAAGAAATTGCTTCTTCCGTAGGATTATAGGGTGGCTTGCTTTTGTACCAAGGGGCTGATTGGTTGGATGCATCCACGCCCATAACTGCTGTTGACATCAAGCCTACAGTACCAGCGACGCGGTAACAGTAGAGATACAACTCCTCAAAGGTTTGGTAACGACTTCGGTATAGATCCATGCGCTGACCTTCAATCATGTCCCGATAGGGTTGGATGTCCATCGGGCAAGACTGAAGGGTATCCACAAGAGCTACATCGAAATTATCCGTTGGCTGTCCTGCGAAAATAGATTTCAGTTGCTGCTCCCACCGATCCAAAGTTTCCGGTGTGGTGATAGCAGCAACGGGACCATCCACTAGTTCATCTGTACGACGACACCAAGCATAGATTGCCCAAATATGCTTGCGCTTGACCTTACTCATTAGCAAAGTAGCCAGGTAAAAAGTTTTGGCGTACTTTTCTGTGAGTTGGCGACAAAGTTCGTAGGACTCGTCTACCGAGACCAACGTTTTCAGGCGTGGGGGAGAATCAGGCAGTTGCAGCATTCGTTGCAGGCTGAAGGGTTTGCATTTGCAGGCTTGACGATTTTGCTACTGGATGCGCTTCAGCAATCGCCTGCGCTGTCAGCTTACCAGAAAGTACGGCACCTTCCATACTCCCCAAGTAACGTTGCATCGTGTAACTACCTGCTAGATAGAAGTTGGAAACTGGAGTCACTTGTTCTGGACGGTGCTGCTGACGACCGGGCGTTGCTTTGTAAACCGATCGCGGCGTTTTTACGACATGGTATTTTAGCAACTTTGTCGGATTGTCTCCAATGAAGTGGTCGGGAAAGAGTTTTTCTAATTCGGCAAGGGTTGCCTGTAGTATTTCTTCATCAGATTTAGCAATCCAATCGGCTGCTGGTGCTAGAACTAACTCCAGCATTGATTTATCGGGGTTTTCATACCCGCGACAAGTGTTGCTCATGTCAGCATAAACGCTAAGCAAGGGCGATCGCGAAAACAGCAGCTGGTCAATATCTGTTAGTTTACGGTCAAACCATAGCTGTAAGTTTATCACCGGTACGCCTTCCAAACCTTCTAGCTTTTGGAAAAATTCTATTTGCTTCCAAGGTTCTGGCATCATCACCTTCATGACATCCACTGGCATTGCCGAGACGTACATATCGGCTGTTACCACTTCATCGCTTGCTCCATGCAACCCGCGTATGACATATCCTTTGACAGTGCCATCTTCGTTCAGCAAAATTTCTTTCAACGGTGCATTCAACCGAACTTCTCCACCTCGTGAAGTGATATATTCTACCATCGGCTCGCACATCCGTTCTGTTGGCGAACCATCAAGAAAAGCCATTTTTGAGCCATACCTTTCTTGAAGAAATCGATTGAGAGCCGTTAAAAGAATTGTTGCTGAAATTTCTTCTGGATTGATAAAATTTAACGCCTTGGACATGGCGATAAAAACTTCTTTTTCTACCCTTGGAGGAATATTTTGCTTTTTCATCCACTCTCTCCAAGAGTATCGATCCATAGCCTCTACGTACTTTTGCCCCTGAATCATCGCCGGTATCAAACCGATGCCAAAGCGAATTTTTTCCGGCCAGGTGAGCATATCGTTATTTCGTAAAATAGCGATTATGCCGTTCCAAGGGGCTGGTATATCAGGAAAATCAAAGCGACTGTAGGTACCTGGGTTATCAGGCTGATTGAAGATCAACGTGTGTTCTTTCCACTGCAGTCGATCTTCAATACCCAACTCTTTCAGCAACTGCAGCATATTTGGATATGCTCCAAAGAAGATGTGCAGCCCGGTTTCATACCAGTCGCCGTCTTTGTCTTTCCAAGCTGCTACCAGTCCCCCCAACACGTCTCGGCTTTCTAAGACGATTGGAGTGTAACCTGCATCGGTGAGATATTTGGCACAGGATAAGCCTGCTAAACCCGCTCCGGCGATCGCTACTCGCATTTAACCTTTGTGATATTGAATAATTCTTAATCGTTTTATCGCTTTTATTATACTTTGCAATCCGTTACATTTGGCAGTGTTTTTTTTCCAATCTCCCAGAGATTGTGAATTTTCTTTGATCCCTCCTCTTGGGTAATGGGCATACTTATGCAGCAAAAGGCATGATGCATGGGGCATTCAGCATTCTTCTATTCTCGTTTCCCGGCTGCATACTTCTTTGATTATTCCCCGACTCCTTTTCACAAGCCTCACCCTCTCTCATGGAGACAGGGGGGCTTTTTAACCCCGTTTCTATAAGTGCTTAGTAACAGAGGTGGCGTTCTTTTTGTCAGTCAGCCAATCAAGGGAAAAGCCGATCTCCAAACATGAAAAATTTTTTCCCCAGATCCTAACCCTTAACTCCTGATGCCTATATTAATTGATACTTTTTCCAAAATTCCCAATTCCAAAAAATGATGTCAAAAGGCGATTTCTAAACGCTTTGCTGTATTTGAGCGCCAGCCAGTTATAAAAAATTTAAATTGAAATTATAGTAATAAGCAAAAAAGATATCTAAAACTTTTATTTGCTTGTTTAGCAACAACAGGATAATATGATACCTGCTGGGATCGCTCAGTATCTTAATCACAACCAGGGTAAATTCTTACTCTTTAGAAGAGTAGACCGCTGGTTTAGTGATTGGGAAATTGTCATTATCAAGGAACAAGGTTAGCACTGTCAAAAGGTGTACTTACCTGAAAACTGACTGAACCATGATATTTTTTGGACTACTTTGGGTAACATCCTGGATTGGTTCATTTTTGTCGTTGAACCAAAACTTGCCACCAAGTTTGGCTTCAAATATTCTTCCGGCAAAAGTGTCATCCAACTTAGGGAAACTGGTTAACAAACCTCTCCCATTTTTAATCCCCGATAAGCAGCAAATGAATGTTGTAGGCACAACAATGCTGTCAAGAAGGTTTTTAAAATTGGATTGGGGTGATAAGGAATCAAAACCAAATGGCACTCAACCACTCGCTCCGCTCATTAAGAGAGATAAAAATAGCAAAAATCAGTTTTGCGGTCTTCAACAAGAGAATCTAGCCAAGCAGCCTGCTGTTAAAGTTGCAAGTCTTCTACCCGTTCCAAGTTTGATAGAGACAGGGTTCGATAATCGAGATTTTCTCCCAAATCAGATACTGCGATCGCTCCAAAATTTCTTTCGCTTGGACAATCCTATAGAACTGGGATTTGATTCTACTTCTGCGCCTGCTGTAGTTGTTCATCGAGGGACGAGCAATTACGAAGTGTGGCTAAATAACCGTATAGTTGCAAATTTACCAGACCGACAACAAGCCAGTTTAATGCAGCAACGCCTAACACGACTTGTGAAATCATCTAGCTTTGATGCTTCTCGGTTGCGTCCTGCGCTTGTTGATGGAATACCAGCGTTAATGTCAGGCAATCGCTTTTTGTTTGGAATTGGGAAAGAAGTCACTCGAAAAACCCATCGGAGTGCCGATTTATTAGCGATCGAATGGGTAAATAATTTGCGTCAAGCATTGCAAGTGCCCAAGCTATCACTTGTTGAAGGACAGAAGGAAATGTATGGATTGACTTCTTCCAAGAAAAAAATGGCAGGTTTAGCTTCTTGGTACGGTCCTTACTTTCACGGTCGCATGACAGCAAATGGAGAGACATTTAATCAAAACGAATTGACGGTTGCTCACAAATCCTTGCCATTCAACACCTACTTACAGGTAACGAATTTGAAAAATGGCAAGACAGTCATTGTGAGAGTTAACGACCGGGGTCCATATATTCCCCCTAGAAGTTTGGATTTATCCAGGGTAGCAGCTCGCTGTATTGATAGTGAATTAGCCGGAGTTGTACCTTATGAGGCGGTTATTTTGAACAAGAGCGAACCGAGAATGACTTTAAAAAGCCTCAGCTTGAAGATGCAGAAACCACCAAGAAAGCTTGCAGTTATTTCGGAGTAAGCAGCGATCGGTGAATCCTTATACTTAAAAGTAGGGGATTTGAAAAATTAATCAATTTCTTTTTTCATAAATAAATCATGGTGCAAGTACTGTACGCGTAACTCGTCATTTTTCGGTGCTGGTTGATTGCTGGTTACTAGTTATTTGCTAGTAACCAGTTAAATTATTTGTGAGCGAAAAATTAGGGTAAAATTTATCGGAATGACATATTGTATAGAGCTAAATATTTATCAGAGAAAATTTTTGGATATATGGTGCTATTGAACCCAGAACAGGAGATCATTTCTTCCACGAATACCCAAAACTAAACGGAGAACGCTTTCAAGAGTTTTTCAATTGGTGATCGCAGGAATTAGGAGAAGACTACGCCGTTTTACAGATTGACCAAGCCCCATCTCACATGAATTTGACGATTAGTTGGCCTGAAAACATAATTCCTTGACTCCAACCACCTCATTCTCCTGAACTTAATCCTATTGAGAGGCTTTGGGCGTTGCTAAAACAACCGTTAAAAAATGAACTTTTTTGTTCCTTGCAGGCTTTACGCAATCGCATCCAAGAAGTACTTGACCAACTTACACTTGAACAAGTTATGTCCGTCTCTTCTTACAACTTTATTTTAGAAGCCCTTTTCTATGCAGCTTCATATTAAATTTTTATGAGGTCACAAAGCAGTTAGAGCAATACAAGCTTGCTGGTGACAAAATTCTGATAATTGGTGGTGGATCTAAACTCCCCTTACTGAGTGCAGCACTTAAGAAAAAAGGTTTTCTAATGTCAGATAACGGTGCTTTTGACAACCTTAAGGGATTGGTCAGTGAGGTTATGTAATGGCTATAGACAAAATTAGGATTAAAAAGTATCAGCAATCCAAAGTTGAGGAATGGTCACAAGCGTTAGATATCCCGGTAACGAAGTTTATAGAAGATGCTATCAACTTTTACACAAGGTATTTAGATGGCAAACAACCAGTGACTATAGTAGAGCCAGTAAGCCAAGTGAGCCAGAATGAGCAAAAATTACATCCTGAAGTTACTGTGATTGATGTAGAGGAACCAGATGATTTTGATGGTGGGATTGAATTGTAAATATGAGACCTGAAACCAGAAACGCTTTGGTAAGTGCTTATATCCAGTTATAAGGCATTATTGATGAATTGTATATAGCATCTCAAAATGCCCTAAACAACAATCACTATGAGGACGCTAGCTTACTAGAGAGTAGAGCAGATAAACTTTATGAAGAAGCTGAAAATATAGAATTTGTGATTTCAGAACTGGAGGAATGATGAAAACAATTGAAGATTTAAAGACTCGCGCTAAAGAACTCAGTAAGCAAGCTGTTGAACTCCGGCGTAAAGGTTCTGAAGTGTATGAATCAGATCCGCAACAAGCCAAACAGTACCGACAACAGGCAAGAGAAGCTATGAAGCGCTGTCAAGTATTGATACAAGAGATGAAACGCCAACAAGCTGGCTAAAAACTGGCTAGTCTGAATGACTGCTAGTTACTAACTTAATTTATAGAATGCCCTCACTTATAGGGTCATTTTTTATTTTACCTGTATTATTTTAACTTATCTGTTTAAAAGTCAAACAGGAAACCCTAAAAAATCAAAACACCCATCATGAGGCGATTGGGAGTTGGTATGGTAACGTACATACAAAAAACCTCGCCTCTATTTATTATATCAATTTTTCTTGATGAAAAATATTGGAGTTATCACTTCAAGGTAAAGTGAAAAGTTGCCAATATATATTAGATAACATCATTTTTTTCCCCTACTGAAATGCTTTGCTAGTCTTAATTCTTACGATTTTTGATCTATTCGTTTTTTGACTGTATTAAAAATCTGAATCTAAATCAGTAGTATTACATAAGCATTTCAGTTATTTCCAGATTATAAAGAAAAAGTCAAAAGTATCAAATCTAGTTACTAATTCACTACTTTTTACCATAAGATTCCCTCAAGGCACGGCAGCAGCACTACTCATATGTCCACCAGTATCTAAAACTCGGTAGTGTTCACCCTAATAGAATTAGCCATTTTATAGAAGAAAAGAAGAGATACGTGACTCATTCATTGAACACAATTAAACCTAATTAGGTAAAATTTCAACACGAACTATTTTTTCTCTTTTGCCCTTCTCTTAATTTTCAATAAAATCTATATTTGAGTGCAAGTAAAAAATAAAATTTTAAATAGGCTTAAATAATGAACACTAAATTATATAAAGTCTTTGAAGATGTAGAACAAAATGCAAAACTTCTCTCTAAATATTGGCATAACTTCTCTACAGAAATATCTGAACATTTACCTGATACATATCATCCAGAAGTGCAAGAACTTACTGAAAAATTAGAGAAAGCTATTGAAAATTTAGTAAATGAGCTTCAAAATCCTACTCTTACCCTCGCAACAACGGGAACAACTAGTAGCGGTAAAAGCACTTTAGTAAATTTATTATGTGGAGCAGAAATTGTTCCTGTCGCCGTGAGCGAAATGAGTGCAGGGGCAGTAACTATAGAATATAGCGAGAAAAAGTCTTTAATTATCCATGAAACTCCCGGAGCATTATGGGAGTGTGGAGAATGGACAGGTATAAGTGATGAGCGAATTTATCAACGCTTGTATGATGTAATGATAAGTTACATCGATAACAGAGAGAAACAACCTAATTTAGCTTGCCCGCAATCAACCATATCTTATCCTTTCAGACTCATTAAAGAATCAAAACTGGAATTACCCAGAGGTGTCAAGGTAAGAATTATGGATTTACCAGGTTTAGCTTATGTAGGTGATGAAGGTAACGCAAATGTGATTAAACAGTGTCGTGAAGCATTGTGTTTGGTAACCTACAACAGTGCAGAAACCGATCAACAGAAAGTTAGAAGCTTGCTGCAAGAAGTGGTAGAGCAGGTAAAAGATTTAGGCGGTTCTCCTGCACGTATGTTATTTATTCTCAATCGTATCGATGTTTTCCGAGCAGATAGAAATTACCCTGAAACAGAAAATCGCTTTGTTGAAAATGCGATACGCAGTATCAAGTACGAACTTACCGAACATCTAAAAGAATATACAGAAGATATTGAAAAATTGCAAGTTATAAAACTGAGTACGTGGGCGGCTTTATTAGCACTGCAAATAAAAAATAATGATGAAATATACAGTACAGAAGCTTGTAAGAAAGCAGATAACCACTTTAATGGATTGATTGATGAAAACATATTAGAGGATTTACCGCGTAAAGTTGAAAAATGGTCTAGGCATGATCGAAATAGGGTTGCTGATACGTTATGGCAAAAATCTTATGCAGAAGAGTTTCAACAAGGCTTGAGAGCGCATATTAGCCAACATTTTCCCCGGTTAGTTATTCCCCAAGCTATAGAACGTTTTAATATTGCTGCTGGTAATGCTGTTACAGAGTGGGCTTTGCAGACAACAACAGCTTTCCTTAACAGTTCAGAAGAACGCTATCAACAAGAATGTGAAAAAATATCTTGGATTAGATCTACACTTGAGACTTTTCTGCAAATAAGTAATCAAAATCTGAGCAAGCCGTTTGAAGAAATAAATGCCAAAGTTAAACAGGTGCTTGCAAATCCATCAGAAGACGATCCAGTATTTTATTTGGAAAAAAAACTGAAGGAAATCCAAAATATTAAGCCTTACACTGAATTGGGAGAAAAATTATATCCACTTTATGGATGGCGCAGAGAATTAGGTAAAGGGCTTCATCAAATTTTAGAAGCCGTAGCAAAATCTCTAGAAACTGGAAAAGTAGACTTAGATATCACATATTTAAACAAAGCAAATATATTAAATGTAAATTTATTAAATAAAAACTTAAACCGACTAATTAATTTAGGGTATACAGCTTCTATTGCTAAAGAAGGTGAAATAATGGAAGCAAAGACAGAACTAGAAAAAAATAAACTCAAGCAAATAAATGAAGAGTTAAATGAATTATCTATTCATTTAAATATTGTTATGGAGGATGTATTGAAGCAAATTTTTAATCAAGAGTTAAATAGAATGTATCAAGCAGTAGTAGAACTTTTTCATTGTCATTTATCATATCTTGAAAAAGAAGCAAATAAGATTGCGCCTCATATAGCAATTACATTTCCTGAATCTCAAATTGTTAAAGTTGAAAAACATCCTACCATAACCTTTAAATTTAAAGCGGGATTTGCAATTACCCAAGGAAGTTGGCAAGAAGAAAAAGAAACAATTATTACGTTACAAGAAGCACATCAAAGAAATACTATAGGAAAGTCCGGTTGGGAATGGCTTGCTGGAACTATTCAAGGATTTGTAGGCGACTTTGTAGGTAAAGGTGTAATACTACAGAAAAAATATATCGATTATGTACAACGCTCTAGCGATAATGCTGTAATTCCTAGTGTAAGAAATTTACTCGAAGGTTGGATAGATCAAGCTGATGAAGAACAGAGAGAGATTGTATATCAAATTGTCTGTTGGTTACTAGAACAAATTGATTCTTTAAAAAGAAATGTAGATAAAATTCAAAATAATATTATTGACCGTTATCAAGCTAGACTTGATAGAGCCAAGCAAGATATTACTTTAGATTATGAGAATAATAGGAAACTTTGGCAGCCTATGCAACAAAAAGCTCAAAGTATTATAAAAGACTTTAAAAATTTAGAAAAATTTTAAAAAAGGAGCTTTAAAGTATAGTGGAAGATGATAATCTCAGCAGCTTATATGATGACGTTATTCTTAACATACGTCCTCAAATACAAGGATTAAAGAGAGGTATTCTATATAAAACAATTCAAATATTGCTTGAGGAGGAAAAATCAGAAATACAAGAGAAAACGCACTTAATTTGTGAATTTCTTGGTATAAAGGCTAATGCTTATCAAATTGAAGATGAAAAAATTGTTAAAAGTTTAGTAGAAGTAGTTTTCATTAAAAGACAGTTCCTGATACGAAATACACCCTGTTCAGGGTTAATAGAAAGTTTTTCCAAGCTAGTTAATCAATCTATTAATAATAATGAGGAAAGCATGAATTGGATTATTGTGACAGCTTGTACATTAGTTGGAGTAATTTATTGTCAGCAGTATCTTAGTAAAAATAGACATACACAAGCAAAATATAAACAAAAATTTGAAAAAGTAAAACAGCAAGTTATTCCTATCGAGCCCGTTCCTGCTGACCTCTGCCTTATTGTTCCAGCATCTATAGCTGGCAATTTCAAAAATGGTTCAAACTTAACTACTGATGAACTAATAAATCTTATAGACAATGCTTCATATTTCTTATGTACTACTCTTAAAAATGCCGATCTCAATGAAAAAAAATTAGAAATAACAGAGGACTTTATTTCTTCTGATAGTAAGCGTGAAGTTTATATGAGAATTAAGATTTATGATGGAAAAAATCTTATCGATCAGAAGATACCATACTATTTAAAATCAAATTTACCAAAACATACTTTATATATTATCGAACAGTTGGCTTGTTTAAAAAATCTGTCTGGTTTAGAAAAATTTAACCGTGTATAAGGATTATATAAATGGATTGGAAAACAGCATCTTCCTACTACGAGGCTCGTCTAACTGAAGCCCTAAACGTACAGCGATACGCAATTAATTTAGCTAATTTACCTCAAGCTGAGGTTCCCTCGCAATTAAAAGAAATACTATTGCAAGAAGCAGAACCAGCACGCCGTCAACTTGAGAGACTGAGAAAGCGAGAGTTTCGCATTGCAGTTGTCGGTTTAGAGAAAGCGGGAAAAAGTACTTTTATCAATGCTTGGTTAGAATGCGATTTACTCCCAGCTAAGGGAGGAAGGTGTACATTTACAACAACGCAAATTTATTCGGTTCAGAATGACACAGAGCAAAAGCTGGAAGTACAGGCAAAAACTGAAGAACAATTTATTAATCTCTTAAACGAACTTCAGAAAGTAAACGCGCAAGAAGATATTAATACTATACGAAATAATGAAATTACCTTACAGCAAGTAAGAAGAGAAGGTAATCGTATTTTTCCATTTACTCGTCTAGAAGATATCAAGGAATCGCTCAAGAAATATGTAGCTGATGAAAAGTATGCTCATGCTGTTTTAGAAGCAAGACTTTATACTAACAAACTTGCTCAAGCTGAAGGTATTGTATTTTATGATGTTCCTGGTTTAGATTCAGGTTTAGCAAAGCACGTGGACGAAGCCAAGGCAATGCTGTCAGATTGCGATGCTGTAATATTAGTACAGCGTTTTACTAGCTTGAGAGAGAAAGAACTAGAAATTATCAAATTTACAGAACTTGGCGACAAGAATATTACCGTTGCTGATAAACTTTTTGTATTTTTAAGTCGTATTGACTCATTAGGTAGTGCAGAAGCCCTGAAAACTCATATTGAAGAAGCGTCTCAAGATTGGTTTAAACGTGCGAGACTTCCACAGGAACGTATTGTATACGGTTCGGCTGGGGCATATCTACTTTTGAATGGATTAGCTGGAGAACAGACAAAGTTCGAGATTGGTGATGCAGGTAATATCCAAGCCCAGTTACAAAGGTTAACTGGAATTAATGATGAGGAAGCTTTAAATAAACAAGCGACTGGAATTCCAATCATAAAAGAAAAAATATTTAATTATATTAACAAAGAACGTGTACTTATCTTAAAAAAGAGATGCGAGGCTTCTATAAAAACTATTTTAAATACATCTGAAGAAATTTATAATTTAGTTCGTAAACGTTATTCGGAAAATCCTGAAGAAGCAAAACGATTTGAAGAAGATCGGAAACGAATTTTATTTAGCGAATGGTGGAATAATAAATGGGAACAGAAGAAAGCCGAACTGCAAAAATTTTATGATTCTTCGGTTACCAATAATTCTCTAGATAATTTAACTGCGAATTCCGCAACCAGTCTTGCTAAATTTAAAGATAGATATTTAGAAATTGTTGCTAGTGAAATCCAAAAGCTGAGAGAAGAAGCATTTAGAAAAAAAGATATTATTTTTGCTGCCAACTCATACCCTCAATTTGACCGCATGAAAGCTAATTTCGCTTGGCGTGAAGATTTATACGGCGATATTAGTAAACTTTTATCTTCCATAGCTCGACAACTCGCTCTGGAATTGAAAGATGAGGCATTAACATTAGTCGAATACATGACAAACTTATTGTGGGGTAGCAAACAAGTAAAAGAAAGATTAATTGCACAATCAGAAGAATACTTCTTATCTAAGCTGGAAAATAGTTTAAGTGTTCTATTCTTACGCTTTGCCCGTCCTGTTGCCGAAGTATTAATTCGTGCTCCGCTTAACAGCGATGCACGCGATAAAATTGCTAAGAGCCTTGGAGTTGACATTGAAATAGTAGATAACTATTACACGGGTGAAGAACTGGCTTTTCAAGTTCTCAAAAGATACGCAAAATATGGGCATCAATTGCTTTGCAATAGGACGATAAGACAACAAGTTTTAGGAGTAACAGGAGTAGGAACAACTATTGTTAATGTTGCTAGTGAAATTCAATTACCCCAAGATGATGTAATCTTTGAAGTTGAAACCGATATTAATGCATTTGAAGAATACTTACGTGCTGCTATTTTTGAAGCAGCAGGTTTTGAACAATACTGTATTCAAGAACTTAAGGGCTTGATTGATACTTTTAGAGAAAAGCAAGGTACATGGATGGGGATTGCGCTTAATGAGTGGTTACAAGGAAATCCACTTCTGTTAGCAGAAATACCGCCAGAATTACGATCGCAAGAGTCCCACTTAGAAGTTAGCGAACGTTTGCGACAATTATCTACTGCACTAAAAAAGACTCGGATACAAGAAGTGCAATTAAATTCCGTACTTGTTGAAGTGTAGTCTTCGCAAGTTGTAGGAGCAATATGAAAAAGAAACTTGCTAAAAATGCTTGTTCAAATCCCGTGACTTTTGCCAATCACCCAATTACGGCGGAAGAAACGGGCTAAAGCTGGCTCTTCTAAAGATAGGCAAATTGGGCGTCCGTGAGGACAGGTGCGCGGATTGCGCGTGCGCTGCCATTGCTCTAGTATTGCTTGCATTTCCGGTTGAGTCAGGGATGTGCCGTTACGAATAGCGCTGCGACAAGCAACAGCAACCTGCGCTGTCTGTAAATCACCGCCCAAACTGAGTTCTAAAATGGCTTCAGCACAGTCATCTCGCTGTTTTAAGAGTGCGGGAACGCTGCGAATTGCCCAAAGCTGTTCCCCAAATGTTTCTATGTCCAAACCAATGTGTTCTAATTGCGCTATTTGGGCTGGAGAAAGTTGATAGAGGATAATAGCTGGTTCAACGGGAACAATTTGCCAGTTATCGCAAAGTTGCTCGTATAAAATGCGTTCGTGAGCAATGTGCTGTTCTACCAACCACACTCCACCGGGATGTTCTGCGACGATATAAGTGTTGTTAACTTGAGCAACGGCTTTTATATTGTGGGGAGTAGAAGGTTGTTCTGCGGGGTTGGATGAATTGAGGTTATAGGCGGCTTTTTCTTCTGCTGCTTTCAGTAATTGACTGACGCGTGTTGTGTGGGCGGATTCTCGAATAGATGTTGAGTTGAGGCGGAGTGATTTTTCTATGGCGAGGGAAATTTGCTCTTGCCAATGATTGAGGTGGTTGAGATAAATTTCCGATTTTGCTGGATTGCGGTTCCAGTTGACTTGTTCGGGGGGAATAAATAAGTGTAAAAAACAAACAGGATAGCGATCGCGTGGTAATGTCCTGTGAAATCCTGTCAAAATCGTTTGCTCTAACTCCGGTGATTTTACCATCCGTTTGTTAATTGCCACTTTTACCCAATCCGGGCGGCGACGGTGACACCTGTCTGGTAATCCTATAACTAATGAAAGCAGGGAATCGGGGGTGGGAAGTGAGGTTTGCTCTGGGTTTGGAACTTCTAGTTTTAATTCGTGGAGATCGGATTCTTTAATTTGATGTACGATTTGGGGCAACAGTTGAGCAACTGCTGATGAGGGATAAATGGAAAACCATTCCCGGTCATTTTGACACACTTGCCAAGTAACGTGAGGATGACACAGCGCCATTTGTTGAAGCGTTGCTTGCACTGCTTTCATTTGTTGTGCAAGGGATGGCAATCCCTCTCGACGGGATGACCAATTTTCAAAGAGATTGGAAACTGTGACGATAGTACCTGGAGCGATCGCGGCTTCCTCTATATGTCGTGCTTCTCCTCCATAACCATAAATAATTCGCCACCCTCCATCCCCACAACGAGGACGGCTTAATATTTCTAAATCTGCCAGTGTTGTCAAACTGTGGAGTGCTTCTCCACGAAAACCCAAGCTTGTGATTTTCCACAAGTCAGCACATTGTCGAATTTTACTGGTGCTGTGGGCAGTCGCTGCACGTTGTAAGTCATCTAAAGACATCCCGCATCCATTATCAACAACGCGGATACGCCATTGTTGGGGCCATAAAGAAACTGCAATTCTCGTCGCACCTGCATCTAAGGAATTTTCTACTAATTCCCGCACGACAGAAGCGAAGGAGTCTATAACTTCCCCGGCTGTAATTAGATGTACTACTTCTGTTGGTAAAGCTTGAATACATAGCATAATGTATCAGTATAAAATAGAAGCGCACATCTTTAATGAATTTACATATTGGCTATTTACCCTCGTGACGGTAGCGAAAAAATCCCCAGTCATTGAGTGGATTTTTACAGTTTTCTAAAAATCTTTAAGATAATTAAATTAATTTATTTAAACTTAAAAATAAATGTGTATAAATTGTAAAAAAAAGTCGATAAAAATCAGATTTTTGATAGATTTCAAATTGATAAGACAGTGGCTGGCTCAAAAGAGCAAAGCAGTCACTGCGATGCAGTATCAGAGAAATGCTTATGGAAAACACTCTGTTAGGTGCTTTTGCGTCCCACTCGGATGCTCATGACCTCAAATCTCGTCTTGAATGGGGTCAGCCAGGTTTTACTATTGTTGATGTGCGCGATCGCCGAACCTTCAATCAGGGTCACATCAGTGGCGCGATCCCCATCCCTTTAAATGACCTGACAAAAAGAGCTTCTTCCCTAGTTAAAAGCCGAGACATCTATATTTATGGGGAAAGTGATGAGCAATCTGCTAATGCAGCACAAACGCTACGAGAAGCAGGATTTGCTCATGTCTCTACACTCACTGGCGGTCTAGCAGCTTGGCAAGCTGCAGGTGGTGCTGTAGAAGGGGTTTAATTAAGTGAGTGGTTAGTGGTTAGTGGGAATTTCCACTAACTACTAACTACTAACTCTTGATGATTCAGCAACCCATTAAGTAGAGATACCGGACGCTGTCTGTGAGGCCAAGCAAAAGCATGGCGGAAAGCAGCATCCTGACAAGCTTGCAGCTGTTTAAAATTGATGATGTCGTAAGTTAACAGATTTTCATACTCAAAAGGTAGGCGCACGTTGTGCAATCCAGCATTGTCAGTACAAATCGCAATGTCTACCCCCGCCTCAAAACAAAGGTCAAACACCCGCTTGAGTTCGCGTATATCTTGTAAAGTCCCTGTTTTTACGTAAGTTGTGGGACAAATTTCCAAACACTGACCTCGCCTTGCGACATCTTTAAGTAATTCTGGATAGAGCAAAGGAATTTGAATTCCATGACCGATCCGCATTAAATAAGGCAAAAGTTGGGGATAACAACCAGCTGTGGTTTCGTAAAGGTGACCTGTGGTATTGAGATTTAGCGATCGCGCATACTCATAAAGCCTCACCCATTCATCCAAACGCTCGGCATAGTGACTGTCTCCCCCAGCCACATCTATACCACAGACGTATTGTGGATTTTGTGCTGCTAGCTCGACAATTGCTTTGTTGACTTCAAAAGGCAAGCGCGAGTGCATGCAAAGAATTTGGCTGTTAATAATGGGATATTCTGAAAGTTGGCTGGCTTTGCCCACAACTTCCACGATTTCTGCCATCTTGTCAATTCTTTCAGCTTGGCTCAGATGCTCTGGCGTTCTCAAATAAGGCGTATAACGCAGTTCTAGATAAGCAAGATTTTCAAAGATATACGCGCCTCGAAGCAGACGATAAATAAAGTAAGGTAAAGTTTCTACTGTTTGTACGCTTTCTACAAGAGTGTGCAACTCTAGATATTCATCTAGAGTATTGCGAGGGCGAGTGTAAAATTCTTCAAACTCAGAGTAATGAGAAAAGCGAGAAATTAACTCTGAGGAATGACGCTCAAAGTAGCGCCACAATACACGCGGTACAACCGAACCGCCCAAATGCCTGTGTAACTCAGCATATAGAGCCATGGTAGTCTTTTCCCTAAAAATTTTAATTATTATTAACAGTAACAAATAAACTCAAGGATGAAGTATGAAGTATAAAGGATGAAATGTAATTTATTATACCCTAATACAAATTGAGCAATGCCCGGTTACTGTTTATTTAGTTGACAGAATTAAAAGAATCTGGTAATAATAGTTATTTGTGGAAACTTTAGCTCTCTAAAATAATCACTTGGCTAACGTCATTGTTATAGGTGCCCAGTGGGGCGATGAAGGAAAAGGAAAAATAACCGACTTACTCAGCCGCTCCGCAGATGTTGTTATACGTTACCAAGGGGGTGTCAATGCTGGACACACGATTGTAGTGAAGGATCAAACCTTCAAACTGCACTTGATTCCCTCTGGTATTTTGTATCCAGATACCGAGTGCATGATCGGCTGTGGAACAGTCATAGATCCACAGGTTTTGATAAAAGAACTTGACCAACTTGCCAAAGTTGGTGTTTCTACTCAAAATCTGCTAATTTCTGAGACAGCCCATGTGACAATGCCCTACCATCGCGCAATCGAGCGGGCATCGGAAGAACGCAGGGGAAGCCATAAAATTGGCACAACCGGTCGCGGTATAGGTCCGACTTATGCGGATAAATCCGAACGGACAGGCATTAGAGTCTTGGATTTAATGGACTCGGAAGGGCTGCGCGAGCAGCTAGAATGGACGATTAATTACAAGAACGTCATTCTAGAAAAACTGTACAACCTCCCGCCTTTAGACCCCAAAGAAGTCATTGAGGAATATCTCGGGTATGCGGAACGTTTGCGCCCTCATGTTGTTGATACTTCCTTAAAAATATACGACGCAATTCAACGGCGACGCAATATTCTGTTTGAAGGAGCGCAAGGTACACTTCTTGACCTGGATCACGGAACTTATCCTTATGTCACGTCCTCCAATCCAGTCGCAGGCGGCGCTTGTGTTGGAACGGGGCTAGGACCAACAATGATCGACCGAGTGATTGGAGTGGCTAAAGCGTACACCACGCGAGTGGGAGAAGGACCATTCCCTACAGAAATACACGGGGAAATGGGAGAATTGTTGTGCGATCGCGGTGCTGAATTTGGTACAACAACCGGACGCAAGAGACGGTGTGGTTGGTTTGATGCCGTGATCGGTCGCTATGCAGTGCGAATTAATGGTATGGACTGTTTGGCAATTACCAAACTAGATGTCCTTGATGAAGTCGAGGAAATCAAAGTTTGTGTTGCTTACGAGATAGATGGAGAACGCAGCGAACACTTCCCCACGAGTTCCCGTAAGTTTGCCAGATGTTGTCCTATTTACAAAACTATGCCGGGATGGCGTACCCCAACAACTCACTGTCGTTCGTTAGAAGACTTGCCAAAAGAAGCACGAGATTATTTAAAATTCTTGGCAGAGTTGATGGAAGTTCCGATCGCGATTGTCTCTTTGGGAGCCAGCCGAGACCAAACCATTATTGTGGAAGACCCCATCCACGGACCAAAACGTGCTTTATTGAACCATGAAGGTACTCCACCCTCATTACTGAGTGCGTAATTTGTTAGTAGAGCTAATGATTAATAACAATTAGCCATTAGCAATTAGCAATTAGCAATTAGCCATTAGCCATTAGCAATTAGCAATTTTTATGGAACTTACAATTGAATGTCAAAAGAGACCAGATGGAAGCAAACCCAATGCTTTGCGCCGTTCTGGTAAAATACCAGCCAACTTGTACGGTCATCAAGGGACTGAGTCAGTCGCACTTGTTCTTGACGCTAAAGTTGCCGAACGCCTTCTCAATAAGGCTTCTATTAACAACTCCATAGTTGACCTAAACGTTACCGATATTCCTTGGCGTGGGAAAACTTTGCTGCGGGAAGTTCAATCTCATCCAGCCAAAGGTACGCTTTATCATCTGAGCTTTTTTGCTGTTGCAGGTCACGGCGATACTGATATAGAAGTCCGCTTGCACCTTGTAGGAGAACCCGTTGGGGTAAAGAGAGATGGTGGCGTATTAGACGTACACATCACTAATTTGGCACTGCGTTGCTCTCCAGAGAGTATTCCTGAAGCAATTGATATTGATATTTCTAACTTGGAAGTTGGTGATAGTTTGCAGGTAGACCAAATTCCTTTACCTGGGGGTGCAAAGTATATGGGTGAGCCAGGTCAATCTGTTTTAACCATTTTGCCTCCCCAGAGAAGTTCTGAATCGGAAACAGAATCCTAGGGTTAAGAGACCTGGTGAGTTAAAGTTTGCTATAGTATCCGTGGAAACCAGGGGTAAAACCTCTGGTTTTTTGGTACTAAACCTTACTAGGCGCTAAGGGCGCACCAGAGAAGAGATGGCAGAGGTTTCTATTCCCCCTTTAATTCAACAGATGTTGGAGCCTGGGTTTTATCCCCATGAGGTGAGCGAACCTATTCAATTGATTCAAACCCATATTTCTTACGTATTGTTAACAGGTAAATACGCTTATAAGGTAAAGAAACCAGTCAATTATGGTTTTTTAGATTTTTCAACTTTGGAGAATCGGCGACATTTTTCTTATGAAGAGTTGCGTCTGAATCAAAGAGGGGCTGCAGAATTATATTTGGAGGTGTTTCCCATTGCTTTGGTAGATGGGAAATACCGTTTGGGTGATACGGGAGAACCTGTGGAATACGTTTTGAAAATGCTGCAGTTCCCTGAGGATGCTTTGCTGAGCAAGCTGTTTAAACAGGGTCAGTTAAATGAGGAACTTGTGGAAGAGTTGGGACGGGTTGTAGCTGCGTATCACGCCAATAAAACCGTAACCAATGATTATATTCGCTCCTTTGGTGAAGTCGAGCAAGTTCGTGTGGCATTTGATGAGAATTACCAGCAAAGTGAGAAATATATCGGTGGTCCTCAAACACGGGAACAGTTTGAGGAAACAAAGAGGTCTACAGATACTTTTTTCTCAGAATATGGCGAAGTTTTTAAGAATAGAATTAAAAGCGATCGCATTCGCGAATGTCACGGGGACTTGCACTTAGGTAATATTTGTTTGTGGCAAAATAAATTGTGGTTGTTTGACTGCATTGAGTTTAACGAACCCTTTCGCTTTGTCGATGTGATGTACGACGTTGCTTATGGCGTAATGGATTTAGATGCTCAGCAACGTTTGGATTTGAGTAATGCGTATCTCAATACTTATCTTGAGGTGACAGGAGATTGGGAAGGCTTGCAAGTTTTGCCTATATACTTAAGCCGTCAATCTTATGTCCGCGCTAAGGTGACTTCCTTTTTGTTAGACGATCCGAGCGTCCCTGCTTCCGTTAAGGAGGAGGCGACAAAAACAGCAGCCACTTACTATAAACTGGCAAGTGAGTATACAAAACCCCGTCAAGGACAACTGATTCTCATGTCAGGCGTATCGGGTTCTGGTAAATCCACTACCGCAAGGTATTTAGCTCGTCACCTGGGTGCAATTCACGTTCGTTCGGATGCGGTACGAAAGCATTTAGCTGGTATTCCATTGTTTGAACGGGGTGGAGATGAGATTTATACAGCCGAAATGACTCAGAAAACTTACACGCGGCTGTTAGAATTGGGAATTTTGCTGGCAAAACAAGGTTATACGGTGATATTAGACGCTAAGTACGACCGACAGCAGTTACGAGAGGACGCGATCTCCCTCGCCCAAATGCATCAAATTCCGATACAAATTGTTCAATGTACCGCATCAAAGGAGGTTTTGCAAAAGCGGCTTTCAGAACGTACAGGTGATATTACCGATGCAACTGTCGATCTGTTAGAATCACAACTGCAACAGACCGAGCCTTTTACTGAAAAAGAGAAACCTCTTGTAAAGATTTTGGACACAATCCAACCACTAGAGGCACAATTAAAAGAGATCATTCGCCGATCGATCCCCTTATGGCACCACCAAAGTTAAGCTTCTCTGGAAACTTTATTACTCAAACTCTATTTGGGTTATTTTTAACACTAGTATTTTTAAGCACAGGGTATCAACCATCCTTAAGTATTTTCTTAGGCGTACTTGGTGGTATTGCCATAGGATGGATGACGTCAGCACAGAAAACGGGTCCGAAACAACCTGATATAGGTGTTTCTGAAGGCATTGATGCGGGGCTAAAATACTGGTTGTTTTTCTTACTTGGCTTTGTCTTTGCAGGCTACAATCCTCCTATGGGTATCTTGCTAGGTGCAATTGCTGGTATAGGTGGCGGTTGGATTATTGCTTGGTGGGAAACTAAAGAAGATACCAGAACTCAGCTACCGACAGGTGATATGGAAGAAGCAGAAGCTACTCTTCCCGATGACAAACCAGTCAGGCGACAAGTTAGAAAAACCACCCGTAAATTCCGTCGCCGTTCCAGTGGAGGCATTAACCTCCGGTTTTGGGAAAGGTAAACTTGGCTAATAGCTAATGGCTAATGGCTAATGGCTAATGGCTAATGGCTAATGACTAATGGCTAATGACTAATAGTTAACTACCATTAGCTCTTCGGGTTCGCCCTCTGGGTTCGCCAGTCCCCAGGGCGCGGGAAACCCGCCTACAGGGCTGGACTCACCAGTAGCCAGGGCGCGGGAGACCCGCCTACAGCACTGGTCTCACCGCCTGCTTTCTCTGGTCTCACCATTAGCTATTAGCAGTTAACAATTAGCAATCCATGTTCCTATATCTGTCCAAATTATTACCGCTATTTTTCTACCCACTGGGGCTAGCTTGTGTGTGTATGCTGATAGCTTTCATTATGTTGTGGAAGCGACCCCGCACAGCCGCTTTTTTTATTGTGCTGTCGCTCGTGGTGTTGTTAGTCAGTAGTAACAGCTGGGTGGCTCGAAGTCTTGTGCGTTCTCTGGAATGGCAAAATATTCCAGGTGGAATTCCAAATGCAGAAGCTATTGTGGTTTTAGGTGGCGCAACGAAATCAGCTTTTCCTCCCCGCCCAACTGTAGATTTAAATGAAGCGGGCGATCGCGTTCTTTATGCGGCTCAACTCTATTTGCAAAAAAAAGCACCCGCGATCGTCCTCAGTGGTGGTCGGATTGATTGGCGGGGTAGGGGTCCATCTGAGTCGGGAGATATGGCGTCAATCCTATCTTCCATTGGTATACCAGCAGAGGCACTCGTGCAAGAGCCTGATTCCTTAAATACCTATCAAAATGCAGTCAATGTGAAAAAAATTCTCCAGTCCCGTGGGATTCGTCGTGTATTATTGGTAACTTCCGCGATGCATATGCCGCGATCGCTGCTGATTTTTAAGCGTCAAGGAATTGATGCGTTTCCCGCACCTACCGACTTTCTTGTAAGTGAAGGCGAATTACAAGAACTAACTAGCAGCCCCAAATCAGCCATCTTAAATTTGCTGCCTAGTGTGGATAACTTAGAGATGTTAACGGCTGCTATAAAAGAATATGTTGGGATTGTTGCTTACGGCTTGCGTGGATGGCTTTGAGGAATGTTCTCAATCCAAAATCTAAAATCTAAAATCAAATGTCTCAACACTTACCACATATTATTCCTGCTCCTCAACCGGAAGTTGAGGAAACCTTTGCTTCATACCAGACAACTTACCAGTTCTATCAGGAAGTTCAAGCTCGTTCTGAGTTTAAACGCCACTGCGAGTGGTATCACATGACAGCAGAGCAAAACCGCCAAGAATTAGAAAGAATGCGCGGCGAACTAAATATAATGCGATGGTTCTGTCGCCGCAAGTAAACTTGGTTATATAAGCTCTAATTCATTTTCTCGTAAATGGGCTCTAAATTTTTTACTAAATTGAACGTAGATGGGCAAGTTAGCGCTGACAGGTCTGCCTTGCCATTGGTTGATTACACGCTCAACTACACCTTCTGAACCTTTGAGGTCAAAAGCTTTTCCCCGAGATTCGGGATTGTGGTAAACGATGACAGATTCTTTAACACGGACGCGATCGCCAATTTTCATATCTTCTTTTACACCTTGCTTCTGTATTTCCACCAGTGTCTCCACAGCTATTCCTCACTGAAAATTGCTTTTTTTGAAAAATAGACTGCTTGCAAAATCTGACCTTCGGACTTAGTCTGCACGGACAGGCTGTTCGGTGCTTGTGACGTTATCAGACAAACAAAGCCTGCCCGTGCAGGCTTTAATGTTATAGATTATCCCGCAACATTACCTTTTTTCTCCAAAGAGAGTTGAAGGAGAAGAGTTTCGGGAAATATTTTAATCCCTGGGTGCCTTAGCAAGAGGTCTAATCCTTCTTATCTTCACTCTACTGTGCTCCATAGGTCAACCTCTTATCCCCCGATCCCCTTATCTCTTACACAATCCCCGCACGTTTGGAGGAAGTTTCTGACAAGTTTGCTGGAATGTTTGAGGGCTCAATTTCCACCAAGCAAACAATCCGCCACCTGTACCGGCTGCAAGCACGGCAAACAATCCCAAAATCCATATCCAACGAAAACGGTGGCGCTGAGTTTTTCCGGGGGCTTGAGCTTTCTTCCCTACAGCAGGTGGGGCTTCTGTATCTAAATCCAAAAGCGCTTGAGCGCTCGCTGTCAGCTCCTGTTCTTCCTCTTGTTCGATTTCTACCGGGAGTAGCGATCGCGTCATGGGTACCAAATAATCTGGGGAGACACGGCAAAGTGTCAGAACAACAGACACGTTGTCGTGAGCATTTTTTTGATTTGCCAAATCAATCCATGCAGCAACAGCATCCTCTGGGGATAGTTCGCCTCTTAACACTGGTAAAGCAAATTCTTGCCAGGAGTGTTCTACCCAGTCATTGTCACTTAAGCCATCAGAGCACAGCAAGAGTATGCCGTCTTCTTCCAAAATAAATCGTTGAATTGAGGGACGCAAAAACTCACCATCTTTTGTTCCCAAGGCTTGGGTAAGGGCTGTAGCATCTGGACGTTCTAGGGCTTTGCGATAAAAACTCCGCCCGTAACGGACTTCCCGCCCTGCAACATCATCATCTACCGTCAGCAATTGACAATAGTGATGGGTCATCCAGTAAGCACGGCTATCGCCGACACTTGCTAAGTAAAGTTCGTGAGCATTGTGAGACTCCCATCCTGCGGGAGTTTGAACGACCTGTGGCGGTTGTACCGCCATCACAACAGTCGTACCCATTCGTTGGGTTCCTTCGCGGTTTTGTTCGTTATTGCAATTGCAAATCAGATTATTTACAATCCGCAAAATGGCTTCGAGTTGTTTTTGCAATAAATCTGGTGTGGCGAGTTCTGTTTGTTCCGCAACCTCAGCTAGCAAGGCGCGGATTTGTAGCTTTAAGGATTGCACCGCTAATTGGCTTGCGACTTCGCCACCTTCATGTCCGCCAATACCATCGCAAACAATTGATACATGAGGCAATAAGGGGTCATCTGGATCTACAGAATCAGTGGGGTAGCAAGCATCTTCATTCTGAAACAAGACTGTAGAACCAATATTTGTATTTCCCGATACTCGTACCATGAGCGGCAATTCTGCTGCTGATGAGAGCAGTAAAGCATTCAGTTGAGAAGTGATAGTTTCTAAATTAGCTTCCCCACTACGCATCTGCTGTACAATATTTTTTAATTCTTTTGCGACTTGAGTTTTTGCAGTCGCTACCCAAGGTTCCCAGCATTCTGCTAGTTGTTGTAAAGGCTGAGTGTGTAGGGACGCAGCGCCTCTAGTTTCTACAAGTTGTACCAATCGCACGCACCAACCTTGTACTCGCAAGTTATAAGGAACAAGCAAACTTCCAGCAACTCTCAGTTCTGATAGCGGTGTCCATAATTGAAGAATTTGCCACAGCCAATAAACTTGTCTGACACCTTTTGCTTGTTCCCAAGCATCTTCTAGTGTTGGGTAGAGATTTCCCGTTTCATCTATAGGTGCATTTTCTAATAAGAAAATAGGATTTCCATGTCCTATGGGTAAATAAACTAATCCATGAACTTGAGGCAAATGCAATCGGTGATGGTATAAACGTAGATATGGAATAATTTCTTCTGGTACGTCTTCTGGTATGTCTGGCGCTCGTCCTGGTAAAGTATCCAACCAGATTTGAGGCGTAATCACCTCATATCTATCTTCTACCTTTTCTCCTATTTTAAATTCGGTTGCTGATAGCCCGGTTGCCCAAAGATAGCGATGAACTATAGGTGTTTGGCAACTCGAACAAATACTATCTCCCACAGAATTAATAGGGTTGCTACAGTCTGGATTTGTGCAATAAATTATTCGTTGAGTAGAAAGCATGAAAATGGTTAGTGGTTAGTGTTTGGTAGTTGGTGGATGGTAGTTGCTATAGCAGCCCGTGTAGGAGTTGCAAACACCTCTTCCTTGTCTCCCTTGTCTCCTTTGTGCGGATCTCAAATAAGATTGCTATAGTTAGTGGTTGCTGGTAACTACTGACGATTGTTCAGCACTTCTCAACCTAGAACGTTAGAATAAAGTTGAATTGTACACTTAATACTTCAGTAGGTAGGTATAAATAAACAAAAGTATATTACAAAATGTAAATATACTAAAAACTTTTACTAAGGTCAAATGATAAACAACTCAGTCTTTTCTGGAAACAGTTAACGCATGAATGTATTTAAACCATAAGAAATGCGTTGATGGCTAAATATATTTTTTAGGATGGCTTTATGCCAAGTACTACCCTTATTTGGCTGTTAGCAGGTGCGCTTCTGTGTTTAACGGAACTGTTTGTGCCAACAGCTTTTGTTGCCTTTTTAATGGGCATAAGCGCTTTTGTGGTGGCGCTGTTGTCTCAAGTGATTTTGCACAAGTTATGGCTGCAAGCAGTGGTTTGGCTGTTGCTTTCCACATCTTTCGTCTTACTTAGCCGTCGATTTGTAACACCGTCACGACGCAAGTCAAAAATTCAGCAAGCGATCGTAGCTGAAACTTTAACTGAGATTCCTGCGGGGAAAACTGGACGAGTTCTGTATGAAGGCAATTCTTGGCGGGCGCGATGTGACGATGAAAAACTCAGCGTAGCAGCCAATCAAAGAGTTTATGTTACAAGGCGCGAAGGTACGACTCTCTACGTGATGCCTGAGAATATATTGCACTCATAAGGCGCTGAATAAATAGGAAACTTAACATATGGAACAGTTTTTTTTACTTGTATTTTTAGCTTTAGGCGGTTCTGCCTTAGCAGGTTCTGTAAAAGTCATCAATCAGGGTAATGAAGCCTTAGTGGAACGTTTGGGTAGCTATAACAAAAAGCTAGAACCGGGGCTTAACTTTATCATTCCCGTTGCAGACAGACTGGTTTTTCGCGAAACTATCCGGGAAAAAGTGATAGATATTCCCCCACAACAGTGTATTACTCGGGACAACGTGTCAATTACTGTTGATGCGGTGGTTTACTGGCGCATTGTCGATATGGAGAAATCTTACTACAAAGTGGAAAACCTCCGCATGGCAATGGAGAATTTAGTACTGACTCAAATTCGTGCGGAGATGGGTAAATTGGAGCTAGATGAAACTTTTACCGCCCGCGCTCAAATTAATGAAATTCTGTTACATGACTTGGACGTTGCAACCGATCCTTGGGGTGTAAAAGTCACGCGGGTAGAACTGCGGGATATTATTCCTTCTCAAGCAGTCCGGGAATCGATGGAACTGCAAATGGCAGCAGAACGCCGCAAACGAGCAGCTATTTTAACTTCTGAGGGAGACAGAGATTCCGCTGTCAACTCTGCTAGAGGTAAAGCTGATGCCCAAGTTTTGGATGCAGAAGCCCGCCAAAAAGCGGTGATTTTGCAAGCTGAAGCCGAACAAAAGGCGATCGTTCTTAGGGCGCAAGCAGAACGACAACAGCAGGTGCTCAAGGCTCAAGCTATTGCTGAATCAGCAGACATTATTGCTCAAAAAATTAAAACAGACTCTACCGTTCATCAGGCTTTAGAGGTTCTGTTTGCTTTGGGTTACTTGGATATGGGTGCAACAATTGGCAAGAGTGATAGCAGTAAGGTCATGTTTATGGACCCACGTACTATCCCTGCAACCTTAGAAGGTATCCGCTCAATTGTTGCAGATGGTCATACGGACTCAAATCCCTTACTGGGCTTGCAAATGCCCCCAGGAAATAAGGGATAGGAGAATAGGGGACAAGGGGGACAAGAGGTTAATATAATTCCTTCTCTCGAGTCCCCAGTTCCTACTCCCCCTTATCTCTATTCCCCAGATGCTTGTGCCACCTGACATTGACTGCACAAGCCGAAAAATTCTAGGGTGTGATAGAAAATTCTGAACTTGTGAGTATCTTGCAACTGAGTTTCTAAATCGTGGACCGGGCATTGGTTAATTGGAATGGATGCACCACACTGGAGGCAGGTTAGGTGATGCTTGTCTTGCTGCGCTAAGCTGTAAAGGGCTTCTCCGTTACCTAATGTCCTGACTTGTACCATGCCTTCAAGTTTTAAGGCTTCCAAAGAACGATAAACGGTTGCCAAGCCCATGCTTTGGTTGCGGTTGCGTAATTCCACATAAATATCCTGCGCGGATATACCCTGCTTGACAGTTTTCAGCAGATTTAGAATGCGATCTTGACTGCGTGTGCGAACGGCTCTCATAGACAACAACATACGATTGAGATCTCTCTTATTTAACCAGTATTTTTTATACTGTCACCATGACTATTTTCTAGCTTAACCCCTAATAATGGGAATCTCATAGTCCCTTAGCAACAAGATTTTTTAAATTGTTACCTTGGCTAAGTTTTAGCTTAACTTTTTATAAGCAAAATCTTATAGCTTCCAGTTGCAGCAAAAGGATGTAGTATTACGATCGCAGTCTTTAGCTAAAGCCAGTGCAAAGGAAGTATCAAGCTAAAATTTATGTGACACTCCGTCCTTCAGTCCTAGACCCTGCTGGTGTAGCAGTAAGCTCGGGACTGAAACAGTTAGGATATCACAATGTCGAGCGGGTAAGGATCGGTAAATACATTGAAGTTACCCTCTCCGCACCAGATGAAAGCACAGCCCGCCAGGACCTGGATCGGATGTGCGACCAAATGCTCGCAAACCCGGTGATTGAAAATTATCGCTTTGATTTGAGTGAAGTCGAATCAGAAACAAGAGTTGCTAATGGCTAATGGTTAATAGCTCATTGCACCATTAACCATTAGCTATTAGCTATTAGCTATTAGCCGTGAACAATTATGAAATTTGGTGTTGTTGTTTTTCCTGGTTCTAACTGCGATCGCGATGTTGCCTATGTTACCAAAGACTTGATGGGACAACCAACTCGCATGGTTTGGCATCAAGACACCGACCTTTCCGATGTCGATGTCGTTATTATCCCTGGTGGTTTTAGTTACGGGGATTACCTCCGGTGTGGTGCTATAGCGCAGTT
This sequence comes from Tolypothrix bouteillei VB521301, assembly GCF_000760695.4. GTDB lineage: Bacteria > Cyanobacteriota > Cyanobacteriia > Cyanobacteriales > Nostocaceae > Scytonema > Scytonema bouteillei_A. Next base: position 3,420,540 of record NZ_JHEG04000001.1, on the reverse strand, counting down.
TTCTCCCGTTATGCGGGAAGTTATCGAACACGCTCAAAAGGGCAAACCAGTTCTCGGTATATGCAATGGGTTTCAAGTACTGACTGAGGCGGGGCTGCTACCGGGAGCATTGACGCGAAATCAAGACTTACATTTTATTTGCGATCGCGTTCCCGTAAAAGTTGAACGTACAAACCTCCCCTGGACGCAAAATTATCAAACAGGGGAAATCATCACATTGCCTATTGCCCACGGGGAAGGGCGATTCTATGCAGATGAGAATACCCTATCAGAGATTGAAAATAACGCTCAAGTGCTGTTTCGCTATGAGGGAGATAATCCCAATGGCTCGCTAAACAACATCGGTGGAATTTGCAATCTTAAAGGTAACGTGCTGGGAATGATGCCTCATCCAGAGAGAGCATCCGATCCCATGTTAGGGAATAGCGATGGGCTGAAGTTATTCCAGGGATTGTTGGAGAAAGCTGCTGCACTGGTATAGTGTCATCTCCCGTTCCCAGGCTCCGCCTGGGAATGCATATCCCAAGGCTCCACCTTATATGGCTTGGTAAACGATATTTCGTGGAAAGCTTCGATGTCAGTATTAAAGAAATGAATTATACTCAGTATTGACTGGAGCAGCCATAGAGGAAGGCTAGGAGCAAGCAGAGTGAGTACTATACGAACAGGTAACAACGATCTCGTTTTTGTAGACTACAGCGACATTCTGGACAAGATTTTACAAGTCCTACGAAATCAGCAATCTAACAACCTGTTTGAAGTATCAACCGATGGTTTGCGACTGCGTATTGACGTTGATGCTGTTGCGAGCCAAGTTGCTCGGTTGCAGATTAGCAATCCTTTAGGTGCTGCAGCAAACAATGCAAAAGCCGCTACCGTCAATTTTAGTCCGGGTTGTAAAGAATTACTTCCAGGAAAAATTCAAGCGATTGCAGATTGTGTCAAACAGATATTAGGAGATGCGATCGCCTCTGAGGTAGGAGAAGGTAGGGTTTCTAGCGTAAAAGAGTTTGTAGAGAGTTTAGTGACAGATTTGCAAAGCTTTAAAGGTGATATACCTAGCTTAAACTTTACCTATCCGTTTAGCTCTTATAAGGGTTTACAGAAACAAAGATTAACCTTTCCAGACAAAAATCATAAAGAAAAAGCAGTCTTAAGATTTCACAAAATAACAATCGCCGTACAAAAAACACGGGAGTTTAACGAGCAATTAAAAAAAGGGTTAGAACAGTATAGAAAAGTTCAGTTTGCTTCTATCGATGAAGAAGAAAGAGAAGAACTAGGGTATCTTCTTGACGATTTATACAAAGATAAAGACAACCCGCAGTTAGATTTTTATCGACTCAAGCGAATTATAGATACAGAAACACTGGGTAAACTGAAGAAAAAAGCCCAAATAAACTATCTAGAGAAATACTACTTACCTTGCTATTAAAAAAGACAATGTAAATATTGTTCAAATATAGACGAATCATTAATAATGTATGTTTTTTTTAAATCTAATGATAATAAACGCAACTTTTTTACTGTGTAATAAGTCATTAAAAATACTTGCTTAAAAGTAAGATGATGCTTATTGCGCTTTAATACTTAAATCTTGCTGTTAATCAAATAAAAATCATCAACGGAACTAGAAGAATGTTCTCCAATAATCTAAAATTTTTGACCTTATCCCTAATTATTCCAGTCGTTAGTTTAGGGATATTAGTTGCTTGTACTAAAGATAATAAAGTGGTAGGAACTACTAACGGTTTAATACCAGAAAAACCAAATATGATACTTAATGTCAAACGTCAAGCGGGGATATGTCCTGAAACCATTGGGATTTGGACTTTCTTGCTTCCTGTTGAAGGTGGCGCAGAACATACTGCTGTTGCTGACATTCAGAGTGCTAAATTAATAGCATCAGGTAAGAAATTTGTGGAGTATGAAGCAAAGCTACGTAATTCCTATACTTCCTGTGTTGGCAATGCTAAGTCAGAAGCACCTCCTGTATATAATTTTCGATTCCAGAATGGAAAAGTTTATTTTCGTTTGAATTTGGAACAAGCAACGGTGAGTACTACAATCACATATCAGGGAATAGGCGGCTCCCGTCCTTATGTACGTTGGTTAGCTGAAGAATAGCTAAACACTACTAATTGTAAAAGTTTTTAAGCCCAATAAAAAGACCTAGCATTTACTAGGTCTTTATACATTACGCAATTAGTTGTTATTGCCTAGTATTGGTAAAATAATCAAATTGGTTAGAGGTTGAGTTAGGATTAAAATCCGGTTGAGCAAATTTAGGGCTATGAAATGCCCAAGTGTAATTTGCTCCTGGCTTACCAACAATATTTGAACGAACTACTCGTACCATCCGATCAACTTTCGTACCTACGGGATATATAGTACTTAAGTCAGCGTAGTATTTATTAACACCCCCACTAGCAGTAGCAGTTTTCATTGCCCAGGCATTAGTACCCGATGTCCGGTGAAAAACCACAGCATTACCATCATAAATCGCATCATAACCGTATTCATCATCATAGGCATAGACATAGAAAGCCGTTATTTTACCACTATCCCAAGTTGATAAAGAGATGAAATCAAGCTTTCCTATTACTATTGTTGATGTTGCCTTAAGTAATTTCTTCATTATTTAATTTCCCTCCTTAAAAAGTTGACATCAGAAGCGTTTCTGCTTCTGAATATTGCAGATTTAAATTTCGACTTTCAACAGGCACAGCCAACTCATCGCCAAGCCATTTCACTGTCATACGACCGTAGAATCTTTTGCCTTGCGGCAATTCTAAACGTTTTGTATTTTTAGTTTGCAAATTATAAACTAGAAAGCTCTCTACACCTGTTTTCTTATTCAGTAAACCAATTGCAAAACGTGTGCTATCTTTTGAAAAATCTATTTGACCAATACTTAAACTTTCCTCAATAGGTGTTTTGTAGAGTAATTGAGATGTTCCATTAGACAGATTTAGTGCATACAATTCACCATGCCTACTATTTCGTTTTACATAAAGTACAGTTTGACGGTCATCACTTTGCCCAACAAAATCACCACTAATAAATTCTTGTCTTAGCCCTGTTTTAGGATCAATGGCAACTAAAACACCACCTCCACCTGTATGCTTGGATTCGTTAATTAGAATTTTATTATCTGCTGTCCAACCAAGGATATGAGGAGTAGTGTTTTCTCTGTGATATACTTTTAACTCTTGATTAGTAATTAAATCATGAATCCATACCTCAATGTGATTACTTTCAATGCGATTCCGGTTTGATAAAAAAGCAATTGTATTGCCATCTGGAGACCAATTCGGTTGCTGAATCCAGTGAAGAATACGCCCATGCTCAATACCTAAATCAGGCAAATCTTTTATCTTTTGCTTAGTTGTATATTGTGCCTGCTCATCTCCGATCGCTTTCACTTGCAGCGTCTTGGTGTCTAGGATATATAAGTTTTGGTCATGTTGAAACAACTGTTGTGAAATATCCGTCGGCTTTGGAATCAAATGCGGAGTCTCCGATCCAGGCTCTGCAACAAAAATAATACCATCTTTACTTTCAAAAGAAAGCAAGTCTAGGGTGTGTTCTTGTGCAGTGACCTTATCTTTAAATTTCACTTCATATTGGCTAAATGCTTTACTTGACTGCTTTTTTTGCAGCTTGTCAAAACTAATAAGTTTTGCCTTGTAGACTTTACGATGCACATTTCTTTCTTCAGTTAATTGAGGGTTTTGCCCAAGTAAATCACTTAATTCGTTCCGTTCTTTTCTGCTCGGTAGTCCTAAGAAAACGCCCTCTTGTCCATATTCACCCACAAGTATTAATGGAGTAGCTGCTAGAACAGTATTTTTGGATACGGTGATTGCGGCCTTTTGCCCCATGAAACTAATAGTTGCGATCGAGATTAATAATGAGCCAATAGAAATTAGTACTAATTTTTTAGAAATCATTTGGTTAGCTTTTAATAGTCTTAGCAAAATTTAACTTAAAGTTTTTATTGAAGCTAGCGGAATTTTACTTATAATAAGTTTTACGTATTTTCGCTCTAAAAACCTTAATAAATAAAATAGCAATTATCGAATAAATGAGTTGCTCATTTGGATTTAAGATACAGATATTTAAAAATGATTATTTAACTTTTTACTAACTTTAAAAAATAACCGTATTTGTACTAAGTAAGTCGGCGGGAAAATTTCTAACTATGTAACGAAAAGTTAACTGAAGCGATTGGAGTTAAATTTTACACGTTGTGTACTGTAGTTGCCTCTTTCTCCTCTAGCTTGAACACCGTCAATTACCGCATAAGCAAGTTCCATCATCTGAATGTAAGATTTGCGTGAAACCCCACCGATAACAAGACCTTTTAAAGATCTATGAAGGGATACTTGATGATGAAGACATCTACCAAGGTCTAATTTTTAAAGGGGAATTGAAAAATGAGATTTTGCAATATTTAACCTTGTTTCACTTTTCTCGTTATGAAAAAGCGAAAGATATCAATCTCAAACTAGACCCTTACGACAATCTGATTGGAGAGAACTCAGTCGGTTTATTGTCATTGTTTAGCCATATGAGAGGTCAGGTAGATTTTAATTCTCTAGCATTTTTGACTGAGGTGAAGAAAATATTGAACGTGCAATTTCTGTGAGGATAGAGGGCTTGGAATTTACGATTTATAATAATTAACTGCAGATGAACGCAGACGCCTGCAGATGAAATTGGAGGTTGGGTTGAGGAACAAAACCTAACATCTGCTCGAATTCATTTCTATAGCTGACAAATTGCTTTAAAAATTTGAAGTAACTGTGTTGCGTCATCAAATTCCATTAAATTGAGTATTGGCATTAACTGATAAATAGGTGGATTCCCCTGTTGAATATAAACAAATTGATAAATCCTTCCATTTGTCGTTAATCCCCAAACAGGTGTTTGATCTTCTAACTTTTCATACACATAAGTTAGTAATTGAGGTAAACCAGCTAATGCATCAATGTCACTGTTTTTAGCTTCAATCGCTAATACCCAAAAGTAGGGTTTGTTCTTTGCCGATTTAATCTTATTGACTGCTAAAATATCCATTCTTCCAGTAATTCTAGTATCTTCGTCTTCAATAATTAAATCAGCAAGATTCTCTTCCAAACTAATTTTTATAGGAGAGCGATAAAATCCAGCTAGTCTCATTAAGGGAAATATGGTTAAAGCTTTAACCATCCCTTCTAAGACTTTGCTTTCTATTAAATAGTTATCAAAGTCTGTTTGAATTTGTAAAATTTCTTGTTGTTCAAATTCGGTTAAGGGGTATAAAGATAATAATGAAGTAAAGGAGTTATTATACTGTCTTTGAAAATTAAAGAATCGATGAACGTCTCCTATTGTTAGGTTTTTAGCTTGTAAAAGTGTCATAGGTTGAATCTCTACAACTAAAGAACAAACACCTGATATGCACAAGCTAACATAAATTTTTAAACGTTATTTACATAAAGTTATTGAAACTTTAGATGATACATCCGAATTACCGTGGAACTCTTCCGCCGTTGGGTTGTACAATTCAGTGAGCCGTAATCAGTGAGCAGTTAAGAGAAGGTGAGGGAGTGTTACTCCTTCAAGCACAAGTTTAGAAAATAAGATGGATGACAAAGATTTTTACTCAGGTCTCATTCGACTTCACATTCTTCATCATGCAGTTCATGAGCCCATTTTCGGTCTGAGTATCATTGAAGAATTAGGGCGACACGGCTACAAGCTGAGTGCGGGGACTCTTTATCCAATGCTTCATGACATGGAACGCAAGGGCTATCTTCAATCAACGATTGAACGTTCTGGAAGACATTCGCGCCGACTTTATTGCGCTACGCCCTTGGGTAAACAAGTTTTAGAAGATTCCAAACAAAAAGTTAAAGAACTGTTCGGAGAATTATTTGAAGATAGAAGTTAGGAACTGGCTCCTTCAAGGCTCCTGAGATTCCAAAAACTGTTTGAGATGTGGCTGGTCGATGCTAATTCCTAATTCTTCAGCTTTTTTCAACACTTGCTCCCGGTTTAATCCTTCCTTGGTAGCAAGAGCAATGAGAGCAAGTGCGCCAGCTCTTCCCCCCACACCACAATGGAACAAAATTGGTGTTGGTAAATCTTCAATTTCCTTAAGAACCTTACTTGTCAAGTCTCGATCGGTTTTTGTTGAATTTAGTGGAACGTGGACGTAATTTAGTCCTGAGGTTTCAGCCTGCTGCTGCTCATCATTCAGGAAACCCGCTTCATCAGGAAAACGTAAATTAACGACAGATTTTAATCCCTCTTGTGCATGGGCTTGTAAATCTTCTGGAGTTGGTTGTCCGGATGCATAAAGCTCATCGCTGACTTTTTTGACATTAGCCATGTTTAATACTGTTAATAGATAGGAGTATCGTATTTTATATGCGTGCTCAAATCATACAACATTGTCTGCCATTTCTAATATACTATTTCGATATCGATTTACGATAATTTACTTCTGCAACCTCTTTAAACTAGGACTTATGGGTAGCCCCCTTTTTAAAGTTTGAGGTTGCGTAAGTCCCATAAACTAAGAAAAGTTGTGTTACGCAATATGTGTATTACGTAAATACAATTATAATTAAGTATAATTTTAAACAAAATATTGGATTTTGTATTGGGGATTTCCAAGAAATAAATGACCTTGGAAGGTGGGACAGGCGTCCTCGCCCATTCCTTATAATTGGTAGGCTAGAAGCCCCGCAATACAAGCTTTTTGGGAGATTTTTTGATTTAGAAATTCCTTATCCGCGCAGCCATATTTTAGTTTGTATAACCGCGATCGCGAACATCACTTAGCATTTTTTTGAAATTGGGACTGTTAAGTTCTAATGAGTTGAATGTTATCAATTTGATTATTTCAAAAGAAATAGTGTGAATTTATATCAGATAAAGAGAGTGAAGAAGTTACTCAGAAACTTGAAGAATTTTCTAGGTTTGTTACATCCTTTGAAAGAGGTAAGAAAGACTTTTTTGAAGGTCTACTTACACTTTTTAAGCAACTTAAAAGAAAGTACCAACTTGTACAATAGTATTGTCAATACATACAGATAAAAGGCAATTTAAGACACTTTAGTCTTGTCTATAGCTCTTTACTAAAATTTTATAAAAATTTATATCATTTTATGAATTTTGAAATAGAATGTATTGAGTATAATTTCACTGTTACTTTAAAAGCATATTTTAAAGTTAGGAATAATTTTATGTTTTAGTAAAACAAATAATTTTTCTATGAAAATTTATTTTATAAAATTTCTCAAATATAAAAAGACTATTTGAGCCAAAAAGTAAACTATTTTTGAAAAAATATAAATCTTCTAGCTATCAATAGTAGTTATATGCATTTTTTTTGTGTTTATTTCAATTGCTCTAGTTAAAAACTTAAAGAAAATCTTTAAAATATACTCAATAAGTGGGAATTTTCAATAATGGATTAAGAAGTTAGGATTTTCAAAAAAAATCTGGGTACTAAAAAAGTATATAATATATTTATTTTAATTATTATCACTGTTTGACACAATATATAGAGCACAAATAATTGGATTTACATATTACTGCATCTACCATATTACGAGAGGGTGTTGATGAGTACAACAGTCAGTTTAGAATTAAAGCAGAAGATTCAAACATGGAAGAACAATCTTGCAGAGTTAACTAAAAGTAACCGTCTGCTATACTTCTATTCAGAGAAAAAACCTACTATCGAAATTAAGATACCAGCTTCGCAATTATTTGACAAACTGGTAATAGAATCTGTTGCAATTCCTGCTATTGAACTAGATGCTGATGCAATAGAAGCTCAAATCAATAAAAAAAATTTGAAGAAGCTTCGTAGAGATGCCACTTTAATTCTGAGGGAGAAAGGAGTAAATAGTTTATTTGTAGCTTTAGGTTTTCTTCGATGGAATACCAAAGAACAACCTAAACAGGATGTTATTTCTCCAATTATTCTTATACCAGTTGAATTATATAAGCTGCCGAAGAAAGATGAATACGAAATTCGTCCAACAGATGAAAATGCTTTTTTGAATCCTATCTTAGTGCAAAAGTTGGAGATAGACTATAGTATTATTCTCCCTGAATCTGAGACAGAATTTAATTGTAGCTATGTTGAACTTCTAACTAGCTTACGTCAGAACAAGGACTTGACTAACCGTAAATGGGAAATTGAAGAAACTGCTTATATTAGTTTGTTCCAAAGAGCAAAGGGTTCAATGCTCAAAGACCTAGAGTATTTGGAACAAAACCCCGATATTCTTGCTAAGCAACACATTCTTAGAGGATTTGCAAAGGATACAGCAGACTACGAGTTAAGTGTTCCTGAAATTCTTGAAATCGATGAATTAGATAAGCGAGTTGATCCCAAGACAGTGTTCCAAGTTCTTGAAGCTGATTCTAGCCAACAAAGGGTTATTGAGGCAGCTAAGGAAGGATTAAGTTTCACAGTCAAGGGACCACCAGGTACAGGTAAAAGTCAGACAATTGCCAATATAATAGCTGAATTAGTTGGTAAAAAAAAGAAAGTACTTGTGGTTGCTGAAAAGCCAATTGCACTCGAAGTTGTTTGCGATCGACTTAAAGAGTCTAATCTAGAGGCTATTTATCTTAACTTTGCCGATAACGATGTAGCTAGTAAAAAGAACTTTGCTAAAGTTCTGCAAATAACTCGTAGAGAACTTGAGCAACGACTAGAGGAACAGGAGTCAGAATCTTTCTTCTATGAGTTGAGTGAATGTCGGCAAAGCCTGAATGAACACGCAGAAAGTTTAAACCATAAGTGGGAGCCATTAGATAAAACGGTATTGGATATTTATGGAGAAATTTTAAAATTTCAGCGAGAGCAGATTCCCACACTTAACTTTACGCTAGGAAATATAAATAATTGGTCTACTCTCCAATTAAGTCGAGCTAAGGATTATCTGGAACAGCTAAATCACGGAAAATTTTTACTTTTCTTTCGCAAAGAACTAACAACTCTATGGGCAAAAAGCCAGCAGCCATCACTCGATTTTCAAACGCGTGAGGATATAAATAATGGAATAAACACCTTGCTGCAAGGTATTAGAAGTGCTAAGAAAGCAGGAAACGAATTAGGAAAATTACTCAACTTAAAAACTCCAAGTACATTAACTGAGATAGCAAATTTCAATGCATCTGTAGCTCACATAGCTGCCGTTCCATTACTTCCACAAGGTTGGCAAGATAAAGATCTACAAGTTTTATGGCAATTATTTTTTCAACTCGAAAATGACCTAGAAGCTATCCAAAATAACCCTCTAAATACTAAGTACAAAAAAGAATTTCTTCATCTCAATTTATCAGATTTATCCAAAAACTTGCAGAAGTGGGGTATTTTTTGCTTCTTCCGATGTACGTACTGGAAAGCTCGCAATCAAATTCTTGATTGCCGTAAAGTAAAAAAGTGGGTTTTTGACTGGGAATTGAAAACAGACCTTAAGCGAGCAGCCGAACTTCAATTTCTATGGCACAACTTAAGAGACCCAAACTATTCTCCTCATGATGCTTTTAAAATTTTTTTTACAACAGAGATTCCAGATTGTGAAGCCATTGAGCAATCGCTTAGATGGTTAGAAACCCTACACCAATACAACATACAAAATAGTACAGTAGTAATGGTGATTTCTTCACAAACTAGTCGTCGTCAACTAGCAAAACTTCTTGAGGAATTAACATCAGCCCAAAGTTTGATTGAAGAAGGTTTCAATTTCTTGCAGCGCTACTTCCCGTATCCAGAAGATGTAATTACAAATTCTCGTATTCCCTTAAACATTACTTCTTTAGATGAAATAGAAACATTTCTTAACGTAGCAGCTAACGAGATTGACTTATTTCAGGATTGGTTAGATTACCAACGCAACGTTAAGCAAATTCAAGCAGTAGGTGCCGGAGCATTTCTTCAACAGTTACAAGATTCTGATATTGCTCCAGAATTGTGGTCAAGAATTTTTGAAAAAGGTTTTTACCAAAACTGGTTGCAATACATTTATGATAATTGCTATAATTTGCGGCGCTTTAGTGCCAATGTTTACGAGCAAAAAATACAAAAGTTTTCTCAGCTTGACATTAAGCAGCAAGAAGTTGCAAAAAAGCGCCTTCGGCAACTCCATGTTAGTCAATGGCAAGAGTGGTCTCAGCAACCAAATGCAAAAATAGCTTTAGATATGCTCTATAGAGAAAGTCAAAATAAAAAAAAATATAAGTCAATCCGTGAATTTATTGAAGAAGCCGCTGAGCTTGTTGTTACTCTTAAACCCTGTTGGTTGATGAGTCCGCAAGCAGTAAGTGAGTACATTGCTCCACAAGTAATTAATTTTGACGTTGTGATTTTTGACGAAGCCTCTCAAATTCGTACAGAAGATGCAGTATCCTCAATCATGCGCTCAAAACAGGTAATTGTTGTTGGTGATAACCATCAGATGCCTCCTTCTTCTTTCTTTGCTAGTATTACTTCTGACGCTGAAGATGAGGACAATGATGAGGAAGAAAGGTATGAAAGCTTACTTGCTGAGTGTGGGTTCATGAGAGAATTTACATTGAAATGGCATTATCGGAGCAAAGATGAAAGCTTAATTTATTTCTCCAATAAGAAATTTTATAACTCAGAACTCATTACTTTCCCAAATCCCGTAAAAAATGATAGTAGAGGTGTTTATTTCAAATACGTTGAACAAGCTGTATACAATCGTGGTGGAAAGAAAAAGCAAAACATTCGTGAGGCTGAAGAAGTTGGTAAGCTTGCGCTGCTTCATATTCAACAAAACCAGGAGCAAAGCCTGGGTATCATTGCCTTTAGTAAAGATCAAGCAGAAGCAATTCAGGAACAAATCGATAAACTGAGCGATGAAAATCCAGAATTAGCAGAATTTTGTAGAGATGAGTCAGAAAAATTCTTTATAAAAAATCTTGAAAATGTTCAAGGTGATGAGCGAGATGTTATTATTCTCAGTTTTGGATATGGAAAAGATAATGAAGGAGAGTTTAGTCACTATTTTGGTCCTCTTAATAGAGTTGGTGGAGAGCGACGACTTAATGTAGCAATAACTCGTGCCAAATATAAACTCATTCTAGTGGCATCTATTCGGGCAAATGATTTGCAACCAGAAGGCAAAAGGGAAGGCGTGCGCTTTTTTAAAGAATATTTAGAATACATTGATTCTAAGGAACAAAAGTTACCAGAAAATAGTAGTGTACAAAATTTACACTCCTATTCACTTTTAACGGAGGATATTTATGATGCTCTACAAAAGCAAGGGTATGAAGTTGAAACATCTGTTGGGCGTTCAGCATATCCTATTGATTTAGCAGTAATTAAAAAACAGCTAACTGATAAAAAGTATATATTAGGGATAGAGTATGATGGATTAACTTATTGTAGATATCCTACAGCCCGAGATCGAGATCGCCTGCGAAAAAAAGTTTTAGAAGACATACTAAACTGGCAAATTCACAGAGTTTGGTCTAAAGAATGGTTTGATAATAGGGACGTGGAAATAGAGCGGCTAGTTAACAGATTAAAGTCTGTTGATATTTAGCGATAGATATCGTTTCTTATAGAATCCTTATAAAAGGAAGTTAGCAAACTATTTGAAGGCAAGCCATGCATTCTGAAGAATTGAAAGAATTTTTAATAAAAATAGAGCGGCTACAATCAATTATGATTACTGTTGCAACTAGAAATTCTAACATCTATGAAGAAGAGCATTACGCTGAATTATACCAAGAAGTTGAGCTAAGCATTGAAGTTATGCAAGAGAATGGGTTAGTAATTTCTAATCCAAACCCTTTTAGTTCTCTAACCAAGTTGTATGAATACTGCTTATCTCATCTTAATGGCTCTGCATGGCGACACCAACGTATTAGATATATTTATGAAATATATCTCAACCTTTTTGGACAGATTGAAGAGTTTTTATCTAGACAGCAGTTAGAGATATTACCAAGCAATGATATTAGTACTTTTACAATATCACAAATAGAAGAGACCCAAAAGCGGATTTCTCAATTGCAAGCAATTATGATTGAGGTTGCTACTAAAAAAGCTCGAGTTCAAGATGAAGAAGAACTTTATGTTCAAATTTATCAAGATACAAATCTAAAAATTAATCATCTTAAACTTCTGAATTTATCTATTAAAAACCCTAATATTTTTAGATCGCTTTGGCACTTGCAAGCCTACTTTTATACTGAAGTTGACTTAGAAACATCCGCATCAAGAAAGCAATATGTCCTCGAACTCTATGCAAATGTTGTTTCTATACTAAAAAAAGTTTTACAAAAATATCGATTGAAGGCTACTTCGCAGAATAAATTATTTCAAGAATCAAAGCTTTATTTTACAAAAGAACAACCAACTCCAAGTTATAACTTTGAATTTACTTCACAAATTGAGGATATCAAAGCATTAAATAACTCTCCTACTCAAGGTGTTTCATCTAACACTGATACTCATAATGTACAATTTGGTTTCATTGACAAGTTACCAGAGAAGAAATTTTCTCCAATTTTTATAACAGATTCTGATATCTCAAGCACCTCTGCTGAGACTATTACTGATGTTCTTATATTAACTGCTCTACAAAAAGAACAAGATGCAGTTTTACGCTACTTAGACTCTCCTCGAAAAGTACAAACATCATCTCAAACATTCTATAGAGCTGCCCTTAAAACTCAGAAGATAGACACTGTTTATCAATTAGTAATTTTGTGCTTACCTTCAATGGGTAACCTTCAAGCTGCTGTTATCACTCAAAGAGCTATCACTCAATTTAACCCATCTCACATAATTTTAGCTGGAATCGCAGGAGGCGTTCAAAAGCAGAGCAGTCGATATCTTGGCGATATTATAGTAGGCGAACAGATTGTTTATTATGAGTTGGGTAAACAAACTCAACACGAGCAAGGTGGCTCTGAAATTAAGCGACGGTATGAAGTCTATCGTCCAGGTAAGGTTTTATTGGAGGCGGCCAAGAGTTTGCCGATACAGAACTGGGTTATGTCTGTAAAGACTTCACGACCTGATGGTACTACAGGAAGGGTGATACCTCAGGTACATTTTGGGGTAGTTGCATCTGGCGAAAAGGTTATTACCGATCCTTCATTAATTAATGAGCTACAGAGTGATTGGTCAAAGCTTGTCGGGATTGAAATGGAAGGGGCAGGTGTAGCTCTTGCTGCTTATGAAAGTAATTTTTTACCAGGATTTTTCCTTGTTAAAGGAATGTGTGATTGGGCTGATGGTTCAAAAAATGATGCTTGGCAGGAATACGCTGCCGATGCTGCTGCAGCGTTTGTTATGGAGTTACTGAAATCAGCACCTTTTGAAAGTAAGTTGAGACTAGAGCCTTTAAACAGCCAAAAACCTCTTCAATCTGTTGAGAAAGTTAACAAACGCTCACTTGGCCAGATTAAGATGATTATTTGTCAAAGACTAGTCCATGATTGGCAGGAGTTAGCAGACTATTTTGATATTCCACCTCATCAACGCGCTGTTTTTAATAGAGGAAGAGAACCGCAAGGCGTTTGGGAGTGGTTGGAGCAGCGAAATAAACTTTCTGAATTGAAAACTGCTTTAGAGGTAATAGGACGTAATGATTTGATTAAAGAACTTAATCAATAGATAGTTAACTATCCTAAGCAGTTAAACTTGATTCATTGATAAAATTTAGTTAGTCAAGAGATGATGCTGACAGAAGTGAGACTGCTAATGCCAGCAAATGTAGGAAGCATCTTTATTGGAAATGCCTTATGCGTGATGAGCAAAAACAAATGCTTGAAGTTTATCTTCATGAATACGAAAAGTTGAAAGAAGAGCAAGCTCAGCGAATTGGTTTTCGCGATAATATGCTCTATGTGACGTTAGGAGTTTTTGGTGCTATTCTCTCCTTCGCACTATCTGGAAAAAGTAATTATTATGCTCTCCTCGTTATCCCTTGGGTTTGTCTTATCCTTGGTTGGACTTATCTTGTTAATGATGAGAAAATTACAGCAATCGGTAGATATATTCGCTTAACACTAGTAGAGAAAATTAAAGAACATACAGGTCATTCTGACATAGAATCTATATTTGGTTGGGAAATAGCCCATAGAAGCGATAAGCGGCGCAGCCGACGCAAGATAGAACAATTAATTATTGACGAAATTACTTTTGTGGCTTCAGGACTGTCTTGTTTAGTAGCTTTTTGGTGGCTAGTACCACAAGCAAATTGGCCAATCGTACTTCTGGTCTTGGTAGAAATGACGCTTTTAATCTTTCTGGGTGTGGAAATTGTCCTCTATGCAGATTTAGCTAAAGGTCGCTAGCCATCAATTACTTGAATCAGGTGAAAAAAATGCGATTTATTAAAGATTTAACTCCCGAGACAATCAAATTACTTAACAGGATATATAAACAAAATTTTCATTATTAAGTTAAAAAAAGAGCGTATTGGATTTTATTAAGCTAAGAAGAAAAAACAATTGGAAATTAGAATTTGATGAGTTGAGTTCCTTAGTCAAAGCGGGTACATCTGAGAATGCACAAACCTATAGAGTTGTCAATTTTTGTGATTTAGAAACGAAAACTGAGTTTCGCTTAGTCACTAATTTACCTGCGTCGGGCGAGGCTGCTGTTTCTGATGATGAAATTAGAGAGATTTATCGATTACGTTGGGGAGTTGAACTTTTATGGAAAGTTTTAAAGATGCACTTAAAACTCGATAAGTTAATTACTAAAAATGTCAATGGTATCACTCTACAAATTTATGCCTGTCTCATTGCTTATTTAATTTTACAGATTTTATCTATTCCCCAATAATGGGGTCATACATTATTAGATAAACTTCGCTATTTACAATCTTGTATGTGTCAGAAATTTAGTTATGTGCATTGGTTTGAAGAGATTATGTTTTGTTGATTAATTTTAGCTTTTGAGCTTAGTGTTACCTAAAATGTAAATTTTTGTACCAGCATTCAACATTTCTGGATATGATTTGTTTTTCAGAGTTTAGTGTTCCTCTTTGTTATTGGCACCCTCCACTTGATTTTCTAAGTTAGGGTAAATTAAGTTTTTTGTTCCTTTACTGCTAAGAAGTTTTTTCATTTGTTCGCTTTTAGTTTTTTCGCCTAGAAAATAGGTTAATGTTGCAATTACTAAGGCAACACTCAATCCAAAGGGCAATATTTCTCTTCCACTCTCCCACCTTACTGCTTGTCCGAGGAACACAACACCTAAAATTACTACCACAACACTGGCGAGCTTATTTTTAAGGTCATCAATGCTACGAATCTCCAACCAGGTGGGAACTTTGACGCGGTTGTCAATAAACAGTTCATAAAGTCCCAATGCTGCGATGTAGAAAACTGTAGCAAGGAGAAACACATCAATGATTTCGATAAACGATATAATCATGATCTTTGCTTCTTTGCCAGATAAATTACCGACTCGGAGCGCGAGACTTATCGTTATGACAGTTTGAGCAGCCCCGTATACTAAGAGTGCAAACCCTGACAATAATAAACACATGACAGGAACTAGAATCGATACTCGACAGGCTAGAAAAATGTTCTGAATAATATTTCTCAAAAGCATATTGTTAATTTCTTGACTCCAAAATCTGTTCTATGAGATTTTCAGGGTTTCAAACAATTGGTTGACAAACGCGATCTAATATATAACTAACCGGAATAAGCCACTCAAACTAATGATTTAGCGATAAAAGCTAAGAAAAATTAGGTAGCTCAATCGCGCATCTTTTTGTTTTAGTTGCATTTGTACGGAGAGGTGCAAAATATAAAATAACAGATGACAAAGTGAATGAGGTACAACTCATCAGCGTTTATCGGCTTTCATTTGCAGTTCCCAAATCCTTAGGATTATCGCAAACAGCGAATGGCTTCTAAAAGACCTCTAGACTTATTCAATGTTTCCTCATATTCTTTTTCCGGATCGGAATCAGCCACCAAACCCGCACCTGCTTGCACGCTTACCATATTATTCCGAACTACCATTGTCCGAATTGCGATCGCACTATTCAATTGCCCTTCAAAATCATAGTACCCGTAAACACCAGAGTAAACACCGCGACGGCTCGGTTCCAACTCATAAATAATTTCCATGGCTCGAATTTTGGGTGCGCCACTCACTGTTCCCGCAGGAAAGCACGCTTTCAGTAAATCCCATGCTGTTTTTCCCGCTCCAAGTTTACCCACAACATTACTCACAATATGCATTACATGAGAGTAACGTTCAACGACCATCAGTTCATCAACTCTCACAGTTCCACTTTGACAAACTCGCCCCAAATCATTTCGTCCCAAATCGACAAGCATGACGTGTTCTGCAATTTCCTTGGGGTCTTGGAGTAAGTCAAGAGCATTTGCGGCGTCTTCTTGGGGAGTTTTCCCTCGCGGACGCGTTCCTGCAATGGGACGTACTGTTGCGATCGCCTGTCCTTCTGCATCCAGTTCTGCTTTGACCATGACTTCCGGGCTAGAGCCGATAATTTGCCAATCCTGAAAGTTAAAATACGTCATGTAAGGCGAAGGATTGATTTGCCTGAGCGATCGGTATAGAGAAAAGGGATCTCCCGTATATTCCGTTGTCAATCGTTGGGAAATAACAACCTGAAAGATATCTCCTGCTTTGATGTACTCTTTTGCTTTCTCAACACTGGCACAAAAGCTCGATCGCGTAAAGTTACTCTTGTAGTCCTCTATTCCCTTTCCTTTCCGCGCTTTGTTTGTTTCTGGTGGCGTCCATTCTAGAATAGTTTTTTGTGGGGATAGAGGTAAAGAAAGCTTGCTTACCATGTGAGTTACGCGATCGCATGCTTTTTGATAAGCCTGTTCTAATGGCTTCCCCTTCTGAGTCTCTACATCGCGCAAGTCAACATATGCGATCGCCCAAATTTTCCGCTTGACTTGGTCAAAAATTAACAAGCTGTCCACTTGCATCCACAATCCATCTGGAATATTTCGTTCATCTTGTGGATGAATTGGGACTCGCGGTTCTATCCAATGAATCAATTCATAGCCCCAAAAACCGAATAAACCCCCAATCCCTGGAGGTAATTGAGGTAATTTCACTGGTTTATAAGGTTCCAAGCAAGCTTGCAAAGTTGTAAAGGGGTCACCTTCATAGACTTGCTGAGACCCATTGCGGTGTGTTTGAGTGACGAAATCTCCTCTAGCTTCTAAAACCCATAACGGATCGCAACCCACAAAGCTATACCGTCCCAGTTTTTCTCCACCTTCAACAGATTCTAGTAAAAAGCTAAAAGGTTGACCCGCGCAGACTTTGTACCAAGCAGACACGGGTGTATCGAGGTCCGCGACCCATTCTTGGTAGACTGGAACAAAATTGCCCTCTTTAGCTAATTCAGAAAACTCGGAGAATTCTGGGAAAATCATCACGATGGGTTGGTGGTGAGTGGTGAGTGGTTAGTGGTTAGTAACTGGTGGCTGTAGTTAACGATTGATTGTTACTAATAACGACCAACGACCAACTACTAACGACCAACCACTAACCACTAACAATTAACTATGAATTGGGAGCATCATAGGTAGCCGTACCGCTAAATTTAACTTGAGCGGGGCTTGGATTTTCACCGATTCTACGGTCGTTATAACGAACTTTTTCACGACCTTGGTTGACTTTTTCTGGAAAGACACCATCAGCTGGGTGAATGTACTGAATTTCTCCGTTGGGGAAGATCCGATAAACTTTGTAATCTGTGATTTTCAACTTCCGGAGTACTTGACCGCCCAGATAGACGCCATACTCTTTGCGAGCCAAGTATAGCAAGTTTTCTCCTTGGCGCATGATAGCAGTACCACCAGTGGGTAGTTCAAAGGGCTGTTGCTTGGGGCTAGTCCAAGTAATAGCATACTTTTCCTCTGTTTCTGCTTTTTTAAGCAAGCCGCCAGTGTGACCACCAAAAACGGGAGTTTGTCCAGAAAGTGTTTCCGCCATAGAGTTCTCTCTCAACGTTTTTAGGGCATACTATCACCGCAGCTAGCCTTATATTGCGATTACGTCATAGACTGTAACAGTTTTTGGTAATTGCTAATGGCTAATGGCTAATGGCTCTTCAATTATTTACTCTTGACTTTTGAAGGTTTTTGCTCTTGGCTGTTCTCAATAATGGGTATGGTAAAGTGAAACTGACTGCCTTTGTTTTTGCCGCCGGATTCAGCCCAAATTTCTCCTCCCCAACCATTGACAATTTGACGACAAATTGCTAATCCAAGCCCGGTTCCACCTGTGGTACGCCGCAGTGCTCCTTCTTCTTGGTAAAAGCGGTCAAATACGATTTCTAAGCGATTCGGTTCAATTCCCCGCCCGGTATCCGCTACTGTGACCTCAACCATTTTTTGATTGTTGCGCTCCGCCTTGACTGTGATGGTTCCGTCTACAGGTGTAAATTTACACGCATTGTCTATGAGTTTTGCTAAAACTTCTACTAGCCAATCACCGTCAGCTTTCACTAGGGGTAGGTTTTGTGCAATCTGAGTTTTGATTGTGGGGATATTTTCTTTGTCAAAGCGACTTTGTATGCGGCTTAGGGATAAATCCACGCACTCCTGTAAGGTGAGTGATTCGGGATGCCATTCTACTCTTCCGCTTTCTAAATTTGAAAGCGTTAGGAAATCTTGTATCAGTTTTCGCATTCTTTCTGAGTCAGAAAGCGCTGTGTTGAGCATTACCTGTCGCAACTCTAAGGGCATATCTGGTTCAGTAGCAAGGCTTTCCAAACACACTTGTATTGTAGAGAGGGGAGTCCGGAGTTCGTGACCGGTAATTGCGATCAAATTACTGCGCGTGCGATCGAGGGCTTCTAATTGCTGGTTCAGTTCTTCTAAGTTCGCGTATGCTTCTGCTTGGATGAGCGCAACTCCTACTTGTGTGGCGATCGCTTCTACTAAATCAAAATCCCCAGTTTGCCAATCGTGTATATTTTCTTTACAATAATGCAGCTCAACAATACCTAACAACCGCCCCTGGTAGAATACCGGTTCCATCAGCCAAGACAGAATTCCGTGCTTTTTAACAAGTTTTGTCAGTGCTTTGGAACTACTGATGTAAGAATCCGTTCGAGTATCCATAACACAAACACCATCGTTTTGCAATACAACTTCTCGAAACAGGAGGTTGTTTTCTAAAGGCCAAGGTTTTCCTAGAAGAGATGGGACTCCAGGGCTTAAAAACTCGTGTTCTATTTTGGCTTGGACATCTGTTGCTTGAGCGCGGTAAATTAAACAGCGGCAAGCTTCTAAATTCTGTCCGAGTTCTTGAGCTGCGACTTTGAGAATTTCTTGAGGATTGAGCGATCGCCTGATAGCCGTACCAATAGAATTTACCAAACGCTCTTTTCGTGCTTGGGCTGAAATGGAACGATAAGCTTTGTGTAATTTATACTGACTTGCTTGTAAATAAGTCACCAAGCGTTGAACAAAGGGGTCAGTATCGATGTTACAAGCATATTCATTACTGTATGCTGATGTGACTTCGCTGTTGTTCTCGGACAACCCAAACCTTTGACGTGCTTGTTCAATTTTGTCAGACAGTTCCGGTCTGTATTCCAAAATTCTATTCAGTAGCAAGCCAGCTGCTTTGAGACTCACACCTCGTTCTGCTGTCCAAATTCCTTCAAACCTCCGCGCTGTATCCATGTCCAGAGAAGGATTTGTCTCTCGCAGTTTGTTGTTTTTGGTTATAGATCCAACGCTTTCCCGACAAACCAAACAAGTCGCGTAGTTTTGAGCTATGACTACTAAATGCCACTCTTGACTCAACGCATCTTCTGGTTCAAAGGCAATTTTTTCATAGTACTCGGAACTATTGGTGAAGTCCGTTTCTGGTGCTGATAGTACGTATATTTGATTGCTCCGCTGAGCTAGCCTCTGATACCGATGAGCTTCTTGGCGGTAAAATCGCTCTCTCTGAAAGCTTGCGATCACTAAAGGCTGCTCTAAAGTCGCAGCCAAAACTTGATCTTCCATCGCATGGGAGAGCGCTGTTAACGAAGCTTTAAAATATATCTGGGGCCGCAGGTAGGGTAGAGCCTGTAGCAATTCACTCAGCATGGAAGTCGGAATGCTCATCAATGTCTTTTGGTAGCCACAATCTCAGATAAAATCCTTGTCACAGCTGCATTGTACAAATTACAACGTACTCTTTAGTTAATAAAATGGTTGCAATATGTAAAGAATTGTGAAACTCCTCTCCACTAAAAAATGAGGAGTTGGCAGTGAGGCATGGGAAGTGAGTCTTCGAGGTCTAAAGAACACACACACCACAGCCATGGTACGTTTTCGTTATCCATCGGCTAATGTTGGGAAGTTTTAATAATAGCTGACTTGCATAATCTAATATAGTTCACCAAGATCGACTTTAGGTAGTCGCAAGAGGTTAAACGACGGTAATGTGTTATTGAGATACAGTGTGTAGCGATCGCCCCACGCGTATTTCAAATATTAAAGTATGTAATTGAGCCAACAATTTTGTTGCTTAAAAATATCTTTATTCTTTTTTAAAACTTTCCAAAAAAATCTATTTAATCTGTTAGAAATAGGTTAGAGAAAAGTTCAAATCTACGCTTATATGGATAAAATTGTTATGTTTGAGTCTATTTTAACGCATATTCCCATTTATCTGTTGGGTCTGTTAGTGGTTACTAGTTAGTAGTTACTGGGCTTTAAGGCTCTTAACATAAGTTAACATAGTTATGTTTTATTGTGCCGACTGACTTTTGAAGAAAGCAGCCCCAAACGCTCGCTACTCGGGCGCAAGGGAATTAAAGGGGGATTTCTCGCCCCCTTTACTTTGGAACTGTAAAATCCCAAATGTGCAGAGTGTATAGATGGCTCAATCCTGAATGAAAACCTGAAAATTTTCCTTCTGCCATCTGCTATCTGCCTTTCTTAGATAAAAATTTGATGTCGTGAGTTAGATCCAGACCCTATAACCAGCGGTATGCGATTATTATTTTGGCTCAGTGGCTCAAATCATTTTGGATTGGCGTCTTTTTTCCTGTTGACGCTGATGCGATTGAGAAAAACAAGTAGACCTGTACACACGGATATTAGCTGATGACACCGGATACCCTCATGACCCCGGAGAAAATTGTTCTGGACGGAAAAACCTTTGTTCCTGCTGACCAAGTACCTATTTCAGAGTGGCCCTGCGTAATCAGTGAAAAACCGCAGCCAACATTGACGGTTAAAGACGATGATTTATTTTTTATAACAGACACTCTCGGAAATGTCTCTGGTTGCGGGTTAAATGACGGTCCGAGTTTGGGCTTGTTTTGCAGTGATACGCGATTCCTCAGTCGTTTGGAGTTGCAAATTGAAGGGCATTCACCCATACTCCTAAGCAGTACGGCTGACAAAGGATTTTCACTATCGGTTTTATGTACCAACCCCAGAATAGACGAACGCCTGAGGCCAGATACATTGGGTATTCGTCGGGAATTTGTACTGAATGGTGCTCTCTTTGAAGAATTGGAAGTCTCAAATTATAGCACAACTTCCATTTCTTTTGAACTTAGCATCAGTTTTGAAGCAGATTTTGCCGATCTATTTGAAGTCCGTGGCTATAGCCGGGACAATCGGGGTAAACTTTTGCGGCAGGTAGAGGAAGCGCCAGAGGAAACGTCCTCCCTTGAAGGAGTTCTGGCACAAACTCAAAATCCAACGCATAAGGAACAATCAATTTCACTTGCCTATCAAGGTCTTGATGGTTTGGTGATGGAATCCCGCATTCAATTTCAGTATCGGCAACCAGACTATTTTAAAGGATATACGGCTATTTGGAGATTGGAATTGGCTTCCCACGAAACCCAAAAGTTGGGTTATCGAGTGAATTTATTAACCAACAACCAATCGAGCTCTACAGTCAGTGCTGCTATCACCTTAGGACAAGCAAAAGCTTCTGAGTTGATGGAAGAGCAAAACTGGGTACACCAAATTACACAAATTCGCTCGGATAAAAGCTATTTTAATCGAATTATTGAGCGTGCCGAACAGGATATGTATTTATTGCGCCAATCTTTTGGTAAATACAAGACTGTTTCCGCAGGAGTTCCTTGGTTTTCGGCACTATTTGGCAGAGACTCCATCATTACGGCTTCTCAAACTTTGATGCTAAATCCTCAGATTGCCAAGGAAACTCTATACATACTGGCGAATTACCAAGGCAAAGTAGAGAACGATCGCCGAGACGAAGAACCGGGTAAGATGTTGCACGAGTTGCGGTTTGGGGAACTTGCACGCTGTCAGGAAATACCTCATACACCTTACTACGGTACGGTAGATGCCACTCCCTTGTGGCTGATGCTATATGCTGAGTATTATGCCTGGACTCATGATGGAGAGACTTTAGAACATCTCTGGTCTAATGCACTAGCGGCAATGGAATGGATTGACCGCAGTATGAAAAACACGGGTTACCTCAGCTACTACCGTAAATCTAAAAAGGGGCTTGCCAACCAAGGGTGGAAAGATTCTGGAGATTGTATTGTTAACCGCAAAGGAGAGTTGGCTAACGGACCAATTGCCCTGTGTGAAGTACAAGCTTACGTTTATGCTGCCAAATTACGCTTGGCAGAAATCGCTAGAATGAAGAAGCGCATTGATTTGTCAGATCGATGGACGGAAGAAGCCAGAAATTTGAAGCTTCGCTTCAACAGAGACTTTTGGATGGAAGACCAAGATTTTTGCGCCTTGGCTTTGGATGGCGATGGCGATCGCGTAGATAGCATTACATCCAATCCCGGTCACTGTCTGCATTTAGGAATATTTACCCCAGAAAAAGCTTACAGCGTTGCCGAACGATTGCGCGGACCGGATATGTTCAACGGTTGGGGTATTCGTACCCTAAGCAGTTTATCACCTGCTTACAATCCCATGGGATATCACATTGGTTCAGTTTGGCCTCACGATAATTCCCTCATTGCTATGGGTTTGCGTTCCCTCGGTTTGATCGACCAAGCCTTGGAACTTTTTGAGGGCTTATTCGACATGACTAATCAGCAGCCCTACGGTCGTCCTCCAGAATTATTCTGCGGCTACGAACGCAATGGCGATAATGCCCCCGTGCAGTATCCTGTTGCTTGTACGCCTCAGGCTTGGGCTACAGGCAGCATTTTCCAACTGCTGCAAATGATAGTTAACCTAGTGCCAGATGCTCCCAACAATTGCTTGCGAATTATCGACCCTGCCTTACCGGAGTCGATAAATCGTCTGTCCCTACATAATTTGCGCGTTGGTGGTACAATTCTCGATCTAGAATTTGAGCGTTCCGGAAGCACAACAGCTTGCCGCGTTGCTAAAAAACGCGGTAACCTTCGGGTAGTGATAGAAGCTTAAGGAATTATGAATGATAAATTATGAATTATGAAACTCTTAAAAATTCATAATTCTTTATGAATGATGAATTATGAAACTCTTAAAAATTTATAATTCATCATTCATACTTCATAATTCATAATTTATTCTTCTTTCTCGATTTTTTGTCCTGGAGAAGCTTCGTAAAGTGCATCGAGCTTTTGACGGGCGTCTTCAACGTTGATCGATCGCATAACTAACAATGGTTCTCTAATTAAGTTACCAGACGCATCCAGTAACTCTGGATGGGGTGTAAATGATTTGTGAGTGTTGCGATCGCCTAACGATACAGATTTTGGTGGATACACTCGCTCTCTATCAAAACTAAATAAAATCAAATTGCGAATTAAATTTGCAACTGCTATAAAAGCCAATAAAGTAAAGGCAAAAATGTAAAGTAGGTGCAACATTGTTTTTCCTCCAGAAGTAGCTAATTTTAATGAAAAGTTTTTAAATGCAGTTAGTGAATGCCAAAGGATACCAAATGCTTAACGCACTGTTGGTGCGCCTGTATTTATAAAATGAAAATTTTTAACTCAGAAAAAAGAATGGTAGCATAATATACACTTGCCCTTAGGAAATGTTAAAGAATCTTGACTTATATGCTGTCTCTCTGTTGTTCATTATCTCGCATTTGACGGAAGCGCATCGCTACATTCCAGCATTGCGATACTAATTGATGCCAAGGGACTAGCGTTGCCATATCAATTCCTACCTTGCTGTCTGTTGCTGTAAATAGCATCTTAGCCGTGTTTACTTCCGCTTGTGCTTGCTTGACTCTCATTAGTAAGTCTGATTGTTCGTTTGGACTCATAAATGAAAGCTGCTCTGTTTCTAAAAAGTTGCGCGATCTCGCAAACCAATACTGAAAATCTTCTAATAATGGTTGCAAAACCGTTTTCAGCAACTCTGATTCCGATAGATTAGAGTCTTGCATAAAGGAGAAGCATATTCTTAACTTTCATACTAATATTAACCCTATTTAAGATTCTTAACATTTTTTAAATCTCTTTCATAAGTCAGAAATTTTCCAGCATCTGTAACATTAGCTACATTTTATCCATTATATAAATTCCTAAATGCGGTTGTACAGATTCCGCAGAGGGATCTTAAAAAAACCATCAATACTCCAAGCGAGATTGCCAGCAATTGCCGCATATACGTATGTTCAATAATACACAGTATAGATTCTTTAAAGGTTTGAAAACTTTGAAAATATTATACTAATTCTCAGAAAACTTAGAGTAACGGGTTAGTTAGCTCCCCCGCTTTTTAAGGAACTTGGGGAGCTAACAGCCATATTTAGCGGGAGCATCCTAATGAGGGAAAAAACGCCGACGATTGGAAACGCAGCTGCACAAACAAAGCCAGCCTACGCAGGCTTCAATCAAGTTCTTGCCTTATGGTAAGTCCAGGGAAAGTAGGTGGTG
Source organism: Tolypothrix bouteillei VB521301 (assembly GCF_000760695.4). Taxonomy (GTDB): domain Bacteria; phylum Cyanobacteriota; class Cyanobacteriia; order Cyanobacteriales; family Nostocaceae; genus Scytonema; species Scytonema bouteillei_A. The sequence continues at coordinate 3,395,689 of NZ_JHEG04000001.1, read as the reverse complement.
AGACCATTGCTGTAGGCGGGTTTCCCGCCCCCAGGGAACTGGTAAACAAGGGAGGGCGTATAACCCTAGAATTTTATTCTGAGGGCAATGTGCATTCATTGGAATACTCACCATCTAACTGCCATTTCTCCCCGAAAATCAATCCAAAACGCTAAATATGGCAACAAGTAACCTTATAATTATTAGTTAACAATAAGTTAAGTTAAACTTATGTAAGCTCGCGCAAAACTCACTAGAACCACAAGCAGTAAACCGCTACTACACGGTAGGAGGGATGATATGAGTTGCGAAATTCCACACGAATGCATCTAGGAGCAATGCGAGCGTAAAATATTATGAAAATCTAAAATTAGTCGGGGTCATTACTGACAGTATTATGCTAAGTCTTTATTAGAAATAAATTAAGCAGTTGGGTTTGTAAAAATCAACCCACAGCTATTTAACTAGTTATATTCAGTTCGGAAGCTCACCAATCCAAGATAATGCACGGCATACTTATTAACTTGAGTAAGCTTAGTTGGGGCTGTGTTGATGTTGGGCAGCCCGGAACATTTACTTCACCATTATCAGAATTATGAGGGAAAAGCAACTGTATGGGGTTGGATTATATGCATGACTTAATAGTTGTTAAACAATGAATGGAAGAACTCAAAAATGGTTATATTGAAATACTAAGGTTCCCCCCTGACAACAAATAAAAGCTGACAAGATGAAAATAAAAGTGTATTATAATTAATAATATTTGTTATAAATTTAACTCATAAGTTAACAGTTCAATCGTTTCGCCAATTATTTTATAGCCGATGCCGCCAGAATCATCCAATCAACTAGAAACACCAGAAAAAATAGTATATTTGCCGCGTACTAGCGAGTCAGAGAGTCTAAAAAAAATTCGCCACACGGCTTCTCACGTTATGGCAATGGCTGTACAAAGGCTGTTTCCCAAGGCGCAAGTTACCATCGGTCCTTGGATTGAGAATGGCTTTTACTATGACTTTGACAATCCCGAACCCTTCTCAGAACAGGATTTAAAAGCCATTTACAAAGAAATGGTTAAGTTAATTAATAAAAAGTTACCAGTCATTCGGGAAGAAGTTAGCCGCGAAGAAGCCGAACGCCGTATTAAAGAAATTAACGAACCATATAAGTTAGAAATCTTAGCAGATATTAAAGAGGAACCAATTACAATCTACCATTTAGGAAATGAATGGTGGGATTTGTGTGCCGGACCTCACTTGGAAAGTACAAAGGAGCTTAACCCAAAAGCAATTGAATTGGAAAGCGTAGCCGGTGCTTATTGGCGTGGAGATGAAAATAAAGCACAGTTACAACGTATATACGCAACGGCTTGGGAAACACCAGAACAACTCGCCGAATACAAACGGCGTAAGGAAGAAGCTCTGCGACGAGATCACCGAAGACTGGGTAAAGAACTGGGCTTATTTATCTTTTCAGACTTGGTGGGACCGGGATTACCGTTATGGACTCCAAAAGGAACTCTGTTAAGGAGTCTTCTAGAAGATTTCCTCAAACAGGAACAGTTAAAACGCGGCTATTTGCCAGTCGTGACTCCTCACATTGCCAGAGTTGACTTATTTAAAACCTCCGGACACTGGCAGAAGTATAAAGAAGATATGTTTCCTTTGATGGCAGAGGATGAAGAAGCCGAACAACAAGAGCAAGGTTTCGTTCTCAAGCCAATGAATTGCCCGTTTCACATCCAAATCTATAAGAGCGATTTGCGTTCCTATAGAGAACTCCCCATGCGGTTAGCAGAGTTTGGGACAGTTTACCGTTACGAGCAATCTGGGGAATTGGGTGGTTTGACCAGGGTAAGGGGTTTCACGGTTGATGATTCTCACTTATTTGTCACACCAGAACAGTTAGATAGTGAGTTTCTCAATGTTGTGGATTTGATTTTATCTGTTTTCAACAAACTGCAACTCAAAAACTTTAAAGCGAGACTGAGTTTTCGCGATCCGGCTAGCGATAAGTATATTGGCTCGGATGATGTTTGGGAAAAAGCAGAAGGTGCTATTCAGCGTGCGGTCGAACAGCTAGGGATGGAGCATTTCTTGGGAATTGGAGAAGCAGCTTTTTACGGTCCCAAGCTTGACTTTATTTTTAGCGATGCGTTGGAGCGAGAGTGGCAGTTGGGAACGGTACAGGTAGATTACAATCTGCCAGAAAGGTTTGATTTGGAATATGTGGCAGAAGATGGAGTCCGCAAACGCCCAGTTATGATTCACCGTGCTCCTTTCGGTTCCTTAGAACGGTTGATTGGGATCTTAATTGAGGAGTATGCAGGCGATTTTCCTTTGTGGTTAGCCCCAGTACAAGCAAGATTGTTGCCAGTAGGAGAAGGACAGCTAGATTATGCAAAGGATGTGGCAGCCAAAATGAGAATGTTGGGTATTCGTGCAGAAGTGGATACCACTGGCGATCGCCTTGGCAAACTGATTCGCAATGCTGAGAAAGAAAAAATTCCCGTCATGGCAGTGGTGGGAGCCAAAGAGGTAGAAAGTAATACTCTCAGTATCCGTACTAGGGCTTCTGGAGAATTAGGTACTATGCCTGTCTCAGAGGTCTTAGACAAGATGAAGGATGCCATTGCGAAGTACGAAAACTTTTAACAGAATGTAGATTAAGGGTAGGTTCTTTGCCTACCCTTAAAAAATAATTCATATAAATTTACTAAAAAAAATGCTATGAGTACTACAAAGGAAAAAGTCCAATCTCTGCTGAGCAAACTACCAGACGATTGTTCTGTGGAGGATGTTCAGTATCACCTATACGTACTTGAAAAAGTACGTCAGGGTTTGTTGGCAGCTGACAGTAAGGACACTATCTCTCAAGAGGAAGCCGAGGCGCTTTTACGTAAATGGCTTATCGAGTAGTTTGGTCTCCCAAAGCGCTTGACGATGTAGACGCGATCGCGGCATACATATTTCGTGACTCCGCTTCCTATGCTGCCACAGTAGTTCAGAGAATACTTGATTCTTCTCGTAAGTTAAGCAAACTCCCGCTTTCTGGACCAATTGTTCCGGAATTTAATGACGGTAGCATTAGAGAACTGTTTGCTTACACCTATCGAATTATTTATCAGATTCAAGGTAACACTGTAACAATTGCGGCAGTTATTCATGGCAAAAGGCTCTTAGCACAAGCACATTTGGAAACGGATTAACAAAAAGTATGAAGTCATAAGGATAAAGGAGCGAAAAATTTCATTCTTTATCCTTTTTCTTCATCCATTTCTTGACATATCAATTTCAAACCTGACGACAGACGCGTCGGGTTTGCTCATTTTTACGTGTCTACCAATTTTTGTAATTGCGCCAGTACCGCTACTGCATGACCCTTAGCTTTGACTTTTGGCCAGGTATATGCAATGGTTTGGTTGGGTGCAATCAGAAAAGTTGAGCGTTCCACACCCATATACTCTTTACCCATAAATTTTTTCAATCGCCATGCACCATAAGCATCAGCAACTTGATGCTCTGGGTCACTTAATAATGTAATTGACAAATTATACTTGTTGATAAATTTACAGTGAGTTTTTTCGGAATCTACACTGACACCTAAAATTTTTGCATTCAATTTGCTAAAGTCTTGACTTAACTCGGTGAAGTCTTTAGCTTCTGTCGTACAACCGGGGGTGTCATCTTTTGGGTAGAAGTAAAGAACGATCCACTGACCGGACAAATCACCCAAACTCACTTGATGACCATCTTGGTCTGGTGCAGAAAAATCAGGCGCTTTTTGTCCTGCTTGAGGTATATCGTCTGCCATATTAAGTTAATAAGTATAATTTATTAGTAAGTAGCTTTCGAGGGCTTGTTGGTGCTGTCAAATGCTTTGACACCAACTCAGTATGGGGAGCGTTAGAGCAATAATATCATTTCTGGTGCAACACTTTGCTGATGAGTTGCTATTGATTTAAAGAGTCGAATGTTTTTTGTTAAATTTCTTCATTCATACCCTTACCACGTTCGACCCTGGCAATTTTGGATCGAGCTTTTCGTCACAAGTTTCTAGTACACGAAAGCAGAAGTACGATGGCAGAGGAGCCACTGCGGTGGACGGGTTTCACAGGCTACAGCAAGTGGCGTGGCAGAAGGCGCAAAAGCTTTAACTGTAAGCTTTTTCTCTGTCACTAATGGTTGCTTTATTTACGCCGAACTGTACTAGTATAATAAGTCATTCCGGTTAAGAATTCTCTTTGACTGGAAGTGTAATGACAAATTGAGTGCCTTCACCTAAAGTTGAGTTAACTTCGATCGTTCCACCATGTTTTTCTATCACAATTTGGCGAGCGATCGCTAACCCCAATCCAGTTCCTTTCCCCACACCTTTAGTGGTAAACAGATGGTCGAACATCTTCTGTTTTACCTCCTCTGTCATCCCTATACCATTATCTTGAATCTGAATTACAACGCGATCGTGAGTCAATTGTTCTTCATCATGAGTCATTGGCATAACATTAGAACTCCTTGTCAAATAGGTGCAAATTGCAATCGTAGGAATTTTACTGTTTGCAGGTAACCCATGACCATTGATAAATGACTCTTCTATTGCATCAATAGCATTTGCTAGAATATTCATGAAAACTTGATTGATCTGTCCGGGGAAACATTCAATTTCTGGGATATTGCCATAATCTGTAACAACTTCAATGGCGGGACGAGTATCATTTGCTTTCAGGCGATGTTTGAGAATCAAGATTGTACTATTAATACCGGAGTGAAGATGAAACGGAACCTTATAATCTCGATCCGCTCTGGAGAAAATTCGCAAACTGGTGCTAATATCGCGAATGCGTTGCACGCCCAATTTCATAGAGCCAATTAATTTGGGTAAATCCTCACGAATATACTCAAACTCAATCGCTGCTATCTTATTTTGAATCACCGTACTTGGATTGGGATATTCCTGCTGATACAGATCGATCAATCCAAAAGTATCTTCGATATAATCGAGTGCAGGTTGCAAATTTCCAGCAATGAAACCAACAGGATTATTGATTTCATGAGCCACACCTGCGACTAAACTGCCCAGTGCTGACATCTTTTCGTTTTGAACGATCTGGAGTTGCGCGTGTTGGAGTTCTTGTAAAGCGATTTCTAGCTCGAGAGATTTTTGTTGGCGCTCGGCTTCAACGCGTTTGCGATCGCTGATTTCCAAGATCAAGCCGTCCCAAACCAAACACCCATCAAGCTGTTGTTCCAATCGAGCTTCGCCACAAATCCACTTGACGGCTCCAGATGGCGTAATGATTCGTCCTTCCCAGTGCCAGGGTGTGAGAGTTTTAATAGACTCTAAAAGGGAGCGCTGGTAACTAAAGGTATCTTCTGGATGCACCAGTCCCATGAGACGCCGTAAATCGCTAAGGGCTTCCTCAGGTGTGATTTCGTACAAGTCATAACAGTCCGCGCTGATATAAGTCAGCGCCATATCACCATCAGGAGTCAGGCGGCTTTGATAAACCACACCAGGAACATTGTCTACAAGGTTGTGAAAGCGAGACTGACTGGCGTTTAACTGCTCGAGAGATTGTTCGAGCTGTTGGGCATACGTTAGAGTTTTCTGATACAGTCGAGCGTTTTCCAAAGAAATGGCGGCTTGAGCACAAATTAAGTTGAGCAGTTCAACACGAGCGAGGGTAAATGCTCCGGTTACCAAGTTGTTTTCCAGATACAAAATACCCAGCAACTTGCCTTGATGCAAAATGGGACTGCACAAGATGCTCTTAGGCTGTTGTTGCTGAATGTAGGAGTCTTGGATAAACTGAAGATCTACTGTCGCATCCACAACCACCACTGGTTGTAAACTGCGTTTGACAGCGTTGATAAGACTGACTGGTACATCCTGACTTTCTTCCAGAGGATGTGGGTTGAGCAGGATCGGGCAAAAATCAAATTTGGCGACAGCTTGAACTATCAAGCAACCTTCTTCCGAAAGGAGCAGCACGCATTTATCCGCTCCAGCATTTGTAATAACGACTTGCAACAGAGTTGAGAAGAGTTTATCTAATTCAATCTCCCTAGAAAGGGCTTGTCCGGCTTTGAGAATAGCAGCGAAATCGAGTGCATCCGCAATGGTGCTAGTGGAAGTCGTCGAACCGATACCACTCGAACTCACGACAGTTATGGTTGTATTCACCGACAAGGCAGAACGGGTTTGCTGAAGAATGGGCGCAAGTAGTTGGGGATAATGGGTTTCTAAATCTGCGATTTTAGCTTTAGCTCCCCAACGGGCGTAGCAATAATAAGCTTCTTGCAAATAGCAAGCGGCGACTTTTTCTTTGCCCCAGTCGAGGTAAAATTTAGCTGCTAGTTCGTTGGCAAGACCTTCTTCCTGAAGGTATTCATGCTCTTTTGCTCCAGTAATGGCGCGATCGTAGTATTCAATTGCCTCCACTCGCTGACCCAAAACCCGATAGCGCTCTGCTTCCACTAGCTCGTATTTATGTTGAAAATTCATTGGTGCATGAGCCGCCCATTCATGAAGTTTTTCCTGATTAGCAGTTATGCATTCCTCCATTTGCTGTTGTTCTGGGGCTGGGCGTTGCGGTAACAATGCCAGGTACGTTAAAGATTCATAGAAGTGAAATATAGGTGGGTGCATGGAACCAATGATGGCATCCAAATACCGTCTTGCCTGTTTTCCATGATTTACAGCTTGTTCAAAGTCAGAAAACAGATAGCACAAGACCATTTTATGAATCCAAAAAAAAGCAAATCCACTGCAATCGCCTCCTGCTTGATAAAATGACAATTGCTGCTCTTCGTCACAGGCTATACCCTTGAATATGACCGGGTTATCTGCACGTCCTGTGAGATTGAGCAGAATTTGTCGCAGCAACTGGCAATACATTTCACTTTGCTTGAGCGTTTGAGAGTATTTAGCAATTTCCAACTCCAGTTGGGTTAAGTTGTTCCCAGCAAAATAGGAGTAAAATCCGTAGGCGTAAATGGAGTAGCCAGCAAAAGTCAGATCTCCCACATCTAAACCGCTAGAATAAGCTATTTGTAAGGGGTGTAAGGTTTTCCGCAGATGCACCTTCCAATGCTGCGTGAACGCATTAACCAGGCATAATGTTTTCGCTTTAAGTTCTAAATTTTGCGTGCGCGATAGCAGAGTGAGGGCTAACTGACCAAATTCATAACCCAATTCAAAATTTTTAATTGCACCACACATTAATATGCCATAGCTGACATAACCAAAGGTTGAGGTTGGCTCATTACCATAAACAACTGATAGATAAACCTTTTTTAAGACTATAAGTGTATATAATAGTGGCTCGGACACGTAAGCTGCGGATGCTACTCTTGTTAAAATGCGAGCAACTGATAAAATATTTTTGTCAGTATTTTCTGGTAGATCTAGTAGTTCGGAAGGTAGCCGCTCGCCTATGGCATTGGAGACAGATTCAAAAGCAACTGCAACATTTTCTTCAGTTGCTGTAGGAATTTCTACTCCTAATTGGTGCAAGAGATCGCGTGCCACTGCGATCGCATCTGCATATTTTCCAAGAGCAATGAGAGCATCAATTTTTACCTCAATCACACTAACTCGATCTAAAGGAGTCTTTGCATAATTGAAAACATCATTGGCAAAAGTTTCCATTTGATCGAAATCGCCACTGAGATAAGCAGTTTCTACAGCAACTTGATGCAACGCCAGGGTTAACTCATATTGATTTTGCCAAGAATTTTCATCTAGCAAATCGATACCTGTACGAGCATACTTAAGTGCTGCTGTATAGGCGGTGGCAGCTTTTGCCTTGCAACTTGCCATCCAATTAAATCGTGCTAGGGTTTCTCGTTCTGTCAATTGGGTAATTAACTCAACTGCCATGTTAAGTTGACCCACAATTTCAAAAACCCGTTCCTCCCGCTTAGCAACTGGTATCTTGTTGAGAAGCAACTGTCCAATTTTTAGGTGAATGGGTTGTTTCTCATGGCTGGGAATCAAAGAATACGCTGCTTGTTGGACGCGATCGTGGAGAAATTTGTAGGAAAGTGTGAAGTGTTCTTTGCCAAAAGTCCTTTGTTCGTTGTTTTCTAATGACAACTCACCTACAACCCCTGAAAAATTTTGATAAAATTTATACACTTGATTTTGGGGAATCACCAAGCCTTCCTGTAGTGCCTTCCATAACACTGTTGCGACGTCGAGTTCCGTTTGTTCGGAAACAATTGCGAGAGTTGCTAAATCAAACTGATTGCCAATACAAGCTGCAAGTTTCAGAAGGTTTTGGGTAGTAGGTGGCAACTTCTGCAACTGCATTGCCATAAATTCTACTACGTCATCAGTCAGTGAGAGGGATCTCACTTTTGCAAGATCGCACTGCCAATATCCAAGTTGAGCATCGAACCCAATCCACCCATCTTCATACAATGCCTTGAGAAACTGCCTGCTGAAAAAAGGATTCCCTTTTGTCTTTTGATAAACCAACTTGCTTAAAGGTTGAGCAACAGATCCTCCACATAGCAAAGTATCGGCAACTAGCGCATTCAAACTCTGTAGATTCAAGGCAGCTAGCGTTATATTATTTACTGTAACGTTAGCTTTCTTAAGTTCTTCTAGGATTAACATTAATGGGTGAACTGGAGAAACTTCATTATTGCGATACGCGCCAATCAACAGCAGATAGCCGCCCTCATTCTGGCTCATCAACACCTGCATGAGATTTAACGAAGCTAAATCTGCCCATTGCAAATCGTCCAAAAATATGACCAAAGGATGTGTTTGTGTGGCGAACACCTGAATGAACTTTTGAAAAATCATATTGAAGCGGTTTTGTGCAGCGCTACCTGATAGTATTGGAACAGGAGGTTGTCGTCCGACAATCTGCTCTAACTCAGGAATCACCTCAATAACGATCTGAGCATTTTCTCCCAGTGCTGTTTTGATATTCCTTTGCCACTCCACCAGTCGGTCATCATCTTCACAGAGCAACTGTCTTATTAAATCCCGCAAAGCTTGCACAAAGGCGGATAGAGGAATATTGCGGTTGAATTGGTCGTATTTGCCTTTAATGAAGTAACCTTTTTGCCGAACAATTGGTTTATGCACTTCATTGACAACTGCTGTTTTGCCAATACCGGAAAAGCCAGCAACCAGCATCAGTTCCGATCTACCTTCACTGACGCGATTAAAAGCGCTCAGTAACTCTGCGATTTCAACGTCTCTACCGTAAAGACACTCTGGAATATTGAAGCGATCGCAGATGTCTCGTTCTCCCAAAGTAAACCCAGCGCAATTCCCCTTTTCTTGGCATCGTTCTCGACAGAGTTCTAGGTCATATTTTAGCCCCAAAGCACTCTGATAGCGATCCTCCGCATTTTTCGCCATTAACTTAGCGATGATTTCAGAAACAATAGGTGGAATATCACTATTAAAGTTATGAGCGACGGGTGGTTGCACTGCAATATGACAGTAAACCAACTCCATTGGTTCAGTTGTGGTAAAGGGGAGTTGTCCTGTTAAAAGTTCATAAAACGTCACACCTAAAGAATAAAAATCGCTGCGGTAGTCAATACCCCGATTCATCCGTCCGGTTTGCTCGGGGGAAATATAAGCAAGCGTCCCTTCTAGTACGTTAAGACTGATGAACGATTGCTTTTCTTTGGGCAGTAAGGATGCAATACTAAAGTCAATTAATTTAACTTGTTTGGTTTCGGGATTAATTAAAATATTGCTAGGTTTGATGTCTTTATGAATAATTCGTTGGTGATAAAGGGTATCTAAGGCATTGCACAAAGCGATCGCAATGTGTAAAAACTCCTTCAGAGAGGGTTGAGTTTTCCCATTTTCACTCCATTCGTGTAAGGAAATTCCACCAAAATCTTCCATCACCAAAGCATAGCCATTTTGATACACCTCCAGACTGTAGGTTTGGACAATAGAAGGTGAGTTGAGATTTTTGGCAATAGCGTACTGATTGCGAAACTGCAATAGTTCGTTAAAACTAGGATAGGGATTTTTCAGCAGTTTAATGACTACAGGTAAAAAATCGGTTTCTCGATAGCCTCTATAAACCAGGGTTCTTGAACCGTTGTAGATCTGTTCGCTCACTTGATAACCGGGAATGGTGATTTGGGGAGGGACCATACTGCTGAATTTTTGAGACTGCCATATTTAGTTTTCCCAAATGCGGCTGGTGGTTTAGCAACACGAATCAAAATTCATACAGCGATCGTATTTGAGTTTTGAATAAGGGGGACAAGGGGGACAAGGGAGACACGGAAGAAGTGTTTGTAACTTCTATAGGGACTGTTATATAGGAATTTCAATGAAAAACTCTGTCCCCTCCCCTTGTGTGGAAATACAGCTTAACTGACCCCCATGTTTTTCGACCACAATCGAATAGCTAATTGACAATCCCAAACCTGTAGCACTACCAACTGGCTTGGTCGTAAAAAATGGATTAAACATCTGACTTTGAACTGACTTGCTCATCCCGATACCGTTATCTGCAATGCGGATCTGTACCTTTTGTGGTTCGAGGAATTCCGTTTTAATAGAAATAACAGGTTCGCGATTTGTCTCGGATTCTTCTAAAGCATCAATGGCGTTATTAATGATATTCATGAAGACCTGATTCATTGCAGAAGCATAACAATTCACCAAAGGCAATTGACCGTACTCTTGAATCAGTTTAATTTCGGGATGCTTGCTATTATTTTTCAGGCGATGCTGCAAAATTAACAAAGTACTATCAATACCGGAGTGAATGTTGACTGGTTTGAGTTCTGCTTCATCCAAGCGAGAAAAGTTTCGCAATGAAAGCACAATCTGATGGATACGTTCCGCTCCTACCTTCATCGACTTCAGTAATTTTTGTAAATCATTCACTAAAAAATCGAGTTCTATATCTGCAATTTTCTCTTCTATCTCCGGCAAAGGATGTGGATAGTATTTCTGATATAAATTATTTAACTCAACCAAGGAGGAAACGTATGCACTCGCTGGTTCTAAGTTTCCATAAATAAAATTAATCGGATTATTAATTTCATGAGCAATTCCCGCTACTAACTGTCCCAAACCCGACATTTTTTCCGCTTGAATAAGTTGGGATTGAGTGGAGTAAAGTTTTTCTAATGTAGATTCAAGCTGAGCGTAAGAACGTGTAATTTCTTGCGTGCGTTCTTCTACTTTTTGCTCTAGGGTATGAGAATAGTCCTCTAATTGGCGATAAAGTTGGGCATTTTCTAGGGAGATAGCGGCTTGAGTCGTAAGGAGTTTGAGAACTTGCAGGCGATCGCGTGTAAATACCGCTGTAGTCAAGTGATTTTCTAAATAAAGAATACCAATTAATTTTCCTTGCTTGAGAATTGGAGTACACAAAAGGCTCTGAGGTTTTTCACGCTGAAAATAAGGGTCAGAGGTTAGAGGGATTGGAGGGATTGAATCATCATCGCTGACTAAAGTTTCACTAGTATGAAACACATAGTTAATCACACTCTTAGGAATCTCCGAACTAAATTCTACGGGGAGAGATGGCTGTAAACTGCAATGACTTTTTGTATGATTTTCTTGCGATCGAGCCGTAGCTTCTATAGTTAAACGACGCTCTTTAACTAGCATCAAAACACATTTATCAGCACCTGCATTGACCATCATAACTTGCATTAATGTGGAGAGTAATTGCTCCAGTTGAATTTCACTGGAGAGAGCTTGTGAGGCTTTGAAAACAGTTGTCAAGTCCAGATTATCTGAAAGAGTTGTCTTTTTGGAAAAGACAGTTTTAGAAGCCAAATTGATAATAGTGCTATCGCGATTCAGACTCATTTGTGGCTGTTGGAGTATAGTTGCGAGTAATTCAGGATAGCCTTTTTCTAAATCTTCGACTTTGGCAAGTGCGCCCCAGCGTGCGTAACAGTAGTAAGCATTTGTAAGGTAAAGTTGAGCAAATTGCTTTTTCCCCCAGTCTAAATAGAATTTAGCAGCTAGTTCATGACTCAACGCTTCGTCTTGGACGAAGCCGTTTTCTTGAGCAAGTTGGATGGTGCGATCGTACATTTCTAGAGCATCGACTTTGTTACCTAAAACCCGACACCGTTCGGCTTCAACCAAATACCATTTATGAAGATAATTCATGGGAGCGTTTTGCGCCGATTGATAGAGAGCAGCTTGATGGGTTTCTACCAAGGCCATCATTTCAGCTTGCTTGTGTTGTGACTGCTTGGGGAAGATTGCCAAGTACGTTAAAGCTGCATAAAAATGGAAAATGGGAATAAAAAGAAATCCCGATACTGCTATCAAATACTCCTCGGCTTGGGAGATATAATCTAAGGCACTGGTGTAATTGCCGAAAAAGCAGGCAAGCATCAGTTTACAAATATAGACTTCGGCAATGATAGTAAGTTCGCAATCCCGATGGTGCTTGGGCATCATGAGTATTTCATCGTAAGCAGTTCCAATTAAGCAATCCGGTTGGCTCACGGGTTCCTTCAAGTTATGTACTATCTGCTGCCTGATATCCAAAAAAGTCCGAATAGAATGTTGTTTCAACTTTGCCAAAACAGCTGTGTAAGTTGCAATTTCTGGTATCCAAGTGTCCAGTTCTACTCCACTAAAGAATTTGCCATCAAGGTAACGGACAATGTTGTAGCCAGCGTAGAGAAAATCACCAATTTCCATGCTCGCGGTATAGCCCTCTTTCAATGTCGGTATCATTGCTCCGATCGCTTCCCGATGATGCTGAATACAAAACCCAAACAAAGCCATAATCATGGGCTTGAATTTCTTTGCATTGAAGCGATCTAGTAAGGAAATCGCTAATTTACCAAAGCTATAGCCCATTTCTACATCTTCTAAACAGCCACATAACACGACAGCATGAGCCGCATATCCCATAGTTGATGCATGTGTATTCCCAAATTCGAGTGATAAACTGACCATCTTCGCACTCAATAATGGCAATAATCCCGGCATTCCTTGAATAATGGGTGAAAATAATATTGCGAGTAGTTGCATGGCTGCTTGATTTGCCGCATCACTCATCACGGGTAAATCAATCAGTTCCTCAATCCGTCTGTCTTGGAGTTGGCTGCTAAGGGTTTGTAGTGCTTTGTCGATAGTGGCTCGCTCGGCTTCGTCGGGCAGTTCAACACCCAATTGCCCTAGGACTTCTCGACCTATTGCAATAGCTTCCAACATTTTACTTCGAGCTACCTGAGCAACAATTTGAATCTCGTAAATTTTGATTTTGTCTAAAATTGTTTGGGCAGATAGCAACACCACTGCTGCTATCTGCTCCATGCTATCAAAATCAGCATTCAAATAAGCAACTTCGGCAGCCGCAACATAGAGGTTTAGCGTTAATTCATATTGATGCAACCAAGAGTTTGGCTGTAATAAATCAATTCCTATTTGCAAATAGCTTCTTGCTGCTGCATAGGCGGTAGAATTTCTTGCTTTAATTCCAGCTTTTAAGTTAAGTTGAGCTAATGCTTCTCTTTCCTGTGGTTGAGTTATTAACTCTTGCCCTTGGTTGAAATGCCCAACAAGATCGAAGATTTTTTCTTCTTGTTCTATTAATGATAAATTTTGCTGAAGTAACTGTCCAATTTTGAGATGAGTTGATTGTCTTCGATCGTCGGGAATTAGAGAATAGGCAGCTTGCTGTACGCGGTCGTGTAAAAATTTGTACGCAATTGTTCTTACTCCTTTGTTAAGTGTCTTTTGTTCGTTAGTTTCTAATAATCCGTGACTGTTGACTAATGACTCTTGTTGATAGAACTTATAGACTTCGCTAGTCGGTAAAATTAACCCTTCCTGCAGCGCTTTCCACAAATCTGTTGCTGTTTCAATTTCTGATTTTTCCGAAACAATTGCTAAAGTGGCTAAATCAAATTGATTGCCAATACATGCCGATAACTGTAAAATCTTTTGCGTTGATTGAGGTAGCTTTTGTATTTGCAAGGTCATAAATGCAACGACATCATCTGTCAGTGCTTGCACATTGACTTGTGTCAGGTCGCATTGCCACCCTCCCCTCTCATAGTCGAGAGACTCACGATTCACTGTTTCCTGCTCTAAATAGTGAGGAGTAAATTGAATGACTTTATCTTGATACAATGCTTTGAGAAATTGTGTGGCAAAAAACGGATTTCCTTTGGTTTTTTGAAAGACCAATACAGAGAGCGATTGTGCCAAATCTTCCGTACATTTTAGTGTATCAGCTACCAAACAATTGATTCTATCTTGACTCAATGGTTCTAACGTTATTGTATGGATATTTGCTTGTGTTTTTTCGATTTCTTTTAAAGCAACTAAGAATGGATGTCCGGGATTGACTTCGTTATCTCGGTACGCACCAATTATAAAAAGATAACCTGTATCAGCTATTAATAATTGCAATAACTTCAAAGAGGCCGAATCAGCCCATTGCAAGTCATCTAAAAATATCACTAAGGGATGCTCGGCTGCAGTAAAGACTTGGGTAAACTTTTGGAACAATAAATTAAATCTATTCTCAGCCGCAGTTCCTGATAGTTCTGCTACCGATGGTTGAATGCCAATAATTCTTTCTAATTCGGGAATCACTTCAGTAATAACCCGTCCATTTTCTCCAACAGCTTTTAATATCTTGGTTTTCCATTGCTGGATTTGAGCATTGCTTTCTGTTAACAATTGTTCCATTAAATCCCGAAACGCTTGTACAAAAGCGCTGAAGGGAATATTTCGCTGATATTGGTCGTATTTCCCTTTGATAAAATAACCGCGCTGTCTTACTATAGGTTTGTGAACTTCGTTAACAACCGCAGTTTTTCCAATACCAGAAAAGCCCGCTACCAGCATCATCTCTGCTCTCTTTGGTTCCTTCTCAAGGGGAGATTCACCAGGGCTTGCAACTCTTTCAAATGCTTGGAGTAGAGTTTCTACTTCCTTTTCTCGTCCGTAGAGTTTGTCGGGGATGATGAAGCGATCGCACGCATCCCATCTGGCAATTTCAAATTTCTGAATCTCACCCGTTTCTTTTAATTGCGCCAAACAATTTTCTAAATCAAATCTCAATCCTAATGCACTTTGATAGCGCTCTTCCGTATTTTTTGCCATCAATTTGCTGACAATCTCCCCAATGACAGATGGGATTTGAGGATGAATTTCATTAACTGGAGATGCTTTCTTGGCAATATGAGAATACACTAACTCCATTGCATCATTTGACTCAAAGGGTAATCTTCCTGTCAGCAGTTCGTAAAAAGTTACGCCCAAAGAATAAAAGTCAGTTCGGTAATCGATCCCCCGATTCATTCTTCCGGTTTGTTCTGGGGAAATATACGCTAGTGTCCCTTCTAAAACATTAGGGTCGATCGGCGTTTGCGTTTCTCTTGGAAGTAGCGATGCAATACTAAAGTCTATTAATTTGATTTGTTTGGTTTCCGGATGAATTAAAATATTGCTGGGTTTAATGTCTTTATGAATAATGCGCTCGTGATACAGTACATCTAAGATCTTGCTCGTGGCGATCGCGATCGCTAAAAACTCTTGAAGACATTGTAAGTTTTCCCCCATCCCCCGTTCCCTACTTCCCACTCCCCATTCCTTGAGTGAAATTCCGCCAAAATCTTCGACAATCAATGCATAGCCATTTTGGTACGGCTCCAAGCTATAAGTTTGAACGATTAGGGATGAATTGAAATTTTTGGCAATGGTATACTGATTGCGAAACTGCACCAGTTCGCTGAAGCTCGGATAAGGGTTTTTTAGCAGTTTAATGACTACAGGTAAGGAGTCAGTTTCTCGACAAGCACGATAAACCAGGGTTCTTGAACCGTTGTAGATCTGTTCGCTCACTTGGTAACCGGGAATAGTGATTTGGGGAGTGACCATACTGCTAAATCTTTGAGACTGCCATATTTAGTTTTCCCAGATCTATACAATTTTTTACCAACAAAGGAAGTTGATTGAGGAATTTTAAGTTTGTCAAGTTAGACACGTCTAAAGGCTGTATATCTCGAAGGGCTCTACATCCATTCTGTATTGCCATCACTAGGGCAATAATGATATCGTGTCTGATTTAAGGCTTATTGTTCCCATAAAAGCTACAACGGTATTTCAATCAAAAACTCTGTCCCCTTACCCAAAACAGAGTTACATCTCAATTTACCATGATGAACTTCTTCCACAATTTGACGGGCGATCGCCAATCCAAAACCAGTTCCTTTTCCAACAGCTTTCGTTGTAAATAAATGGTCAAAAATCCTTTCTTTGACTGCTTCTTTCATACCTATTCCATTATCAGCAATAATAATCTTGACAGCTTCATTTTCCAACGCTGTTTTGATTTTAATTTGGTTGGGTAAAGCTTGAATTTCTGCAAAACTGCGCCCGGTGTTTGACTCATCCAATGCATCAATAGCATTGGCCAAGATATTCATAAAGACTTGATTTAATTGTCCGGGAAAACACGAGATTTGAGGTAATTGACCGTAGTTAGTTATCACTTCAATGGTTGGACGTTGTTCGTTCGCTTTCAGGCGATGTTTGAGAAGTAAAATTGTACTATCAATACCCTCGTGGATCTGAAATGGCACTTGATGGTTTTTATCGGAACGGGAAAATGTGCGGAGACTGGTACTGATATTCCTCAGCCTGTCGCACGCCATTGTCATGGAATCAATCATTTTGGGCAAATCTTCCAAGGTATAATCTAAGTCAATTTCCCCAGCATGGTCAAGAATTTTTTGGCTTGGTAATGATAAGCATTCTTGATACAATTTCAAATGTTCGATGAGCTCGGCAATAGTGGGTTTAGCTTGATTGAGACTCGCAGCAATAAAACCGAGGGGATTATTCATTTCATGAGCGACACCAGCCACTAAGTTACCGAGTGCAGACATCTTTTCACTTTGGACGATTTGTATTTGTGCTTGTTGCAGGTTTTGTAAAGCAGCTTCGAGCTCCTCTGCCTTTTGTTGAAGTTGAACTTCGGCAACTTTTTGCTCGGTAATATCATCTGCTAGCGAAGCAACTCCAATTAACTCGCCATCTGCATTCACAAGCGGATTATTGTACCAAGCACAAATAATACTTTTGCCATCTTTGGTCACATTTTCGTTAATACTGTAATTGCCACCCTGCTGCGATAAAATCTCGATGCTAACTCGTTCCATTTGTGCTCGAATTCTTTCAGGAATGAGGAATTGGAATTGATGACCCAATGCCTCCTGTTTGGTGTAGCCGAAGATTCGTTCTGCCGCTGGGTTCCAGTCAGTCACCTGAATATTAGTATCCCACTCTATAACTGCGAGTGGCGTTTGCTCAACCAAGAGCTGGAGGCGTTGCTGAGATGCTCGCAGTTGTTCCTCCGCTTTTTGGCGTTGTATAGCTTGGAGATAGGCATCGCTAATATCCAACAACAATCCATCCCAGACGAGAGTCCCATCAAGAAGTTGTTGGATTCGAGCAGCACCGTGAATCCACTTAACCATTCCAGACGGTGTAACAATTCTGCCTTCCCAGTGCCAAGGAGTCAGAGTTTGAATTGAGTCTGTCATAGACTGCTCGTAAGTGGCGGCATCGTCTGGATGTACTCTGTCTAGGAGAATTTGTAAGTTAGCGATCGCTTGCTCGGCAGTGATTTCGTATAAGTCATAACAATCTGCACTAATATAGGGGAGAAATACAGACCCATCAGCAGTCATGCGTAATTGATAAACTACACCAGGAACATTGTTTACGAGGTTTTGGAAGCGAGAGTTAGTGGCACTTAACTCTTCGAGTGACTGCTCTAGTTGTTGGGAATACTCTAGCGAACGCTTGTAAAGTTGGGCATTTTCCAGAGCAATAGCTGCTTGAGCGCACAGCAGATTGAGCAGTTCGACGCGCTCTCTAGTAAAGGCTCCAGTAACGAGATTATTTTCTAGGTACAATACGCCAAGCAACTTACCTTGAAGCAAAATCGGACTGCACAGGATACTCTTGGGTTGGTGTTGCTGAATATAAGAGTCATGAATAAATTCCAGATGCTGTGTGGCATCAATAATTACCGCAGGTTGCAAGCTGCGTTTGACAGTATCGATCAAACCGAGCGGTACGTCTTGGCTGTCTTTGAGGGGCTGTGGCTTCTGCAGCAATAAAGAAAAATCGTCACCAGAAACGGCTTGAACCATTAAGTCTTCCTCCTGCGACAGGAGCAACACGCACTTATTGGCTCCGGAATTTTCAATAATGATACGTAACAACGCTGAGAGTAGTTTTTCTAGTTCAATTTCACTAGAAATAGTTTGAGAAGCTTTGAGAATGGTAGCTAAATCAAGTGAATTTGAGATACTGCTGCTAGAACTGCTTACAGAGACACGACTCAATGTGAAGAGAGTTTCTTTTACGGAGATAGGATAATCGCTTTGTTGAAGGATGGGGGCGAGGAGTTTGGGATAGCAGGTTTCTAGATCGGCTATTTTGGCTTTTGCTCCCCAATGGGCGTACCCATAGTAAGCTTCAATGACATATTCCTGGGCTATACGTTCTTTGTTCCATCTAAGATAAAATTTAGCCGCTAGTTCGTTGGCTAGTGCTGCTTCTTGGATGTAATTATTGGCTTTAGCTTCGGCGATCGCGCGATCGTATAAATCGCTAGCTTCCATACATCGACCGGAAATTTTTGCCATTTCAGCAGATAGCAATAGGTATCGATGCAAGAAGTTAGCTGGGCAATAATAAGCCCATTGTTTGGTAATTTGCTGATGCTCTTGCAACACTTTCCAATACTGCATTTTTTCTTCTGATGTCGCAGTCTCATAAAGGGCAGCCACGCTGAGTGGATAATAAAAATGGTATTGAATAATTGGGAAAAAACCAGCATTTGATACCAGTGTTTTCTGTGCTTCCTCTGCTGCTATAACAGCATCTGTATATTTACCATAAAGGTATGAAAGTTGTAGTTTGAGAAAGCAGTACCAATTAATTCCATGTTCAAAGTTTTTCTTTTGTCGCCAAATGTCTATGTATGGAATTTCCAAATCATGGCGTTCGCCTAATAAGTCAGTTTTTTGAGATGGATCTTGTAGTTTCAAGAGAAACTGTCGCTGTAACGTAAACGCATACAGCATATTTACATCGTTCACTTGCTGGACATAACTGAGATATTTTTCAGTTTCCACACAGACATCAGCTAAACGATCGCCTTTAATTAACATTGCCCAAATCAGAAATGAAACTGCCCAAACACCAAACACAACATCTCCGGATTCTTGACTGGTTTGGAATGATTGCTGAGACAGAGGTAAATTTGTATTTAAATGCTGATTGTAGGGATTAATTGTGTGTGCAAAAATATTATTTGTTTTATAAATAAATTTAGTACAATTAAAATGGCGATCCAGTTTTAAAGCTAATAGTCCGAACTCATAAGCTGTTTGATAATCTCCTTGATTTGCCAAAGCCATCCCATAGAGAGAGTAAGCAAAACCAGAACTTTCGGCATTACCATATTTCAATGATAAATCGATCGTCAGTAGAGAACTCAAAAGAGCAAGATGCTGATAACCTGCCATATATGCCACTGCCCAAAGATCAGCTAAAAGGCTCATACAAATTTTCTTAGCTGGATCTGTCATCTCAGGTAACTCGAATAAATCAGATGGAGTCACTCTTGCAAGTTGAGTTTTTAACTCTTCTAATTTAGTTTTGATTGCGGCTTGCTGCTCTTCAACAGTCGGTGGTAGTTGCAGTCCCATAATACTCAAACCTTTCAAGCCTGCTTCACAACCTGCTTGAATGTTCTCACCTTGAGTCATTTTTAAATACATTTGTATGGCATAAAGATCTGCTTGCTCAAATTGATTGCGAGCATGGGATAATGCTAAATCGAAGAAATATTCTGCTTGCTCTAAATGACCGATTAAATACTCGCACTCAGCCCGTTCTCGATAAAAGCCAAATGTTATATTATAATGTGTATGCCAGGTATTTTCTGGCAACAATTTCATGCCTAAGTCAAAGTATTTGAGAGCAGCTTTATAAGCCGTAGAAGCTTTAGCTTTTCTGCCAGCCATCAAATTGAGTTTTGCTAATTCAGCTTTTTCCGCTTGTTGGGCAATAATGCTAACTCCCTCATTGAGTTGATTGACAATATCAAAAATATGGATTTCAAGAAGCTCGGGTGACGTATTTTGTAGCAACAATTGTCCGATTTTGAGATGCACAGCTTTTTTCTGAGACTCTGGAATGAGTGAATAGGCAGCTTGTTGAATGCGATCGTGCAAAAACTTATAAGTAACTGAACTTTGCCCTTGGTTAAATGTCATTCGTTGTCGGGTATCTGCAAATGGGAAATGATATTTGACGAATGACGAATCTTGATAAAACTTATAAACCTTACTTTGTGGCAAAATTAAACCTGACTGCAAGGCATTCCACAAATCCCCTGCAGTCTCCACCTGAGATTGTTCGCTGACAATCGCCAATGTACCTAAATCAAACTGATTGCCAATACAGGCTGCTAACTTCAAAACTGTCTGAGTTTGAGGTGACAGCTTTTGAAGTTGCAATGCCATAAACTCAACAACATCATCGGTGAGGGCGAGCGATCGCACCTGAGAAACATCACACTGCCAACACCTCCCATCAATATCAAAGGTAATCAGTCGATCTTCATAGAGCGCTTTGAG
The DNA here is from genome assembly GCF_000760695.4 of Tolypothrix bouteillei VB521301. GTDB lineage: Bacteria > Cyanobacteriota > Cyanobacteriia > Cyanobacteriales > Nostocaceae > Scytonema > Scytonema bouteillei_A. The sequence goes on along the minus strand of NZ_JHEG04000001.1, from coordinate 3,375,059 downwards.
AAATTGAGTCGTGAAAAAAGGATTTCCTCGAGCTTTTTGATAAACTAACTCACTCAACGGCAATGCACGCGCTAGCGGACAACTCAATGTGTCTGCAATTAAATGATTTACATCTGCGGACGTCAGGGGAGCCAGCGTGAGGGTGTTGACAGATGCCTTTGTCTTTTGGATTTCGTTCAAAGTCAGCATCAACGGATGAGTAGGAAAGACTTCATTATCCCGGTAAGCACCAATGATGAACAGATAGCCTGTTTCTGTTTCACTTATCAACAGTTTCATTAAATTCAGGGATGCTAAATCTGCCCACTGCAAATCATCCAAAAAGATGACTAGGGTATGTTCCACTGTCGCAAACACCTGAATAAACTTTTGGAACAGCAGATGGAAGCGATTTTGGGCGGCGGTTCCTGATAATTTCACCACCGCAGGCTGTTTGCCAATAATAGATTCGAGTTCGGGAATGACTTCAACGATCGCTTGTCCGTTGTCTCCCAACGCCTCTAAAATTTTAGTTTTCCATTGTTGCAGTTGAGCATCAGTTTCACTGAGCAATTGTCCGATTAAATTCCGGAATGCCTGTACAAAAGCACTAAAGGGAATATTCCGTTGAAATTGATCGTACTTGCCTTTAATAAAGTAGCCGTGCTGGCGGACGATGGGTTTGTGAACTTCGCTGACAACTGCTGTTTTGCCAATCCCAGAGAAGCCAGCAACAAGCATGAGTTCGCTACGCGGCAAATAATCTAACCCAACTCCTCCACTGACACGCTCAAAAGCTGCTAACAAATTAGCGACTTCCGTTTCCCGCCCGTAGAGCTTTTCGGGAATGAGGAAGCGATCGCTGATATCCCTTTGACCGAGTTGGAAGTTGGGAATTGCTCCTGTTTGGTTCAGTAGCATCAGGCATTGCTCTAAATCGTACTTGAGCCCGATGGCGCTTTGATAGCGATCTTCGGCATTCTTCGCCATCAATTTATTGACAATCTTCTCAAGGATTTGCTCGATCTTTATACTCCCGATCCGCATTTCTTCGGGATCTTGAGTTTCCCATAGCCCCCGATCGCTAGAGATTGTCTTACCTTGACCTACCCCCTGTCGCCTCTCCCCTATCAAAGGAGGTTGCTTGGCAATGTGACAGTATACCAATTCCATCGGCTCGTTCGACTCAAAAGGCAATTTCCCTGTCAGCAGCTCGAAGAAAGTCACGCCCAAAGAATAAAAGTCGCTGCGGTAGTCAATCCCTCGGTTCATACGCCCGCTTTGTTCTGGCGAGAGGTATGTTAAAGTTCCTTCTAAGGTATTGAGGCTTTGAATTTGCTGGATTTCTCTGGGTAGCAATGTTGAGATGGAAAAGTCAATCAGCTTAATTTGCTTTGTGTCAGGATGAATCAAGATGTTAGCAGGTTTAATATCTTTGTGAATGACTCGCTGTTGATGCAGCTGGTGTAAGGTGTGTGTGAGTTGAATCGCAATCAAGAGAAATCTATCTAATGGCAGTGGTTTTCCTTGCGTAAATTGTTGGAGGGAAATACCACCAAAGTCTTCCATGACCAAGGCATAGCTGTTGTAGTAAGGTTCTAGACTGTAGGGTCTGATGATGCTCGGTATTTCTAGGTTTTTGGCAATAATGTACTGATTGCGAAACAGCAAGAGTTCGCTAAAAGTGGGATAGGGATTTTTTAGCAGTTTTATCGCCACGACCATGGAATCAGATTCTCGATACCCGCGATAAACAAGGGTTCTAGAACCGTTGTAGATTTGTTCGCTCACTTCATATCCGGGAATCTTGATTTGGGGAGTGACCATACTGCGGAATTCTTAGACTGCAGCTTTAGTGTTCCCAGATATATAAGCTGTTTACCAACAAAACCGAAAATTTATACTAGAATTCCAATACAAATATTGCATGTAAAGACGCTCTAAGATGCGTCTTTACATTCTTGGTTTCTTACTTCAAGCTGACTTTTTCATTTTCGCCAACTTTGGCTTTCTCTCCTGTGGCGATCGCTTTCACCAAACCAATCGTGTGAGCAACAAAACCTGAGGGTGCATCCCAGTATTCAGCTTTTTCGACATTCACTTTTAGTAAAGCAATATCGGGTTCTTCTAATTCTTTAGGAAACCAAGCTTTTAATTGTGGTTTCCATAACTGCTGAATTTTGTTGCGATCGCGTACCAACCGAGCTGTACCTGACATGGAAACATAGGTTTGCGCTTTCGGGTCTGAAAAGCTGACATTAACCTGCTGGTGTTGTTCGATCTCTAGAATTTTGTGCGAACTGGCGTAAGTAAAAAACCAGAGATCGCCATCAAATTCCACTTCAGAGTTAGTTGACATGGGGCGACTGTGCAGCGTTCCATCTTCATCGATTGTAGTCAGCATTCCAATGTCCATATCCTTGACGAGTTCGCGCAGCTTCTTAATTGTTTGATTGCGGTCTTGTGAATCTGTCATTTTCCTACTCTCTACATCAGTAAACAGCAACCAGCGATGGGCGACCGGCGATCGGTAATAACTGGTTACTGCTAATAGTGTTAACGTCTCTACAAATTAAATGCTTGAGTCTTAAGATGGAGTTTTATCTTAGTTAATGACCGATCGACAGATCCAGAAATTAATTATGCATTGCTTATAACCCTTGTAAAGATCGTCTTGTCTGTTCCAATACTATAGAAACGGACTTTGAGCAAGCTACCAAGTTTTTATTAATGAATCGGGCGCAACTTGGATTATCAAGGATGGAGCAAGTCCGTTTGTTGTTCTTGCTGTATTCCTTGCTTTTTTAAACTTCTTTCGTTAAAGTCAATGAATATGTTAGTTAGAGTTGATGTAAGGATCATCTCTAACTAGGTATCTGCACTCTTCATGCTCCCCTGACTGGACAAGAAATAGGTTTGATTGAAGTTAATGAAAAAAGAGTAAAGCCAAGATAACTTTGCTCTTAATAACGTACATAGCGACCGGGAATCCATACCCGACCGTTGCGTCTTCTCTCCCAATGTCCGGGAATCCACCGTTGTCTTTGTCTTTCAACTCGCCGACTGATGACCACTGGGGCTGGGGCTCTATGAACGCGAGGATTTACAATAACCTCCAATGCAGATGCTTGTTGTGTTGGGATAGAAGCGATCGCGAATGGTAGAGCAAGCAACGTACCTGCAATAATAGGTTTCATCAATAAATCTCCTTTGTTGAATTCAATACGGTTCAGTTGATAAAATTTTTATCCAACTTAATATCAATGATAGAAATTGAAGCTTTTCATCAGTAGGGAAAAATGTAACTAATCCATGCGTTACATTAGTGGGAATTTTAGTATGACTAACGTCATCTCCGTATTGCTCCACAGTCAGGTATTACACGGTTAAATTGCATACTGAGTTCTTATGACAGTCATGAATCAACTATTTGTCATTCTTTAGCTGTTATTTTGGTATTGCATAAACACAACAGGAATTCTTATAAGCTTCTTTCCCAGCTGCGATATACCAAACTTACGTTTGAGGGAGGGCGGTAAATTCTCAAAAGCAACTTGGGTAAAGCCAAAGCGACTGTACAACTGAGCTAATTGCTGACCCAAGCATTCCAAATAAAGTGGTAAAGTTGCTTGATTAATCAAATGTTGTGTCAAAGCAGTTCCCAAACCTTGTCCTCTCCACCTAGGTAAAACGACTAAACTCCCAAGCTCTTGTACTCCAGAAAAGTTGCGGAGTTGTCCGCAAGCGACTATTTCCCCATTGTGTTCTATGACCCAAAATTGCTCCCATTTTATTTGAGTCGGATCGAGCGCTGCTCTTAGTACCAATAACCGGATAGACCAAATATCTTCAGATGTTGCTTTACGAAGAACATATTCTGCTGGTAAAGAAATCATAGTGCTTGATGGTTAGTGGTTGGTACAGGCGCAAGAGCGCGTCTATAAAATTTTTCGTGATAGGGAACAGGTCAGAAGCCTATCGTTGTTATTAGTTAGTGCTAATTCTAACTAATTACATCATCTAATTATTAAATAATGTAAATTTTGTCGGAAAATGTCATAAAAGGTCATAGCCTTGCCAATCTTACCTTAACCTTTGCGAAAAGCTTCTACTGCTAGATGAATCTAGGTATAGAGTTAAATCGGAAAAGAAAATTCCAAATACAGCAAATTAAAGATTGATAACTAAATTTGGAAGTCATCAAGATTAAATGTATCTAACAAGGAGATTAAAAACGTGAAATTTCATGAAGATTTATATTACAAGACTACTCCTCAAGTTAATGAAAAAATTGAAGAAATTTTTACTTGCAATGCAGGTTTCTCCTCAAATCCCAATTCCATCAATACTAAGAGCAAGAGACCTACTCTCGTTGCTAAATGGTATAGAGAGAATGGCACAATGGTTTGTCGCTGGGAAACTATCTAGAGATGGCAATTAGCTCGTAGTTACAATGCAGGGCGTTCGCCGTTCTTGCTTACTACAAGCCAGACGGAGCCACACGAACGAAAGTTAAAAATTTTAAAGTTTGTTACACAATTTTATTGTTTTTTACCAAAATTACACGGGAGACTTATCTCATGCGTCTGAATTATCGCGGTTCATCCTATACTTCTACTTCTCAAAATATTGAAACTGTAACTTCTAAGATTTCTGCTCATTTTCTCGGACAAACTTATCAAATTCGGCGTGCAGTTCAACCTTCTAGTTTTCAATCAAGTACAACTCTTCAGTTTCGTGGCTCTTTATATTTCAGAGCTTAATTCTAAAAACAGGCAATGGGAAATATAAATTGAAGAAATTTTAACACTATCCCATTGCTTACTTCCTCTTACCTACTTGCTACTTTTAAAATAGATGAAGAAATATCCTATATCTTGGTCACAATACAAACAACTAGAGTTAATATCCTCTGAAGAACCAGAAGTGGTCATTCGCAAACCAACTTTGAAAGAGAGGATACAGTCTATTTGGGAATATTTAGTGATATGTTTGCTCGAACCGCAGGAATTGCGTGTTTGGTCTACAAGAGATCGCTGGGGCAACATTTGGTGGAGTGCTTGCGATCCCATAACACATCAGTCTATCCACAATACATCAGAGGCGGAAATATTAGCTTGGATAGAGCACCTTCATAGCCGAAAGGAGAGATTTTAATAGGAGGTTTTGATGAACAAAAAATTCATTTTATTTACTTTGTCTTTACTGATTGCAATTGGATTGTTGACATATCCTACTAAGCTGTTTGGTCAAGTCATGGCAAACGAGCCAAGTAGCATTTCTACTCGAGAAACTCATTCTTCAGTACCTCTGCTCAAGAATATTGGCAACTACCATCATCCCATATCAACTCGCTCAAAACTTGCCCAACGCTATTTTGACCAGGGGCTTGTCCTTGCTTATGGATTCAATCACGCTTTAGCAGTACGTTCCTTTCAAGAAGCAACAAAGTTAGATCCTAATTGTGCGATATGTTATTGGGGACTTGCACTTGTACAAGGACCAAATATTAACGCACCGATGGCTGCAGAAGCCATTCCATCAGCCTCTCAAGCATTGCAAAAAGCAGTTGATTTGAGCAAAAATGCCAGTGAGAAGGAGCAGGCTTATATTAATGCCCTAACAAAGCGTTACTCTTCACAACCCATTGAAGACCGCAAGCCTTTGGATATTGCTTATACCAATGCAATGCGAGAGGTACAAAAACGCTATCCAGATGATTTGGATGCTGCAACTCTGTTTGCTGAAGCTTTAATGGACACAATGCCTTGGAATTATTGGACAAGGGATGGAAAACCCAACCCAGGAACCACCGAACTTCTTGCCACTTTGGAGTCTATTTTAAAACGCAATCCCAATCATCCTGGTGCTCTCCACTTACACATTCATGCTGTTGAAGCATCTTCCCATCCAGAAACTGGGGTCACGAGCGCAGATCGTCTTCGCAATTTAGTTCCAGCCGCTGGACATTTAGTACATATGCCAGGTCATATTTATATTCGTGTTGGACGCTACCATGATGCTGTCGTCGCCAACCAAAAAGCCATTGATGCTGACAAGCAATCTATGTCCTTAACTCCATGTCACACCAAAGGAATTTACGAACTGGGTTACGTACCCCATAACTATCACTTCCTTTTAGCAGGGGCTGTGATGGGAGGAGAAGGGACATTAGCAATTCAAACCGCCCGCGAGACATCGGCAATTGCAGATCGAAAAGTGATGCGTCAACCCGGATTTGGAACTTTACAGCATTATTATGCATTACCACTGTATACTTTAACAAAATTTGGGAAGTGGGATGAGATTCTCAAAGAGCCAGCACCAGACGCAGACCTGAAGTATCCCAATGGAGTTTGGCACTATGCAAGGGGAATGGCGTTAACTGCAAAAGGTGAACTGAAGCAAGCCACAGAAGAATTGGAAAAGTTAAGAGCTATTGCTGCTGACCCTGCATTAGAGAAGGTGACAGTTTGGGATATTAATTCCACTGTCAGTTTGATGAAAATTGCTTCTGAAGTTTTGGCTGGTGAACTCGCAGCAAAGCAAAAGGACTATACACAAGCGATCGCTCACTTGAAAACTGCTGTTTCATTAGAAGATAATCTCAGATACGATGAACCTGCAACTTGGTACTCTCCTGTTCGGCAATCATTGGGAGCCGTTTTGCTGGAAGCTAAACGCGTACAAGAAGCTGAAACTGTATACAGGGAAGATTTAGAACGTTATCCTGAAAATGGTTGGTCGCTTTTGGGGCTGACAAAAAGCTTAGACGCACAAGGCAAGACAAAAGAAGCTCGTTCCATGCAAAAGCGATTTGAGAGAGCTTGGAAGTACGCTGATATCAAGCTTGTTGCATCACGAGTTTGAGTTTTGATGGCAGTGGGTTCGCGCAGTCATACAGGATGGGCATCCAAGCCCATCCTAAAAAAGGGACAATTTATTTCTTGGAAATCGCGTACAAGACACGCTATAGTTGCTCAATCCTACTTTATAACTCAACAGAATAAAAATATCGAGCAACAATAAGTTGATACCAACCGAGCGCTATAGGAGATCGTAAAATATGAAATTTTGATGCATAAAACGTGGTTTGCCAACCGTTTAAATTAAGAATTATTATACTTTGAAAATTTCGACGTTTTTGTTAAAATTACATATGTTATACCAATTCTATGTGAAGTTGCACATTATTGCCCTCACATTGGAAATGTGGGGCTATACAAACAAAGCCTGCCTTCGCAGGCTAATTGTATGCATCTTCATAGAAAATTGGTATTAGTAAAAATCGTTGGTATTTACATTAAGTTCCTACAAAACTAAAAAGTTTATGACAGCAAACAATATTAGGCAACAAATTTTAGAGCGTATTAAAACATTACCCGGAGAACAGGTAAAAACTCTCCTGTTAACATGGCTAACTAGTTCATCCGGGAATTTAGAAGATTTTGAGCACTTACTGACAAATCAATCTACTCAAACAACAGAAGAATCAATTGAGTACGGTGAGATAGACACAGCATTAAATTTTCAACCTCTTACTGAAGCTCAAATGGTTCAGCAAAGCCAATCTGCTCTCGAAACCTACCGTCGCACAGGTTCAGGAGTGATGCACGATCGCGTGCGAGAATGGGCAAACAGTTTAGGAACTGATACTGAACTCCCATCTCCCACATAGTTTGGAGTGAAACTGCAATTAACGACTTAAATCGTCATTGCGATTTTATAAAACTTAATAATACTGATGCAGCAGCACGAGCAGTACAAACAATTGTCTCTTCAGGCGAAAGTTTGCAGTAAAATCCTCGTCGAGGCACAATTGTAGATGAAATAGCAGGATTGCGGAAACTTGTAGTTTCTTTTGGTAAGTACGGTTTTATAATTCACTACGTTATTCTTGAGGATGATATTGTAATTTTACGCGTCTATCACGGGCGAGAGAATCGACCTCGTTAGTATTAATTTTCTCAGAATATAAACATAACAATTTGACATACTCACCGACCTAAAGGTGCGGTGATTCTTGACACTTCATCGACTGATGCGACCGTTGTCGTCTGACTCTGTCTCTGTGTCCGTTTAAGGTCGTGCCGATGCCCCATGCCGACCATTTCTATATTTCTACAGGCATTCTCATCTCTGTCGTGTTCAGTACCGCAATTTAGACACAATACTGAACGCACAGAGAGATCAATTTTGCCCCAACGATACCCACAGCAAGAGCAAGTTTGACTAGTAGGTTCCCATCTGCTAATCACCCTGAATTCCCGGTTAAGCTTTTCAGATTTAGCCTCGCACAATACCCGGAATTCTCGCCATCCCTGCAAGCTGATTGCTCTTGCAAGTTTGCGGTTTTTAACCATTCCTGATACGTTTAAATCTTCCAAAACAATAGTTTGGTTCTCGCTAACTACTTTGGTTGATAACTTATGCAGGAAATCTTTGCGGGTATCAGCGATTTGATTGTGTCGTTTAGCAATCTTTAACCGAGTAACTTCACGGCGTTTAGACCATGATTGTTGTCTTGCTAGTTGGCGTTGTAGTTGGCGAATTTTACGGTCTTTCTTTAAGTAATTTGGGCTAGTTGCTACTTCGCCATTACTCATGACCGCAAAAGTTTTAAGACCTAAATCAATGCCAATGCTTTGGTTTTTAGCGTTGACTTGAATAGGAGCTATCTCTACAACGAAACTGAGGAAATAACGATTAGCACAATCTTTGATGACTGTTACGCTGCTTGGTGCAGATGGTGAGCAAGTTCGAGTCTTGGCGGTTTCCGTCGAGTCGAAACTTGCGAACCCGGAGGGTAGTTGTCTTGACCAAACTGGCTTAACATTGCCAATCTTTGCCAAGTACACTTCATCTCCTTTGATAGAAAATCCACCAATTCTAAACCGTGCTGATTGTCTCCCTGTTTTCTTTTTAAACTTGGGAGTACCTACTTTTTTGAGGCAGCGCGTTGCGGGGGTTCCAAGCGTTGTAGCGACTGCCGTACCTTTTCTTTTACCTTTGAGTGAATCAAAAAAGTTCTTGTAGGCAACACCTAAATCAGCAACAGACTGCTGTAATGGAATGTTAGAAACATTAGACAACCACGATCTTTCATCAGTCTTTTTAGCTTGCGTAATCACCAACTTTTGCAAGTCGTTGTTACTGGGCAACTTTTCAGACTGCTTACAGATAGCCAACGCATCATTCCAAACTACGCGCACACAGCCAAACAACTGAGCTAAACTCTGTTGCTGTTGGTCTGTTGGGTAGAAACGGAATTGATACCTGGCTTTCATAGACAGTGCTATAATTGGTCTACAAAATAATTATACATTGGTCTACAGAGAATGACAAGCCAGTTTCGCAGGGAAAGACACTCTGTTACAGACTTAAAAATTCACTTGGTCTGCGTTACTAAGTATCGTAGGTCTGTATTTACAAAAGAAAGCCTTGAATTAATTGATAAGACGTTTAGAGAAGTAGCTAAAAAGATGGACTTTCAAGTAATTGAATTTAGCGGCGAGGATAATCATGTTCACGCACTTATTGAATACCCTCCTAAATTATCTATCTCTCAAATAGTTAATGCTTTAAAAGGTGTTTCAAGTCGCCGCTATGGACAAGCTCGATACCCGAAACCTAATAAAGATGCCTTATGGAGTCCTAGTTATTTTGCTGTGTCTGTAGGGGGTGCGCCAATTGAAGTTCTAAAGCAGTACATCAGGAATCAAGAAAAGCCGTCCTAGAAGGACGGGGCTTGTATCCCATTCTTTTGGTCAAAGCTAACTTTTGCAAAAGGTCGATTGAGGACTACTTGTGTTCATTTAACATTTATCTAAATTAAGCTGTGTATCTTGCATTGCCACCAGCAGCAACGTCAAGAACTGCACCAGAAATATACTGAGCATCATCTTTTGTCAGGAAAGCGATCGCTGTGGCAACATCAGTGGGTTCAAGTGCTGGTATTGGCAAGGCATGATAAGCGAGTGCTACCTTATCTTGGTCTTGGGCTGTGTTGGCGGAAGTTGAGCGACGTTGTCCTTCACTCCGATAAAGCGGTGTGTTAACAGCACCTGGTGCAACGGCATTGACTGTAATATTATCTTGCCCCAGTTCCAGCGCTACAGATTTAACTAAACCAATAACGCCCCACTTTGTAGCCGAGTAGTTAGCCACTCCTGCAACACCCATGCGCCCGCCAATTGATGATACGGCAATAATTCTGCCACGCTTTTGCTTTTGCATATGTGGAATAACTGCCCACATGGAATTAGCAACGCCTGTTAAGTTAACATCAATAACATCGCTCCACTGTTGAGAAGTCATTTCATCAAAAGGACTCCAGATGGCAATGCCAGCATTAGCGACAAGAATATCAAGCCCACCGAGTTCTCTCAAAGTCGTTTCAGCAGCCTGCTTCATAGCTGCTAGATCCCGAACATCCGCCACAATTGGCAATGCTCTGCGACCTTCAGCTTGAACAAGCCGCACGGCTTTTTCTAATTCTGTACGATTTGCCAAACGATAGCTGTGAATATTCCTCACACCTTGTGGTTGCGCGATATCAAGCAATGCGATATCTGCACCTTGCCGTGCTAACTCAACGGCTGTTGCAAGACCAATTCCTCTTGCTGCACCTGTCACTAAAGCTACCTTACCTGAAAGTGGGAGGGAGGATGGTGCGGGTGATTTTGCGGTTCCTGGTTTTTGTGGTTGTGCTTCTGCTTTTTTAGGCGATAATCCCGCACCGACTCCCACTCCTGCAACCGCCAATGCTGCATTTTTAATTAAATTGCGACGGGTTTGATTAACTTTTTTGCTCTTCATGATTTTACCCTCAGATAAATTTACCGTTGAAATCCTTACCTGATACAAAATTTAAGATGAGAGCCACTTAGCAAAATTGTAAATTCTTGCTCTTGTTTTGGAATTAAGAAGCGAGAGGAATCAATGGGTGCGCTTGTAGTTTTGAGAAGTTTTTTGGTAAAACACCAACAATCTGCTTAAAAGCTTTGGTGAAATGTGCTTGGTCGTAGAAACCAACTTGTAGACCAATATCTGTTAAATTCGCATATGGAGAGATTGAAATTAATTGCTTAGCTCGCTCTACTCGATTTTGCAGCACGTACTGATGGGGAGAGCGTCTAAGCGATCGCTTAAACAAACGAGCAAAGTGATAGGGGCTGAGATTGACTTGGTCTGCTAAAGCAATAAGACTCAAATCCTCGCTTAGATGATCGTGGATATACTCAATAGCTTGTCTCAATTGCAATCCCGATAGCTTTCCTTTTGGTTCAAGAGGTTTTTTACTGCTAACCCCATGATGTGCCAATAAATGTAGTGCAAATGCCAATCCCAGAGATTCACCGTACAATCCTCCAGCATAATTTCTGGATTTCAACTCTGTTTTGAAACGCGACGCAAAGTGAGTTACAATCGGGTCATATTCGCAACGTCGTTCTTGAAAAGCGACATTTTCAGTTGCAACAGTATCTTGAAAAACTTGGCTGACAAATTCTGGTTCCAGAGATATTGCGACAAACTCAAATTTTTCTCTCCAACGGGGTGCATTCATATCTCCATGTGTTTGAAGGCAAAAGTCACCAGGTTTGAGAAGCTTCTGTCGCCAACGACTACTATCTTTCCATTCATAATGGATTGGTTTGCCAGTATGGACAATGAGACGGTGTCCTTCAATGTAGTGTTCGGGGAGTTCAAGCGGTGCGATTTGGTGAAGTTCTACCGTAATTCCGCGCCAGCCCGCATTCATACTTGAGAGTAACACAGTTCCATCAGGAGCAGCCGGGAAAATTTCTTGCGTCGTGCTGTCAATCAGTTGAATCTGGCTTTTAAGCATAGTTGCGCGAAATATAGTTGACGGACTTTCACCAAATTCAGATTACCACCAATGATAATCACACCAACCCTAGCTTTGTTTGTGCAGCTTCTAGCTGAATTTTTAGGATTTTATTTTGTTCCCTAAGTACTCCTGGTGAATCAATCTGACAATCATCAAAAGTCACAGAGTCCATATCTATGAACTGAGCGATCGCTAACTCAATCACTCACTCTGGGGAAAGTTGAGTTTGTTGGGAGTATTCCTCTATTGGCTGCCTAATACGCTCTAGCAACTAGCCCAGGTTATTTTTAAGTGCGTTTGCTTCAATTCTTTGCATAGTACTTGCTCTATGATGGAATTCTACTGTTATATCTCCACCACAGTGTAAGGACTATACACAAGTCTAATGTTTAACTAGTCACTGTTGTTAAACTTTGCAAACTGATTCAAAACAGTTAAGTTAGAGTTATAAGTCATAAAATAAACTTATATTTTTCAAGTAGTGTCATTTCTCAGAATTATCTTTAAACTGCTAATTAGTAGTTTACAGAGACACAACAATGCTTAACTTCATCAGAAACAATCCTTATCAGAACGACTGCATTAACTTCCAATTGAACAGCCTGGATCTCCTGCAACCGATTCGTCATTGGCTCGATCGCATCGAAATCACCAGCCCCAAAATAGCCCATTTTCTCTGCAGATCGATTCCAGTTCAATGTCCTTTTGAGCGCGATATCTATCTTTTTGGGCAAAAAGTAGCCCATATTCCGCCTCTTTGCAAGCTCAATCCCTTTTACGAGCAAGTTTCCAGTTTGAGGTTTCGCGCCCTTTGCTACCTTGCTGATGAGTGTGGGGAAGACGTGCGTTGTTACTGTTAAAGTCGCGAGTTTCCCAGTTAGAGAAAAAGCAAATAGAAAAGCTTAACCAAGAAAAACCCATGAACGCATACCAAGTCAATGACTTCGATAAAATTAGCCTCACTGCTTTCATGGTAAGTTTAGCCAGACAGTTTACAGATATTCCCCATGCTCAAGATCTGGCACAATTGGTAGAAGCGCAAAGATTCATAGAGATATCTTTACCGCAAAAGCAAGACAAGAGCGTTTTGCTGACAGCACGCGTGGAAGCTCGCTACAAAGCAATTAACCAAGTCATGGCTCAATATCAAATAACACAAATTCTTGAGCTAGCATCTGGTTTGCTACCGCGTGGTCTTAACTTATCTTGTGACCCTAACATCACTTTTATTGAAACCGATCTGCCTGCAATGATTTGTTGCAAGCAGCAACTGGTTCAGCAACTTATTGGGGAACGTCCCAATTTGCACTTTGTAGAATTAGATGCTACTAGCAGTCGCAGCGATTTTTTAAAAAGTACCTTTCATTTTAAAGCAGAACAGCCAGTCATGATTTTGTGTGAGGGGTTGCTGACCCATCTTACACTGTCAGAAAAGCAAAAAGTCTGTAGCAATGTCCGAGAAGTGCTTCACGCTTATGGTGGAGTTTGGATTACCCCTGATTTCATTGATACAGTGAGCCTTTCGCGATCGCTAGAAAATGACCCAGAATTACAAAAGCTCATACAAACGGGAACCGACTTTACAGGTAGATCTTTAGTCGATCGTAATTTTACAACTCCCGAGCAAGCGCGACAATTCGCTTCCGAACAAGGTTTTCGCGTGGTGGAGTATAGTCTGTTAAATGTAATAAACGAGTTAAGCTCTTTAAGATTTTTAGGCGTTGATGCAGAAGTGGTTAAGAAAATGCTCGCCACTCAGTCTGTCTTTGCACTGACTCTTGATACTGCTTATTAAAGTAATTACTGATTTCTGAGATCTTTAAATGGGGGAAGTGCTCGATTGGGAGTTGTTCGCAATCCTCCATTGGTGCTGTTTGGACTGAGATACACTCCACCTGGTTTCATCTTATCTTTTCTAAGAATGACACGAGTTCCATTGCGGTAATAGAAAGTTTTTGTGCCATTACCATTATCAATTGTATTGGAAGGGTAAAGAGTACCGTTATTTGGTGTAGTAATTCTACCATTGGGCGCAATGCGCGTTCCAAAAGGATACCTTAAATAGTTACCTGTACCTTGCGAACCATAGGAATTAAGATCCCTTTGCGCCCACGCTAGTTGAGGTGTTAAAGAACCCAAGACTGCTACACCTGTTATAAGAAATTTGAAAACTTTTGTGCGATCGCCCAGTCTGCGAGCAGTAAGAAATAAATTATACTGCGATACAACATTGTGGCTGAGATGTTTGAATGCACTGTTCCCAGGAATCATGGAATTTCTCCTGTATATTCTGCTATCTACTATTATGTTTTTTATGATTGATAATGCTTTCTATCTATTTACCGATATAAAGTAAATGTTGGGTTTCGTTCCTCAACCCGACCTACGTGTTTTCGTATTTTTAGGCTTAACTGACAAGTCTTGAATCTTAAATTACAAAATACGATATATTGCAAAGGATATAAATAAATATTTTTCTTGAAAGAAATATGATTTTAGAAGTTGCAATTCTCCAGATAAAACCCGGAAAATCACCAGAATTTGAGAAAGCTTTCAAGCTAGCTTCATCAATTATTTCTTCAATGAATGGCTATGTGAGTCACGAGCTACAACGATGTTTGGAGGCAGATAATAAGTATATTTTACTAGTGCAATGGGAAAAATTAGAAGACCATACAGTTGGTTTTCGTCAATCCTCAGAGTACGAACAATGGCGTCAATTGTTGCATCATTTTTACGAGCCATTTCCAACAGTAGAACATTATGAAATGGTAGTCAGTAACAACCTCCAATCGCAGTTAATTAATGAATGATTTACAAGCATAAAAGCAGAAAGTAGGAGTTAGAAGGAATGCGTTATTGTAAATTCTCCCTAACCCCTGCATTTTTTTGTAATTAAAACAGTCGAAAAATGAACGGATAACGGAACGGTTCGTCAGGATTGCTAAAACAATGTAACAATGCCCAAATTGTCAGTCCCCAGTGTAGTAAAAAGCCAAACGCAACAACTGGAAAGAACAAAATTCCACCAAGCCCAAAGGTAAGCCAAGATAAAATACCTAAGGGGACTCCAATGACAGTCGCCCAAAACCAAACATTAAAGTGAAAATTAATAGATTCTTTGGCGTTACTTTTAACAACTGGGTCATCCGAAATTAAGTTAATTACTATTGGAATACCAATCGAAAACAGCGCTGTGCTGAAGAATATTGCACCGTGAGACAGAGATGACAGCAATTTGCGCTTATCAGAATCGTATGTAACTTGCATCCTGGAAGCTCCTCAATTCTCTTTTATAGTTTTAATTTTAAATGGGATTGAGGAGCTTTCGTATACAGATTACCGTACTCCAATAAATCGTTTATCCAGTATTCATCTCTCCAACTTCTTCAAGGGTGTGTCACACTACTTTTTTAGCCCCCTAAATTTTAAAGCCCCCGCTTCACCCCTGAAAAAGGGGACTTTAAAAGCATCCTAGCCCCATTTGTCACAAGTTAAGGCTGCAAGGCAGTTGTCAAGGGGCTTTTAGAAGAAGCTTGGAAGAAAAATTGGTCAGTGCCTCGCTGTTTTTCAGGAAAGGATGCAATGATTAACTTAATCTGTTAGGAAATTTTTTATGACCAGCAGACTCTATATTTTTGTTACTAAATTCATACCTGTGCGCTTCGCTGAGGCTATGTAACTTGGTTTCTAACGTCTCATCCGGCAAACTTGCTATTGGATGCTGTTTTAACTCGACTGTTTTCACTTTCATTAATTTGGAAAACTGTCAGCCTGTGCTTTTTGTAAGGTTATTTCAGGTTTTGGAGGTTTGAGAGCAATCGCGAGATAAGCGATCGCTCTATATTAGTGGCTCAGTTCGAGTGCCATTCTGCTACATCCCTTCAAGTCGGCGCATCGTCAAGATGCGATAGTCACCCATGCGGTGATCGCCAATATCATCGGAATCAAGGTTGAAAAGGCTCGCATAGTAACCCTGAAGCCGTCGCCACCAAGACATGGGGTTCCACAAGGCTATGATTGCATTATTATAGAAATTCCCAAACGCATCAAAGTATACCAGATTTCCGCCATGCTGGTACCCCATGCTAGGGATGCGAGGAACAATGTCATTATTGTTGACTACCCGGAAGTAACGGGCTCTGGCTTCGGCATCAAAGGCTTTCATAAAAATCCGATCGCCAATGCGAGGTTGACCAAAGGTATAAATCCCAGCAACCTCATAGGTCGTTAACTCTCGATCTTTATCTTGACAGAAGGTGGCACAGGCGAGGGCAGCCAATGCACCACCTAAACTATGTCCGGTGAACCAAATCGGTTGATTGTTTGTCCGCAGTTGCTTGACGCGATCGACAACCTGAGACAATACAGATTCCATCGCTTCATAAAAGCCCTTATGTACTGCACCAGCACCAATCTTCCAAGCGGTTTTAAGCAATTCCAGGTCGGTTCTCCAATCCTTCAAATTCTCAGTACCCCGAAAGGCGATGATTATTTTTTCTGCATCACCCACGACCAGACATTGGGTATCAGAGCCAGGGAGGTCGATGAAATGTTCAGTGCCGTTGATGGTGAAACCCAGTTGTTCCATCTTGGCTTTACTAACTTCGGGACTACCATAAGCCGCTTCTGCACAGTAAGCCATATAAGCCATGTTGGCAGCACTATAGCCTTTGACCTTCGGCTCAAATAACCGTCGCAGCAGCGCTGCTTCAGAGCTAATGCCGACATTATCTTGCGTGCCTTCGGCTTTAAGCGTCCACCATTCATTCGCATTGGGCACTGTTGTTATGTATCCCTTATACCAGGAGTCACGGGATAATCGCTGGTTTTTGTAGTGGAGGTTGGTCAGATATACCTGATCGCCATAGCGAATCTTGTTGTCTGAGTTGCGATCTTTCTTGGTGATCCGCCAATTTTGTTTGGTTTCATAGAAAGTAACTTCCCAGAATTTCTTGGTTTGCTTGCAGTCGCTCCAATAGTAGCAATCGTGACTGTCTTGAAAGGCTCCTAGAAGATTGCAATCGCCCAACTCCGATTCAGTCGATTTCAGTTTGATGATGCTGCCATCCGTGAGTTCGCCCTCTGACTGACCCACAATCTCAAACTTCACTTTGTCAGTCCCATCGAGCCGAGGCCAATTATAGCGATGGGCTTTGCCGCGATCGCATGCGGTGATGTACCGCCCGCTCATATGTTCTAAGTAAACGGTGTCGCCAAATTTGATGACATCAGATGTGGCAACTTGGGTTTGAGTTTGACTGCTCATTGTAAATTCTCTCCTCCGTTATCAAAATCTCCTGAATACTCACGCTAATTGCTTCATCAATACAGATTGCTGTGGGAGCGGTACAGGCTTTCTAGGTTGGTACTTTTCGGCAAACCAAACTTTTATGCAACAGGAGCAACAGCAGGCACATCTGATTCTTGTTCAGTGTTACTCAGATTATTAGGATTAACTTTGCCAGTGGTGAGGAAGCGGAAAGTCTCTTGGTAAAGGCTTTGCCAAAAGCGATTACTCATATTTTGGCTGACTTCTGTGGGGTCTACCATTGGGTGTGGCACTAGATCAGTAGTAGGATATGTATACAAGTAATGCCCTTTTTGCTCACCACCAATCTTTTTAAACAAGTCTTTGTTTGTATCGATATCCGCAGCATCCTCATTTGGAAAATAGGTAATCTGCCAATCGCCACATTTGGTGAGGACTAGCACTTAAGCCGTGGAACAGCAGTACCGTCCCACGAATTGGTTGTCCTGCATCATGAAAACGATAGTAGGGGACAGCACCAGCTCGATGATTTGGGCTGGTCTTAATGCTGTGAATATATGCATCAATGGCTTCCTGAGTCTTCCTGATTTGGTCGGCGTTAAGAACTACGGTTGTACTTAGAGTTGTGGTCATATTCATAAGAAAAGAAAACGTTTTTAGGACGGTTGTTGCACGACTTTTATAAAACTTAAAAACTAAGTTTTTACAAATATTTTTAAGAATAGTATGAAAATGTGTGGCTACAAGTCAGTTTTTGTTAAAAATATTAACATTTGCCCGTTGGTGCTGACTTATTTAAAGCAGCTTTGGCAATATCACCTGAAGGGGCGACAAAATAGCCTGAAAAGCTTATGAGTTCAAGTGTGCAGCAAGTTGTGGTAAAAAAAGATAGGTCTACCTTTGTCAACAAGACCTATCTAATGACAATGATACCTTTATTTTACCAAACACACTTAAAAAGTCAATTTAGCCCAACTGAATACTTACTGCTAACAATTTTAATTAATGTTTTACAGTCAATTAAAAAAGTTAGTTTAGAAGCATTAGCAACAAATCTCCCAATCCCTATTTTATTTGAAAGCAGACGAAAAAAATTACAAAGATTTTTATCCTTACTATTCTTAACAATTGAAAAAATTTGGTTTCCGATTGTTACTACATGGTTGTCAACATATTTTCAATCTGACAAAATGATTTACAGCAGTTTCCGATGTTATGAGGTACAGTTAGTATTAATAAAATCAAAAGATAATACTGTCATGAAAGCATATTCAGTAGATATTCGAGAAAAAATAGTGGCAGCGCATATTGAGGAAAAAATCTCGATTCGTCAAGTAGCACTCAGATTTGCAGTGAGCAAAAGTTTAGTACAAAAGCTAGTAAAGCAACAAAAAAGTCATGGTAATTTACAACCATTAAAACCGGGTAAGCCACGATTTAGTCATCTGACAAATGCGGAATTAGAGTTAAGAGAACTAGTGTCAGAGAATCCGGATGCAACAATAGTGGAATTCTGTGAATTATTTGCGGCAAAGACAGGTAATTGGGTGAGTCAGACGGCAATGTGTCGTTCTTTACAAAAATTAGGATTAAATCGCAAAAAAAAACATTGCGGAGTAGCCAAGCAGCAACTCCAAGAGTTCAAAAACTCAGAGTAGAATATTGGGAAAAAGTCAAGGAGATAGAGCCAGAAAACTTGGTATTTTTAGATGAAACAGGGGTAATACTGGGTTTAGCAAGAACGCATGCACGTTCACAAAAGGGAACAAGAGTATATGAAATGAAGCCATTTTACCGGGGAGCAAAAGTTACGGTGATTGGAGCAATAAGTCTTAAAAAAGTTGTGGCATTAATGACAATAAATAACTCATTTGAGTATTTTAGCTGATTGACAAAATGCACTTTTTCTTAACCTGTCACGGATGTCCTAGCCCTTCCGATTAAAGGGCTAGGGGGAATCTAACACATTGAAAACACACCCTAACCCTCTCCCCAATCAACGCTTTTTGTAATTTCGGATTTCTTTATGAATTTTTTTCCATCGTTCTTTCTCCAATAAATTCAACCTTTGGTCTTGCTTGCGAGCAAGATAATTCAGTTCTTTTTGCAATTTTTGATAGTTTAGAAACCTGCGATAGTCGAGCGTTCCTCCATCCAATGCTTGTTGCACTGCACAACCTGGTTCGCGCTCGTGCTGGCAATTTCGGAAACGACACTGTTGTACCAACATTTCAATATCTGCAAATGTTTCCTGCAACCCCTCGTCCCCCGACCAAATTTGGAGTTCCCGCATACCTGGTGTATCGACAATCAAAGCACCTGTTGGCAGTAAAATTAACTCTCGATGGGTAGTTGTGTGCTTCCCGCGATCGTCTCCTTTTCTTACCGCTCGAACAGTTTGAACTTCTGTTCCTATCAATTGATTGCTGATAGTGGATTTACCAACACCAGACGATCCCAGTAAAGCCACGGTTTGTCCGGATTGGAGGTAGGGTTTTAAGGCATCCAAGCCTTGAGAAGTGCCAGCACTTAAAACTATAATAGGTACACCAAAGGCAATTGCTTCCACTTCAGCCACGCATTGTTCTACGCGCTCGCATAAGTCTGCTTTATTAAGCAAAATAACAGGCGTCGCTCCACTATCCCAAGCTGTCATCAGATAGCGCTCGATTCTTCTGGGGTTAAAGTCTCCATCCAATCCCGAGACTAAAAACACTGTATCAATGTTAGTAGCAACGATTTGTTCTTCCGTTTTAGCGCCTACAGCCTTACGAGAAAATTTGCTTTTTCTGGGTAAAATTGCCTGGATAGTTGCTCGCTTTTCAGAATCCCTCACCCGAATAACAACCCAATCTCCCACAGCAGGAAAATCTTTTGCTTCAGTCGCTTGGTATCTCAGTTTACCCGTGACCTCTGCTGACAGTTCTCCGCGATCGCTATAAAGAACATAAGTATTTTTGTGTTCAATAGCTACCCTAGCGACAGTCAATCCTTCTTTGCGTAATGGTTCAAAGCTAGAAGCAAAAAAATCACTCCAGCCCAAACAGTTCAAATTCATTTGTATTTCCTCGGTGCATGCAATTTTTTTGCACAAGGTTCACAGAGGAATTGCACGCTTCATTCCTGCGCGATCGAGGAAAGAACGATACTCTCTGTACCTTGTGTGGAATATGTTGAAAAAGCCAAAGTGTCATTAACGGCTACAAAGACAGTCATCGTTTGTCCTCTCTATATATTGTGATTAATGTTATCAACAATTTTACTACTGTAAATTCCGGACATGCTAAATCCTGTTAATAATAAAAAACTAGTGAAGATACTTACTAACAGCGATCGTCTGTGATAGCTTGTTTAAATAATTGCTCTGTATCCTGGTACGTAGAATTACCTGTTGGGTTTCTAGAAAAAGTTCCTTTTTTAGAGAGCAGTAAGGATTTAGGCTAAACCAGTGCTATCTCTGTTTACTAAGTTTAATAAAGTACAAAAAATACAAAGAACAGCGTAGATATGAAAAAAGAACTTTTGACAGCAGGATTGGTCTTCGTTTCTTTAAGTGTGCCGCTAAAAGCTTCTGCAGCCTTTAGCCAATTTAACGTATTTGGTGATAGCCTGTCTGACACTGGTAATATATTTAACATTACTCAGCAACTGCCTTCAGGTGCGATTCCTCCAAGCCCGCCGTACTTTCAAGGACGTTTTTCCAACGATAAAGTTTGGGTGGACTACCTCGGACAAGCTCTAGGATTAACACCCACTTTATCCACCAATCTCAGTACTACGATTCCAACCCAAGGTATCAACTTTGCTTTTGGGGGGTCTACCTCGGGTCAAGGCAATGCTTTTGTTCCTGGCGCACCAGGAGTGCTGGCGCAAGTCACCGGGTTTCTAGCAAATAACCAAACGGTAGATGCGAATGGGCTCTATGCTGTGTGGGGAGGAGGAAACGATTACTTATTCGGTCAAAATCCTGACGTTGTTCAAATAGTAAAGAATATATCAAATTCAGTAGAGTTACTTGCCCAAGCAGGTGCCCAAAATATTTTGGTATTTAATTTACCCGATCTAGGCAAAACTCCAATTGTATTGGGATCTGCAAATTCCCCCATTTTAACCGCTGCAACCAACGCTCATAATGCGGTATTAGCAACATCTATAGCTCAATTAAGCAATAATATTCCTGGAGTTAATATCATCCCTGTTGATATTAATTCGTTATTTAATCAGGCGATCGCTAATCCAGGAGAATTTGGTTTTAAAGATGTGACTACCTCTTGCGTAATATATAAAATTACAATAAATCAAGTCTTGAAAACCTGTGATAATCCCAACGATTTTCTTTTCTTTGATGAAGTTCATCCTACTACAAACGCTCACAAGTTAGTTGCAGAAGCAGCGCTAGCCGCAATTAGAGCTAAGTCCGTACCCGAATCTTCGACAACCTTTGGTTTGTTAACGTTTGGGGCTTTGGGTGCAGCAGCAATGTTCAAGTATCGACGGAAACAGCTAGCCGTGACGGAAAAGAACTAATCGTGGCAATGTAAAGCAACAGCCAGATAATTTGAGTAACGGAATTTTATTTCTTGAACTTTCTGTTCCCAATTTATCTGGTCTGGATTCATTGCTGTTTCTCCCTTCAAATTTTTGACAAAGCTTTCTAAGCCTGCATAAAAACCTAACTCATACCATTGACCCTCTGGAGTGATAATTGCGTAAGGTACTACTGAAGGAATTTCGCTTACGCGACACGGGTAAAAGATAGGTTCTGATGACTCAGCGCTTTCTTGCTCGATAAATTTGTACCAATCCCATTTGCCTTGAGGATTGTGGGTATATATTTTATATTCACCCTTTTCGTCTACACCATCTATAACTTCATCAAACCATTCTAATGTCATTTTAGCTAAATTTTCTAAATCATCATTCTTTACTCCCCAATCTGAAGCCATTTTTTCTATCTCATCTTGGGGAAGATTTTTCAAGTATTCTACTTCTTGTTGTAGTTCGTTTTGACTGAGATATTCTTTGTAAGGTTCTACTTCTAAATAGGAGTAGTAAGGATACATAAGTTCCTTAACTTTTGCTTCAACATCGTTTGTATCTGAGGGAATTATGACTAAAGTATTAAAGTGAGTCATATTATTTTTAATAATTTTGTAGAAATTATAAGAGAATCTTTTAAAAGATAGATGCAAGATACAAACGTAATTCTACTGCTGTCGCCAATCTACCTTACGTCCCACCAAGTAAAAGGTGAAGAGCGAAAAGCCAATCAAAACAACTATATCTATGATTAATTTTTGAGTTATACCTGTTGGAAGAAGAGTTTGTCTCAAAGCATCAGCAGCGTAAGTTGCAGGACTTAAATGCCCTAAAAGAATTGCTATTTCTGGTAAACGACTGGCTGGAATTAATACCGGACCAATAAATAACATAACCATTGTGAACAGCAAACTTAAAGAGCCGCTTTCTTCCGGAGTGCGGACATATGTTCCTATAATTGCACCAACACCTGATAAAGGTAAAACGCACAGGGGAATCACAAGCAGAATGAGCGGGTTGAACCTCAGAGGAAGTTGGAGGTAAAAAACACCAAATCCAAGACTTACTAATAACGATGGTAGCGATAGCAGGAAGAAGGACACAACAGTTGCTAAAATTAGAGCTTCGCGGCGAATGGGTAACGTTGCGTAATAGTCTAAAGTTCCCGCAAATCTCATGTAGGTAAATCGAGACGATACGTTGCCCAAATTACCAAACATGAGGGACATAACGAGATTACCTATCAAAATATACACCTGTGCTTCCTCTCCCGTACCTCGGGCAAAGCTACCAAGAGCAACAATTCCCAGTATGGGAGTGATTGTGCTATTAAGGATTATTGTCTGCCAAGACCAACGCCAGTTAGTTAGTTCCATCAGAAATAAGTCCAAAATTTGTACAAATATCGAAGGGTTATGCTTGGGTGGCATAGTGCAGGTATAAATCTTCTAGAGTTGCTGAGTAAAGTCGAAAGTCGTCTATCTTATCTAAATTAAGGCTATTAAGAGTTGACGTGACTTGAGCCCATTCCAATAACACCTGCCAATGACCGGGTTCTAGTGGAATGTAAGTTAAACTAGGTGGTAACTCTGGCGGAGAGTCTGGTGAAAAAAATAATTCCAAACGCAATATTCGATCTACTTGTTGCTTGAGTTCGCTGGGGCGTCCTACTGCTACCAATTCTCCTGCACGCATAATCCCAACTCTTTGAATTGCTTTTTCTGCTTCGATCGCATCATGAGTAATCAAAATAATCGTCGTACCTTGTTCCTGATTAATTTGACGTAGATTATCCCAAACAAGTTTGCGACGTTGGGGATCGAGATCGTTCGTTGGTTCATCGAGAATAAGTACGGGTGGCAAACCTGCCATTGCGACTGCTAAACGCAACAGTCGCCTTTGCCCGCCAGACAGACGCGAACTTGGTTTGTGGCGTAGTTCGCGAATTTGCCACAAATCCAATAAGTAATTACACTCTTTTTGTGCGTCAGCGCGACTCAATCCTCGAAGGTGAGAAGTAAAGTATAAAGCTTCTCCTACAGTTAAATTATTGAGTGCGCCGCTTTCTTGAGGCATATACCCTACGTTCATTTGGACTAAATAGGGAGCCTCAACAATATTTTTCCCAAGAAGAGAAATCGAGCCAGAATCGCTTGCCAGTAAATTGACCATCTGGCGCACTAGAGTACTTTTACCAGCGCCATTATCACCTAAAATCCCAAAAATTTCAGCTTCAGAAATTTGGAGGGAGATGTTCTTGTTAGCAGGTTGGGTTTGACCGGGATAAGTTTTAACTACATTTTTAATGTCGTATATAATCATGTTGACTCTAAGACTTCTCTATCTTGAGACCAACTGCATTCTATTGCTTTTTGATTATCTTGTGGGACTATCAACGTTCTCAACATCGGCTGGCATACATATACCGAGCGCAGAAGTAGATTGAGAATAGATTGTCTTTACTTGGGGGTTACCCCATATAACAGTAGTCCCAAGAGCAACAAGCGCTCCCAATGAGATACCCGCAAGACATCTCACCTCAGAACGAAGACGCCTAATCTCGTCTTGACTTGTATTATCTATTCTTGATAAAGAGTCTAACTGGGCTTCTGGAAGTATGGGAGTAGGAACAGGTTGTGGTTGTACAACAGTGAAAGTCGCTTGTAAGTAGAGCCAGTCAGCAATCAATTGAGGACAATTCTTTTGAAACCAACGCAGTGCAAAGATTTTAAAGACTGGTTTGGACATTCTCGCAATTGATTTTGCCACAGCATTGAGAGAGCGATTCTGAAGCTTTTTGTTAATTAAGTTTACTGAAGCGACATCGTATAGAGCATCCAAAATAAGCTTTACGGTGGCTTCCTCATTTTTAGCTAAATGATTGAGTAGCAGAAGAACATCATGCATTCGCTCTTGTTGCATTTGTTCCTCTGCCAATTGTTGCGGAATTTTTACTAACTTTGAGCTAGACACTGTATTAAACGAACCAACGGGTGGGGTTAAGGATGGATAACCCAAAGCATAACACTTGGTTTTAAAAGTTGCCTTCCATCGGAAGTAAATACATCATTATTTACTATATATACCCGTAGATTTACAGGGAATTGAACTACAGCATAACTGTTATGAATCAATTGAAATTATATAGCTACTTCAGAAGCCGCGATCGCTCTTTGATACGAATAGAGGAACCAACCAAACAAAACTGTGTAGGTAAAATCAATGAGACCACTCGCGAATCGCTTGGTCAGTCAACAGTAACGCCATAGATTCGACCCAATTGATAACAGTTTTACTCAAAAATACGTACTTCCATGTCAATGAATTCTGCATCATTGTCTTTTGTTATCCTTGCTTGCCTTTCTTTTTGAATTTTGGCACACCAGCAGTTTTTTTAAAACATCGTTTCCATGCCTCACCCAAAGCCATTAGTGCTTGCTGTGGCGTGCTTTTAGAGCATTCGTATTTTTGAGTTCATGGGTCTATCTTACCTAATACTGACCCAAAAAAGTCGTATTAACCCTACTAAAAACGACCACTTATTAAAACCCTACTCAAAAACAACTGGCGATGCATAGAGGTGAGTAGGAATTAAGTTACAGTTCATTACCCTTCAACCCAAACACTACAACTCAATAGTTACTTCTACCTAAGGGATGACATATTAGGGTGTTGCAGTTTCAAAGACTAACAACTAAAAATCCCCAATCTCTCATCCCCATAATTAATATTTAGTAAACGTAAATTCCGCCCGTTTGCTGGAAGTTAATTGTTGTATCTCCCGCACCCGAACCTGCTTGTCGAATTGCTACAGTTACAACATTGCCATTAACTGTAACGTCATAGTTTAATCTCACCAGTGGTTCCATAGCATTAATTAGAAGGAAATCAGGAAGAATAACACCTTTACGTACAGTGTTGCTTCCGGGAGGTAA
Organism: Tolypothrix bouteillei VB521301; assembly: GCF_000760695.4. Classification (GTDB taxonomy): domain Bacteria; phylum Cyanobacteriota; class Cyanobacteriia; order Cyanobacteriales; family Nostocaceae; genus Scytonema; species Scytonema bouteillei_A. The sequence goes on along the minus strand of NZ_JHEG04000001.1, from coordinate 3,349,483 downwards.
TTTCCCAGTAAAACCTAGGTCTGTTAAACCATATTCCAACATTAATCCCGTTTTATTGACTAATTGAAGTTCGACAGGGGCTTTGGGGCTAGCAACTCGTGCCACAGGTTGCCAGTCACCTGGGGTGTATGTGCTGGCGGGTGGTGTTTGTGCTTTAAGAGCAGAAGTAGTCATTAAACCCACTATTAAAAAGCATACAGCAGTTGAAAAAATCCTCAGTTTCATTGGTATTACCTAATAAGAATTGAATCGAGAAAAATGCAGACCTACTTCACTGAAATCATATTGGTGTCTGGAACACAATTGACTAACATATTCAACGAAACGGCACCAACTATTTTAGGCACTGTATCTACCAAAACTGTTATAGTATTTTCCCTAGTTTTTCCAATAGGCTACCGCCTCCCGTGCTGAGCGCTCGCGAGAGATAGAGCTTTGTACCCTTCTGGTATAACAAAATTAGCTTTATTCGTTCTTCAACTTAATCAACGTCTAAGATAAAATAGTCAAAGTTTAGGAGATCCGCATAATTTTACAGTTAGAAGCATCCCAATTTGGAAAAAACACGTTTGCGATTGAAATCGCCGCTATACAAGCTAAGTCCACCTACGTGAACTTAATAAGAAGTCCGCTTAGGCGGTGCGTCCAGGGAAAGCAGGCGAGTTTCCTGCACCGTGGGAACTGGGGTATAGCCCTGCGGGCATAGCCTGCGGCATCGCGTATAGCCCTTACGGGCATAGCTTAGCATCGCGAAGCGTGTCGCGATAGCGACGAGAGCGTGTGCCTTGCACATAGCGTCTCCGCTCCTAAGATACCCGAAGGGACTTTGTTTGTATAGCCTCAGACTTCTATTCTGAAGGCAATTGGTACTCTTTGGCATGCTCATCTTACAGTCAGGCAATAAAGCAGCATATGGGTATAGAAGGAAACTTTAAACAAATATCTTCACCTCTCTTAAACTTAGTGACTAAAGATCTGTATTTGCTCGATCTGTATCTTCATGCTAAAAAAGCTTTAGAAACAGATGCATTGCTAACTCTGCCTAAATATTTGGAATCCAAAAAGATTTACGTTCATGAAAACTGGGATGTTCTTCTAGATGAGGAGGAATGGAGAATTGGTAGACTAGATATTGATGTATATTGGCATGCGATTCACTATTTGCTGACTGAAGACATATCCTTGTGGGAAGAGAGTAAATTTCCCTTTATTGTTGCCATAAAGGAAGAAAAAAACCGTCTATTAATCAATGCAGTTATGGGCAAAACGCCTATTGATGGAACCAAAGGCGATTTTAAGGATTATGGCCCTGTAAAATACCTAAATTCTGACGAAACTCATACAATTTCTAAAGCCTTGCTTAAAATTTCACTATCAGATTTTAGAGAAAGATATAAAGAAGCTTGTATATTCAACCCTAACGCATACGCAGTTATTTGGGAAAATGATGAATGGGAATATTTTTGGGAAGTATTGAAGTTAATAACAGAATACTACAGAATAGCGGCAGATAAAGGAAGAGGAATGCTACTCTATCTTGGTTGTTTCTACGCGAGCGATTTTCTGTGGGAAAGCTAATCCTATACCTAAGAATAATCGCTAATTGTCAATATAACATTCTGAATTTTGATAATCAATTGAATCTTTTGCATAGTTGACGGATGCAATCGCCCTCGCGAGAAAAATTTTTCGATTTACTGAATATTGCTGCTCATTAATTCTTTATTAGCTAAACGACCGTCTTCCATATAGACAGTGCGATCGGCTATATCAAGAATACGATTGTCGTGAGTAACTAACAAAATGGTGCAATTCTTTTCCTTAGCAAGATGTTGCATGAGTTCTACAACATCGCGACCGGATTTTTTATCGAGAGCGGCTGTTGGTTCGTCAGCTAGAACAATTTTAGGTTCTGCGACTAGGGCGCGTGCAATCGCAACTCTTTGTTTTTGCCCTCCGGAAAGATCATCGGGATAGTAATTGATTCGCTGACCCAATCCCACCTGTTCTAGCATTGCGATCGCACGAGCAACCATTTGTTCGGAAGTTATGCCCTGATGCAGTTCCAAACCCATTTTAACATTCTGCAATGCCGTAAGACTGCCGTGGAGATTGTGTGCCTGAAAAATATAACCGTTATTGCGCCTTGCTAATGTCAATTCTCTCGCACTTGCACCGCATAATTCTCGATCTAAAACACGCATGCTACCAACCTGAGCGGAACGCAGTCCTCCAACAAGAGTCAGAAGAGTTGTTTTTCCAGATCCAGAAGGACCTGTCATAATAACAATTTCACCAGGGTTAATTTCTAAGTTGATATCAAATAAGACTTGTTTGCGAAGTTGACCGCGACCAAAATAATGGTTGAGATTTTTGATAGAGATGACAGGGTTCATATTAGTTATTAGTTGTTAGTAGCCATTAGCCATTAGCCATTAGCCCTTCGGGTTCGCCAGTCCCCTACGGCGGGAAACCCGCCTACAGGGGTGGTCTCACCATTAGCCATTAGCCATTAGCCATTAGCCATTAGCCCTTCGGGTTCGCCAGTCCCCTACGGCGGGAAACCCGCCTACAGGGCTGGTCTCACCATTAGCCATTAGCCATTAGCCATTAGCCATTAGCTAAAACATATCCGCAGGATCGGCTGATTGCAGTTTTCGAGTAGCGATCGCACCCGATATGAGACACATAATGATGGTGAGGATAAGGACGAATACAGCTCGTGAGAGAGTCATGTAAATGGGTAGGTTGGTTGCATTTCTGGTTAAAGAGTAAAGACCGAGGGGTACTATAGCCCCAGGAATAAAGCCTAGAAATGCTAAGATAATAACTTCTTCAAATATGACTCCAAGTAAATAGAGATTTTGATATCCCATTGCTTTGAAGGTAGCGTATTCTTTAAGATGGGCATTGACATCTGTGGAAAGGACTTGATATACGATGATGATCCCAACCATGAATCCCATTGAGACTCCCACCCCAAAGATAAAACCAATAGGGCTTTCTGATTGCCAAAAGTTTTGCTCAAATTGAATAAATTGCTCGTGGGTTAAAGCTTTGACATCATCCGGTAAGTAATTTTGTAGCGCTACAGCTACCTGTTCTGCATTATAGCCAGATTCAAGGTAGATTAAACCTAGATTAATACTTGCTGCTTCTCGCTTGGGAAATAGCCGTAAAAAGTTTTGGTCGCTGGTAATTAAGTTACCATCAGCCCCAAAGGAAGTTCCCAGTTTGAATAACCCAGCAAGCGTAATGGTTCGATTTTCTATTTCAGTTGTTGCTGTTTTTCCTTGTTCAATTTGAGCAATAACTTCCTGATACTTTCCTTTAGAATCTCGGTCAAATAAAAAGTTATCTGTCAGTTTTATCTTATCTAACTGTTGGTTGACTTCTGCTAGCTGGAAAGCCGAACGGTCGGGATTAATACCCATAACTTGAATGGCTGTTTCGCTGCGAGTTTGAGGATTTTTCCACGTAATGACGTTAACGTACATTGCTTCTGCTGCTTTCACTCCTGAAAGAGAAGATGCTTGATACAATCGCCGTCGGGAAAATGTGGATAAATTTTGCATATTACGAGCTTTAGGGCTGATTAAAACAATATCTGCATCCAAAACTCGGTTGAGGCGTGTATTACTGTCATACAAAGCGCTTTGAAAACCCAGCTGCATAAACATGAGAACATCAGCAAAGGCTATCCCTGATAATGCTACAAGCAAACGGCTTTTTTCGCGACTCAGTTGCAGCCATCCTAAAGGAGTTCGTCGTTGTAATTGTTGGATAAATCCGATCAAATCTCAATCACCGCCTTGACTTGTAAGTTAGTTAACTTTGCTGCTTTTGTACTGGAAGCATTATCGAGTCGTATATGGACTTCCACAACTCTGGCGTCAATATTGCTGCTGGGATCTGTGTTGACAACGCTTTGGCGCTTCACTTGCAAGCCTATTAAATCAACTTTTCCTTGCAATTCTTTTGAGAAAGAATCACTCGTGACTCTCACTTGCTGTCCCAGACGCACTTTATTAATATCACTTTGATAGACTTCTGCAACAACGTACATTTGGCTTGTTTGTCCAATTTCAACAATGCCATCTTGCGATACGACTTCGCCCGCACGCGTGTGTATATCTAAAATTTGACCGTTTTGTGGCGATCGCACGTAAGCTTGTTCTAAATTTTTCTTAGCCTGATTGACTTCTGCTATAGCGTCGTTGACTTCTGCTATAGCCAATTCTATATCCACCGGGCGGACTTCGGCTATCTTTTGCAATGTGGCTTGAGCTTCATTAACTTGTCGCTTACCGGTGGTATTGATGCGGGAAAGAACAGCTTGGGCTTCGCTCAGTTGTCTGCGACTCGTGCTATCGATACGGTTTAGGACTGCTTTGGCTTCGTTAAGCTGCTGTGTTGCTGTATCTAAACTCAAACGTTTGCTGTCAAAAGAAGATTTAGAAATCGCACCTTCTATTGCAAGCTGCTCGTAACGTTTGTATTCAGAGCGAGCATTATTCAATTCTGCTTCTAGTTTTCCAATGGTTGCTTGTTGCGCTGTTTTATCTCCTTCCCATTGCGCTTTAATTCTAGCTATGGTTTCTTCTTGAGCGATTTGATCTCCCTCCCACTGGGCTTTTAATCTGTCAATTTGAGCTCTTTGGGCGTCAATCTCACCGCGTTTTGCACCCGCTTTAACCTGAGCAAGGTTTGCTTGCTTGATTTTTACCTGTTCTTGCGCCTTGACTAAACTGGCTTGAAGTCTATCTTTGCTATCAAGAATGGCGATCGCTTGTCCTGCTTTGACTTCTTGTCCCTCCTTTACCAAGAGTTGCTCGACTCGATTTTCTTGAGAGGATGTGGGTGCTGAAACTTTAATGACTTCTCCCTGTGGTTCTAGCTTTCCTAAAGCAACAACCTTTGTGACTTTAGGTGCGATCGCTTGAGGTACTTGAGGCTGACTCGATTCTTTCGCCTGAAACTGCTGAAGTTGGTAGATTGTGACTCCACTAATAACGAGAGTTGTGGCAATTCCTAAGACGAACACGGGGTGGCGCTTTTGTTTGAAAGATACAGAACTGTTAGATGTTGTCTTTGTTGCATCACTCACCATAGGTGATTTGCCTCGTCAGTTATGACATTAACTAAACTGTTTAGTTTTCTTGCTTATTTATAAACTAAACTGTACAGTATATGGATGTCAAGGGGAGAGCGCATACATAAAATATAGTTATTGAAAAGCTGTAGGATAGAAAAACTCGCTATTTAGTAGAAAACCTGTTTGTCAGACTTATTTTCTGACAATTCAAAGAAAACACTATATAATGTAGCCTTATTTAAAATGAAAGAAACAGAAGACCAGACTCCAGAGCGCAAGCTTTCCGAAGAGAAGGTTGAAGCCATTCTCTCAGGAGCAATACAAGAGTTCTTAACACATGGATATGCTGCTACAACAATGGATCGGGTCACAGCAGCAGCGGGTGTATCTAAGGCAACTGTTTATAATTATTTTCAGGATAAGGAAGGATTATTTACTGCCCTCATACAAGAATTGATCCTCAAGCAGTATCAAGCTGCTTTTAATCCTCAAAAAGCCCTCTCAGCGGAGGGTGAAGTGTCTGATATTCTGCGCTTAGTAGCAGTTTCCCTTATGGATAAAGCAACAGGCGATGAACGGGTTATGGGATTAATGCGCTTGGTAGCTGGTGAATCGGGACGCTTTCCGGAATTAGCACGAGCTTTTGTTCGTAACATGGAAAAACCAGCTTTACAAGACCTCACTCAATTTCTGGCTTGCAGTCCTCTCAATCTACCCGATCCAGAAGCATCTGCACGAATTTTTTTGGGGGCGTTGGTTCATTTCATGTTGGTTCAGGAAGTATTCCATGGTAAAGACATTCTACCTATGGAACGCGATCGCCTGATCGACAACTTGGTTGGCTTGTTTGCAGCCAAACAAACTCCACAGCCTTCACCATCAGATCCATTTTCAGGAACGAAGCAAAAATCTCAAAGACGTAACCGTAAGGATTCTGGGAAATTTGAGCGAGACTATTCCGAACCCAAGCGTCTGAGATCTATCCGACTGACAGATACAGCTTGGGAAAACTTGGCTGCGATCGCAGCTAAAAATCAACTGACCCGGAGTGAAATTATTGAAATCATTGCTCGCAATGAGGATGCGATCTAAAAATATGTACACCAACGTGTATATACATGGGTGGCTAAAGATTGAGTACTTTTGTTGAGTAGATATGCTGTATATACATGGATGGAATGATTTATTCTTATGGTTAGTATTTTCTCGTTCTCAAGGAGAACCTGTAAAAAGGAAAAGGAGCTTAGCAAAAATTAACAATACTCGTAACGGTAAACTCTAAGCGAATATACAGAGGAGAAACAAACTAAGCAAGCGGTATTGCCGAATTACAGCATAATTCCAAAGCTTTAAGTCCAACTCCCTTCTCCCTAAGGAAGAAGGGTTGGGGATGAGGGCAACTTCGTTATCTCTCCTGTTTGATACCTTGCACACTAGGGCTAGAATATAGCATGACCTTTGTGCCTTTATTAACTTAATCAGTAGAAATTTTTACAGAAATGTAGTAAATTCTACAGAAAAAAGCTCAAACAAAAATCTGTATTGAAAAAAAAGGCAAAAAAGGTTTAGCATCTAACCCCAACTGTAAACTTTTATGGATTCCCGGATTCGCTTTTTGATGTGCTCCCCCGACCACTATGATGTGGACTACGTTATTAACCCTTGGATGGAAGGGAACATTCACAAGTCATCTCAAGAACGTGCTGTAGAACAGTGGGAGAAACTGCATCATATCCTTAAAGAATATGCAATTGTAGACTTGGTGCCACCTCAGAAAGGTTGGCCAGATATGGTGTTTACAGCTAACGCTGGCTTGTTGTTAGGGAAAAACGTTGTCCTGAGTCGTTTTTTACACAAAGAGCGTCAGGGGGAGGAACCTTACTTCAAGCAGTGGTTTGAAGACAACGGCTACACTGTTTACGAACTGCCTAAAGATTTACCATTTGAGGGTGCGGGAGACGCACTTCTGGATCGGGAAGGACGCTGGCTGTGGGCTGGATATGGTTTCCGAACAGAGTTAGATTCTCACCCCTACCTGGCAAAATGGCTGGATATTGAGGTGCTGTCTTTGCGCTTGATTGATGAGCGATTTTACCATCTAGATACTTGCTTCTGTCCTTTAAGTAATGGCTATCTGCTATACTACCCTCCCGCTTTTGATTCCTACTCCAATCGTTTGATCGAAATGCGGGTTCACAAAGATAAGCGCATTGCTATTGCAGAAGCAGATGCGGTTAACTTCTCTTGCAATGCGGTGAATGTTGACCACATTGTTGTCATGAATAAAGCTTCTGATGCTTTAAAAGCACGTCTGGCACAAGTCGGGTTTCAAGTCATTGAAACTCCACTGTCTGAATTCTTGAAAGCTGGGGGTGCGGCTAAGTGCTTGACACTGCGAGTCACCGAACCAGTACGGGAAGAAGTTCATGCCAACGTATTGGTTGAAAGTCGCATCTTCCGCATTGAAGGGCATTTGCTGGACTCTGGTTTGATTAACCGTGCTTTGGATTTAATTGTCGATAACGGTGGTAGTTTCCAAGTCCTGAATTTTTCATTGGGAGAACAACGGCAAAGTACTTCAGCGGCGGAGGTGAGAGTGTCAGCACCTTCTCATGAAGTGATGGAAACTATTCTCTCTCTTCTGATTGATTTGGGTGCGGTCGATTTACCGCAGGATGAGCGGGATGCTAAGCTCGAACCCGTGACTCTACCTGGAGTTGCACCTGATGATTTTTATGTCACCACAATTTATCCGACTGAAGTGCGGATTGATGGTGAGTGGGTAAAGGTACACAACCAGCGCATGGATGGTGCGATCGCAATTTCTCAAACTCCCAATGGCTTGTTAGCACAATGTAAAATTTTACGTGACTTGGAAGTTGGGGAACGCGTTGTTGTTGACGTACAAGGTATCCGTACTATCCGGAAAACAGAATCTCGCGAACAACGGAATGCTCAGGAATTTAGCTTTATGTCGGCTGGGGTTTCTAGCGAGCGGCGCGTGGAACTGGTTGTTGAGCAAGTGGCTTGGGAATTACGGAAAATCCGCGATGCTGGCGGTAAAGTTGCTGTAACGGCTGGACCTGTGGTAATACATACTGGGGGTGGCGAACACCTGTCGCAGCTGATTAGAGAAGGATATGTTCAGGCGTTGCTGGGTGGAAATGCGATCGCAGTTCATGACATCGAGCAAGCGATGATGGGGACTTCCCTAGGTGTGGATATGAAGCGAGGTGTTGCTGTCCGTGGAGGACATCGACATCATTTAAAGGTGATTAACACGATTCGTCGCTATGGTAGTATTGCTAAGGCAGTTGAGGCTGGGGTAATTCCTAGTGGCGTAATGTATGAGTGTGTACGCAATGGCGTACCGTTTTGTCTTGCTGGATCGATCCGGGATGACGGTCCTTTGCCAGATACGGAAATGGATTTGATTAAAGCGCAAACTGAGTACGCTAGGTTGCTCAAAGGTGCGGATATGATTTTGATGCTGTCATCGATGCTGCATTCGATTGGCGTGGGAAATATGACTCCTTCCGGGGTAAAGATGGTTTGTGTTGATATCAATCCAGCGGTAGTGACGAAGTTGAGCGATCGCGGTTCCATAGAGTCTGTTGGTGTGGTGACGGATGTGGGCTTGTTCCTAAGTCTCTTGGTGCAGCAATTGGATAAGTTGACCAGTCCTTATACTATTAAGTTAGGTTAAGTTAAGTTGGGTGGGCAATGCCCACCACTTGATTGTTTATTCATGAGCCACAGAGTACGCAGTGGAAAGAAGAAGAGGAAGAGAGAATGGTAGGCGTGACTTCTCGTCAAGGAGTACAAATTCGTTGGGTTAGTTTTATTGCGGATTTCCTACTATCTGGGATGGTGGTTGGACCTCTGGTTGCTCCTTTTTTGGCAGGGTCTGGGTTACCTTTATTACCTATTGTTGCGGATATTATTTATTTGATGGGCCGTCATGTGTGTCCTCAACCCGATATGGGAGTGGTTTTGGCATCACCTCACATTATGGCGGTTTGTATGCGTTGTTACGGAACTGTAACGGGTTTGCTGGTGACTCGCTTGCTGTTTGGGATAACAGGTGGTAAAGGTTTTTACTGGTTGAGTCAGTACGGTTGGAGTGGTGTTGCGGTTGCTAGTGTTTTGATGATGGCTTATCCCTTGGAACTGGCTGCTCAGGTTTTGGGTTTGTGGAGCTTTCACAATTATGTTGTGACTCCTTTTGGGTTGATAACAGGTTTGGCATGGGGTTTATTGACTATGCCGATTTTGCATGGAGGGGTTGTAAACTCCCAACTTCTTGAAGGAAGTCGGGAGTCTGGCGTCTAGGACGTTATACCACTGATTGTCAATCTTCTACCATCAGGTGAAAGAGTTGTGGATACTGTTTGACTGGTAAGGTTTTTGCTGGCTGTGACTTCATAGTCGCCTAGGAATCCTCTGACCTTGAATTCCCCATTAGTATCTGTTTTACCTGTTGTATTCGTCCACCACTGATTGAAGACTAAATCAAGGTAAACCTGTCCGCTGGGCTTTAAGCTCCAATCGGCATTGTAGATGGGCGCATTGCTAAGCCAATGTTTGCCGTCCCAAAAACCCCACATGATAAAGCCTTTTGTAGCTGGATGGCTGAAAACAGCCGTCATAAAGTCACGCGTTACCTCAGCTTGTAATTGTTTGTCAGGTGTCAGCACATCAAACTCAGTAATTTTAATGGGAAGGTTGAATTTAGCAAAGCGATCGAGGGTACTGAGAAAGTCTGGTATTGAAATAGGAAGCTCGTTGAATAAATGACCTTCTATACCAATTCCTTCAAGTGGCGCACCGTTGGCAAGTAGGTACTGAATGATATTTTCGTATTCATCTGCTTTGCTGTTTCTCTCATATAAATTTTGGTTAACGTAGAGAACAGCATCTGGATCTGCCTGATGAGCAGCATGAAATGCATCGACAAGAATAGATTGACCTAAAATTGTCTGAAAATCTGTGTTCTCACAAGGCTCGTTTACAACATCCCAATCGTTAATTTGACCTTTCAAGGCACTAGTCTGTTCGGTGATATGAGAAATGATACGAGTCCGTAAAAAGTTATCTGCAGCTGTCTTTCCCTGTAGCGATAGGGTGTCATTGTAGGCACTCTCCAACTCAGGGGGCGAATTTCTCCAACTAGGCCAAATAAGATTGTGTCCGCGCACTTTCAGGTTTCTACTTTTCAACCAGTTAACTGCTTCTATCGCTTGGGAACGTAATTGCAAGTTATCCCATCGAACCCACTTAAGACTATCTTCATTCACTGCTTCATTAAATAACTGTAAAACGTTATCTCGATACCGATCGCCATCAGAGTTATTCGAGTTCAATAGCAAAGCATCGTCAGTTGCACTCCCAAAGCTGTAGGCGTGGCGCTTCATGGCAACACGTACATCTGCATTAGGGATGGGATTACCACTAGCATCCGTGACTACAACTGTCAAATCACCTTTACGGTATTTTTCAATATTTTGGTTAGCTGTTTCACGCCACGCAGTGTCAGATGAAATTTGGGCTATTAAATGGCTGCTGTTTTCCTGTCGATTTGGGAAATTTGTCTCCTTTGCTTGCGTCAGTGCAATATGAATACCAAATGTCATGACAAAACCGAACAGAGTTGCTAGCAGTGTCACGATCGTTTGCCTTCTCAGTTGGCATTGCTGCTTTTTGCAATTGAACATATTCATTATTTCTAATTTCTTGCTTTTTTACACAAAGATTTTTGCTAAAAACCGGAGTTTCTATCTCACTTAGCAAAGCCAGCATATCATAGTAGCGCAGTTAATATTAACCTGAATTTATCAATTTTTCAGATAAAAATCTAGAATGGTTAAAGTATAAAAATCTTTACTAAAAATCTTGGGTTTAACCATTCTCTTAAACAAGAATCACCTATCTAAAGTTAGAGATTCGTTTGTTATATGACTTTTCTTAAAGTGGCACAAGAGGGTTGCTATAAATGTTCTAAAATTGAAATTAAATGTCAAAAAGCTTTCAACAAACTATGTTTGAGCTTAGCGGAACCTCACTTATAAGATTTTTTCATGAATGATATTCAATCTATAATTTAGAGTTTTATTATTGAAATTTTTATGTTTATCTATTAGAAAATGTAATTTCTCTATCGAAAAATTCAGGACAATCAACACAAATCTCACCCAATGCAAACCCATTCCACTGTTTGGATGACTCCCAAATCACCCTAAAAATTACTAATTTTTGGAAATAGGGGTATAATGAAGCCCACGAGCATCAAACGGTAGACTTTAGCCTTAACGATTCTTATATGGAAATCCTACAAAGAGACGCATATATGCACATCGGATTTATCTCCCTTAAGTACCATGTATAAAAGGAGAGAACTAGGAAATTAAGTTCCCTCCCCTTTACAAGGCTACCCATTAGGTGCATCTTTACTAAAGCTTCCATGAAGCCAGACAAAGCTATGTATTGTCCGGATTTCTCTTAATATTTTGAGAAAGAGCAAGCTAAATTACAAACAATTAGATCTTCGGCGCAACTTTAGCAAGTTGACCTACGAGACTGCTCCTTGTAAGCTTTATCCAATCAAAATTTTAAGATTGTGAAGAAAGATGTGGATTAATGGATCGCTCTTATAAGCAGGGGGAGGGAGTGAATGTATATAGAGTAGTTTTGACATACTCACCGACCTAAAGGTGCGGTGATTCTTGACACTTCATCGACTGATGCGACCGTTGTCGTCTGACTCTGTCTCTGTGTCCGTTTAAGGTCGTGCCGATGCCCCATGCCGACCATTTCTATATTTCTACAGGCATTCTCATCTCTGTCGTGTTCAGTACCGCAATTTAGACACAATACTGAACGCACAGAGAGATCAATTTTGCCCCAACGATACCCACAGCAAGAGCAAGTTTGACTAGTAGGTTCCCATCTGCTAATCACCCTGAATTCCCGGTTAAGCTTTTCAGATTTAGCCTCGCACAATACCCGGAATTCTCGCCATCCCTGCAAGCTGATTGCTCTTGCAAGTTTGCGGTTTTTAACCATTCCTGATACGTTTAAATCTTCCAAAACAATAGTTTGGTTCTCGCTAACTACTTTGGTTGATAACTTATGCAGGAAATCTTTGCGGGTATCAGCGATTTGATTGTGTCGTTTAGCAATCTTTAACCGAGTAACTTCACGGCGTTTAGACCATGATTGTTGTCTTGCTAGTTGGCGTTGTAGTTGGCGAATTTTACGGTCTTTCTTTAAGTAATTTGGGCTAGTTGCTACTTCGCCATTACTCATGACCGCAAAAGTTTTAAGACCTAAATCAATGCCAATGCTTTGGTTTTTAGCGTTGACTTGAATAGGAGCTATCTCTACAACGAAACTGAGGAAATAACGATTAGCACAATCTTTGATGACTGTTACGCTGCTTGGTGCAGATGGTGAGCAAGTTCGAGTCTTGGCGGTTTCCGTCGAGTCGAAACTTGCGAACCCGGAGGGTAGTTGTCTTGACCAAACTGGCTTAACATTGCCAATCTTTGCCAAGTACACTTCATCTCCTTTGATAGAAAATCCACCAATTCTAAACCGTGCTGATTGTCTCCCTGTTTTCTTTTTAAACTTGGGAGTACCTACTTTTTTGAGGCAGCGCGTTGCGGGGGTTCCAAGCGTTGTAGCGACTGCCGTACCTTTTCTTTTACCTTTGAGTGAATCAAAAAAGTTCTTGTAGGCAACACCTAAATCAGCAACAGACTGCTGTAATGGAATGTTAGAAACATTAGACAACCACGATCTTTCATCAGTCTTTTTAGCTTGCGTAATCACCAACTTTTGCAAGTCGTTGTTACTGGGCAACTTTTCAGACTGCTTACAGATAGCCAACGCATCATTCCAAACTACGCGCACACAGCCAAACAACTGAGCTAAACTCTGTTGCTGTTGGTCTGTTGGGTAGAAACGGAATTGATACCTGGCTTTCATAGACAGTGCTATAATTGGTCTACAAAATAATTATACATTGGTCTACAGAGAATGACAAGCCAGTTTCGCAGGGAAAGACACTCTGTTACAGACTTAAAAATTCACTTGGTCTGCGTTACTAAGTATCGTAGGTCTGTATTTACAAAAGAAAGCCTTGAATTAATTGATAAGACGTTTAGAGAAGTAGCTAAAAAGATGGACTTTCAAGTAATTGAATTTAGCGGCGAGGATAATCATGTTCACGCACTTATTGAATACCCTCCTAAATTATCTATCTCTCAAATAGTTAATGCTTTAAAAGGTGTTTCAAGTCGCCGCTATGGACAAGCTCGATACCCGAAACCTAATAAAGATGCCTTATGGAGTCCTAGTTATTTTGCTGTGTCTGTAGGGGGTGCGCCAATTGAAGTTCTAAAGCAGTACATCAGGAATCAAGAAAAGCCGTCCTAGAAGGACGGGGCTTGTATCCCATTCTTTTGGTCAAATCAGTGGTACGTTGATAGGGGCACACGGTATTGTCCTCAAATTGGGTACAATTGAGGTAAAGGAAAACTGCTATAGCTCGCAGTTTGAGAGCCGTTATGAATTTTCTCACTCTTGTAGTGGGATAAGGTGGGAAAAGTATTGTTTGGACATACAAACTAAACAAAAATGGCTGTTCTTACCGGGCTCTCAAATCTCGAGCTGATTTCCATAGCTAAATATTCAACATAATTTTTTTGGTTGTACTGCTTTTGGACTAGTTCGTAACCTCTCTGAGCCTGCATTTGCGCTTTGTACGGATTGTCCAAGAGATTCTGGATTGCTTGTTTCATTTGCTCTGAATCGTAGGGACTAACACCAGTAACTATGCCTTCATCAATCAGTTTGCTAATTATTCCTGGTGTGCGAGTGATTACAACGGGTTTGCAACAAGCCATTGCTTCAAACAAAGTACTGAGTCCGGCTTCTTGTGTATTCTCAACCAAAGGAACAACAACTATGTCAGAGTCACGGTATAATTGTAATAATTCATACCAAGAGTAAAAGCGAGATGACATATTATTTGGAATCAGTTTTGGGAACGATCGCTTTAATTTTTTGGCATTATTTGAGAAAGCGCAAATTTTGACATCTACATCTAAATCCTTGGTAGCATCTGCAAGAGTCCTATAATCCCGTTTTTCTAAACCTCCACTGCCTATAATCGGGCGGCGTTTCTCGTGGGAGGTAGGTCCTGGTGTAAAGAAAGATGCATCTGTCGGTTGTGCTTTCACTTCATAAATTCGATTTTTGGGTAATTGCAAGTATTGGCTGAGAAAAGTAATTTCTGAAGGAACCGTAGAAACAAATAAATCAATTTTATTGGCTACTTGAAATATTTGTAATGCCAGACGACCGCGAGGTCTATTCATGTTGTGAAAATAGCCAATAAGTTTGGGTCGCCTCTTTTTCAGCCCACAAAGAGTTGCTAAAGGAATGCCGACATCCTCACCCGTACAATAAATGATATCATCTTCATCACATTGTAAGGACAAGTTGCGTGCTAAAGCCCAGTGTTCTGGACGACCTATAACCTTTGCAAGTATTCTATCTATTGGTAAAATTTGTTCTTCTCCTGGCTGATGAACTTTTGCTCCCAAACGCTGACTGAGTTCCCAGATAGCGTGAGAGGGAGTCATTCCTAATTGGGCATTTCGTGTCATGCCTTCTAGATCGCATGGGGGACTTAAAGCTATATGGTATTTCAAATTTTTCTCCTTCCACAATTCACTATTAACTCTTTCCAGAGTCTTGTAATTTACTCTCAAAAAAAATGTAAGAATGAGAGAAAATGTTTTGAGTTACAAGTTGTATCATTAACAAAATAATATCAAACATATATGTAAAAAACATTACGATGATTTGTCAAGGTTTTGTATTTTTTGATAAATTTTGTATATAGGAAATGCTATGATTTCGTTCTATTATGAAGATTATGATAATTTTTTATAAACTTTGATTTTTGAGAGCTTTTTTTTGGTAGAAGCTGCTTTTAAACAAAATCTAATCTGAGATGCATGAAATTTTTCAAGCTAAAAACTTGACAGCAAGGCTTTCAAGAACCAAAAAGTACTGACGAATATAAGATATATTTTCAAAGCTACCAACCTTAGTTACAAAGATTAAGGTATACCTGAGTTACTTGGGAAACGTAATGAAAGTAATAAAAGTAAGATCGAACCAACCTTACCTTGCTAACACTTAATTTTTATCCCTTTTAAACTACATAGATAGCAATCCTAAATCATTTGTAGAAAATTGGAGTGCTAATAGCTAATAGCTAATGGCTAATGGTAAGCCCAGAGAAAGCAGGATGTGAGTACAGTGCTGCAGGCGGGTTTCCCACGCTCTGGGGACTAGCGAACTCGTATAGCCCTGCGGGCATAGCTTCGCAACGCGAAGCGTCTCCGTAAGGAGATAGGGCTAATGGTCAAAAAGCCATTAGCTATTAGCAGTCTTCACTCTTATTTTTATATTTCATTTAGGACTGCTATATATGTAACAAGTGTATTCAATCCGGACAAAAATTGAAGATTATTCAAAGCACTTGCAGATGAAAAATTCTATAAATAAGCATACTTACTATAAATTTAGTTTGTGATTCTCATCGTTGATTATTTTTCATCTAAAAATTAGCTTTCGATCGCTGTTCGTTCAACTCCAAAGTGACTGAATCGGTAACCCGAAACCTAAATAATTGCGAATTGCTAAAAATAGAGCTAAGACACCAATAAAAAAGACTGTGGTTTGAATATCTTGGATAAAACAAGAAAGTTTTTCCCGCCAAAGCCCGTAAAGGTTAACTATATATAAAGGGAAATCGCTCAATGCAATAACGAGAATTGCCCCAAGCGTACCATATTGAGAATATAAGACTGGTAGGATGAACGTAATTGTTGCAAACCGAGCAAAGTTGCTTTGGGCTGAGTAAAGGGGTTTTCCAATTGCTAGTAGAGCAGGGCTAATGGTATAAAATAGCAGGGAAAACCAGATACCACAGCATAAAATTGGCATCATCCAGGTGGCTTCAGCGTACCTGTCATCATACAGTACTGCAATCACCAGATCGCCGACAGTCACAAGTGAAGCTAATACAACTGCAAAACCTAATAACATCAGCCGTCGTTGACGAAGTATTTTAGCTCGTAAAGTCTCCCTTGGTCCATCAAGTACGTTAGCGATCGCTGGAAAAATGACTTTATAACTGAGTTGTCTGATGATTTCACGGGGTATGGTTGCTAGAGTGTAAGCGACTGTATAAACACCTAACATTTGAAACGATAGTAGCTTACCCAAAACTAGGCGATCTGCTTGTTCAGCAGCAAACATCAACCCTGATGAAATAAACATCCATTTACCGAAAGACAAAATTTCTTTGACTGCTTCTGGTTCCCAGCCAAAATCAGTGGGAGATTCTGGTACTAACCAGTAGCTGCTAATCATTTTGTACAATCCTCCCAGCGCTACTCCAAAACCTAAAGTCCAGATGTTAGGGTAAAGCCAGACTAAGGTAATCAAAGTGGAAAGATAACAAAACTGCAAAACGAGCTCGTAAAGGTTGAGCTTACCCAATTCCATTCGTCGGTGAAGGCTGTGCAAACCAATAGCACTCAATCCATCAAAAACTGAGAAAATCACAGATAGAGGAATTAACCATAAAAGGCGTCGATCGTTGTAAAAGTTTGCAATGGGAAAAGTGAGAATCAAGCAAACAATCCAGATGATCAAACCGCGAATTGCTTGTAGTGTTTTTGCAGTCTTCAGGAAAGCTGGTTCATCTCCCCGTTGGCTGTTGACTATACTTTGAGCAATACCAATGTCTGAGAATAATTCAAGACCTACTCTTAAGGTATTCACTAATGCCATTAAACCAAAAAATTCCGGTACAAGGAGGCGAGTTAGAATTAAATTATTGCCGAATCGCAGGACTTGAATGCCTCCAAAACCAACAATTGTCCAAATTGCTCCAACGATAGCTCGCTTTTTTACAGATTTCATATTTACATTTTAAGGTAATAGTCGTTGTGAGAATAAAAGTTAAGCTTTTAGAGAACGGAGCTTAAACATATATTGAAATCCCAATTTTGAACAAATTTTACTGAAGGCGATAGGTCCGTAAATACCAACATATGTTCCTATTAGTAAATGAACGATAGGTTCTGAAATGTGAAACATTTTCTGAAGAAAAATACGAGCAGAAGATGCAGCGATAATATGGGCTACATAAATTTCTAAAGAAAAGATTCCCCACTGTTTTACAAAATTCATTGTATTGAAATTTTGTAAGAGAACAGATAAAGCTGTTGACGCAGCAATACCGATCGTAGCAATGATGAAAATTGCAATAGGATTTTCATCGAATTTGAACACAACTGCTAGCGCGATTGCTAAATATCCAACTACTATTGTTAAGAGTAAAGGAAGAACCTTAAGTTGGTTAATTTTTGTTAGTAAGTTACTGCTACCAAAGCAAAGCCCTAAAGCAAAGTAAATGGCATAGCGTCTGACTAAATACAAAATACCCCAAGGACCAATGCTAATATCCAAGCAATATAAAATGTATATAAAGACAGAAAAAGCTAAAAAAATAACAGGAGATATTCTTAACTTATGGAAAATTGCATAGGCTAGCAAAATGATAAATAAAGTATAGAGGAACCAAAATTGCTGATAGGGTTGATAGATAATCCTCCAAATATCTGTAAATGTAACTGGCTGATTTGTATAACGTGAGGTCAAGATTTGAAGAATATTTTGTAGAATTGACCATATAAAATAGGGGTAAACAATGACAGAAATTTTATCAAGGACAAAACTTTTGAAAGGTTTGGATAGCGATCGCACTACAAACAACCCAGAGATAAAGAAGAACAGAGGCATATGAAAAGCATAAATCCAGCGATCGACCCACATGATGAATGCGGACTCTTCCAAAATCGAACTTTTTACTAGACCCCGTAGAGTATGTCCAACCACAACTAAAAATATACCAATCCCCTTTGCATAATCAACCCAATGCAGCCTTTGCTGCTTTACTTTTGTAGATGTTGCTTGAATCATAGTAGATGTTGCCTGAATCATAAATGGGTTTCTTAAAGGAATTTCAAATAAAAATATCCAAAAATTTCTTGTGGTACTAAGAGCAGTATTATGCGGTAAATCCAGAGAAAGGAGCTTAATTTCCTTATCTCTATGGAGAACTCCAAAGCCTCTGTTGAGGCGACTGCGGAGCCTGAAACTTGCTACCGATATAGGACAGGGAAGGACGCCTATCCCACAAGATGGATAGGATAATTTATTTCTTAGAAATCCCTAAAGACCATCACTAAATAACTAAATCTTGGGCATATATAGAGAAGAGCATTTCGGTACTCATGAATTGTTATAAGTAGGTGGGCAGAAAAATTTACAAGTATCTAACGAAAAGTAAAATCTTTGTATTTAACTTGGAGTAGCGCTGTCTGTACCTGCTGTATGCAAGAGTAGCGAACGCACGCGTTGCAACGAAAAACCAGTAATGATTGTTTGCACCCACTGGCTTAGTTACACTTTGCTGATAGCAGCTTCTTTTTTGGTTGTTAAAATCGAAACCTCTTTTTCTGGTAGCTTCGGACGAATAAGCTCGATACGTCCTTGTAGTGCTGCATTCATGACACAATGCAGCCGTGTAACTTCATAGATAATGTTAAAGTCTTTTTCAACTTTTGCTCTACCCGCCGTGCCAAATGTAACTCGGAGTTGAGGAGCATGGAGTAATTTTTTGATACACTCTCCTAGGGAGATTGCATCCCCTGGTGGAACTAGATAGCCGTTAACACCATTTTCGACTAACTCACTGACTCCAGCAATTTGCGTTGCTACAACCGGTACACCCGCAGCCATGGCTTCCATCAGGACAACAGGTATACCCTCTGCAAAGCTAGACATCACAAACACATCTGTCTGTTGCAAATACTGGCGTACTTCTGCTTGGGACTTATAACCAACATATTCGACACGATCTGTCAATCCCAGTTCGTCAGTTATTTTTTCCAATTGAGCGCGATCTGGTCCATCTCCAACGACTGTTAGCACGATCTCCGGTTCAACATCTTTTAAAGCAGCAAGGCTTTCTAGAAGAACGGGCAACCCTTTGACCGCCGCCAATCGTCCCACAAAAAGCAGCCGTTTTCCCAATTGGTTGTGAGTCACAACATCAAATAAAGTTGGATCGATACCGCAATGAATGATATGCATTCGATTCCATTTGTCAATAGGTGCAAACACCATTCCTTGAGAGCGAGCGTAATGGCTGATACAGCATACAAACAGCGCTCGTTTGATTTTTTCGTCAAGTCGCCAGTGATAGGGTTCAAAAAAGATGTTTGGACCGTGAAGTGTAAAGCTGTAAGTAAACCCGCCCAACTCAGCCGCTATCATTGCTACAGTACCACTAGAACTTGCCAAGTGATTGTGCAGGTGTTCTATACGCTTGGTCTTAATTTGTTGAGCGAGAATGCCGGCTTCCAGAAAGTAGAACAGTTGATAGATTAACCCGCGCCATCCTGGTTGTTGTGTAGCCCATGCTAGTTTCAACGCCCGCAAATATCTACTTGGGGAACTTAAAAATAGACTGAGATGCGCCAGGAGTAAGGCAATGGGATTGGGGGGAAGGATGTAGAACGTGCGATCGCGTTCGCTCTTTTGTTCCGGTCCTACCATATGCTCATCCCCCGTGCGGCGAATGGAAAAGGTATGGACTTCTACACCAAGTTCTCTCAAACCAGCAACTTCACGTTGGATAAAGGTATCCGTTGCTCTAGGGTACTCACCAGTTAGATAGGCAATCCGCATGACCTAGCCCCCCACAGTTTGTAACGAAGGTGCGGGAGAAGGTACATCTAACAGTTCCATATCACTACAACTGCGCTCAATTGCTTCATCAAGAGAATATTTGGGTTGCCATTGCAAAACTTTTTTAGCACGAGTATTGGGATATTGGAACGGCTTAAACCGAGCATCCAGCACTCTGGGAATAAATATACCAGGGAATCTTGCTTGCCCTTTAAGGATCTGTTGGTTGTACGTCCAGAAAATCCATGCTAAGAAGCGCATGAGAGGCCAACTAATGGAAATTGTGCGCGGTAAAGAGTCTAAGTGTTGCGCCAGTTTCTTGGCATAAACATTTTGGGTAGGCAAATTGTCATCAATGATGTTGAGAGTTTCTCCAATTGCTTCATTGCGTTCTACAGCGCTGACAATTGCATCTGCACAATTTTCTACATATGCTAAGGGACATTTTGCATTACCACCAACTTTTAACCACAGGTTCCCAACCAAAGGAGCTCCGATACAAGTGTTCCAGAGGTTATCTCTTCCATAAATCATCCCAGGGCGAATGTATGTCACTTGTGCTTTATAGTTTTGCTCAAACTCACGTACAAGTTCTTCCTGGAGAAGCTTGACTTGAGCATACTCGTCGCGATCGAGGGGTTTGCTCTCAAGGGGAGTCTCTTCGGTAATTGCTCTACCAGATGAGTAGTCATACACCGAGAAGGTGCTAATGTCAACTAACCGGAAGACTTGGGCTTGAATCATTGCATCAAGCAAGTTTTCCGTAGCGATAACTGTACCAGCAAATCGCCCGTAAAAGTCACCATCTTTAACGACTGCCAAATGGAGGACTGCATCTACACCCCGCAGAGCCTCAACAATACCATCCTTTCGCCGCAGATCGAGACGGACAAGTTCTACTGATGGATGATCGTGCCAAGCCAAGCGATTGACAGAACTTGCAGGTCGTACAACTGCACGCACTTTATGTCCCCGTCGCAAGGCTTCCGCAACAACATACTTGCCCAGATAACCTGATGCTCCTGTTATCAAGAGTTTCATATTTGATTTGCCTCCAGAAGTAATAATTGCACTAAACGGTTTGTTCGTTCCATGTCTTCAAAAGTAATTGGTGGCGTTTCACCATCGGCTAATGCTGTATAAGTTTTATCTAAAAGACGGTGCAGACCTTCATAGGGAGTTTTTTGCATCACCTTGCGGCGGAAGTTAGTCATTGATGCTCCCATCAACTCCCATCCATTAACAAAATGGTTTATTAACGGCGAGAGGAGTTTACCACCACGAGGTACAACACAGCGAAGGTAAGGTTGAAATAAATCTGTTTCCGCGTAACCTTTTGAACCACGTACTGTGATAAAGAAACATTGGGGTAACGCGTGACAGGTGAATCGAATCCGAGCGTGTTTTGAGCCTCCAATCACGATCGCATCCAAGTCATCGTACTTAAATAAATCTCCACCACCGTGATTGCTCCAAGCCGCACTGACGCGGTCAAAATCCGGAATAAAGCGCACCACTAAGGAGCACAAGTGTGTAATAAAATCATGAACAACGCCTGCGGGAAGTTTGTGAATGGGATTGGGCAGATTTTCATCTGCAAACGGTCCACCACTGCGAACATCAACTGCTACGCGAACTTCAACTTCCTGCACTTCACCAATAGTACCATCATCAACTAATTGTTTAATGGCAAGGATTTGTTCGTTGAAGCAGTAGTTCTGATTTTCAATTAGCCAACGATTTTGAGACTGCGAGAATGCCCAAAGTTCTTTGAATTCATCATAGGTTGGTGTAATTGGTTTCTCACAAAAGACGTGTACGTTAGCTTCCAAACAATCCTTGGCAATCCGCTTGTGGGTGTTAGGAGGAGTCAAAATGTGAACAACATCAGGCTTCACCTCATCTAACATTTGGCGGTAGTCAGTGTAGATCGAGTCTGCACCGAACCGTCGTGCTGCATATCTAGCAGCAGCATTTGAAAGGTCACACACACCAGCCAGATGAGCGCGATCGCACTCAGACAGAAACTTTAAATGCTCTTTAGAAATTGCCCCCGTACCAATTACGGCTGATTTGAGTTTTGTTGCCATTTAGAGTTAGTTGTTATTAGTTGTTATTAGTAGTTAGGGTTAGTAGTTAGTCACAACCACTACCATCAGCCATTAGCCATTAGCCATTAGCCATTAGCCATTAGCCATTAGCCATTTTGTATTCCACAATAGTGCTCTGCTGCTTGGATAAGCGAGACAGGTGAAACTTAATTTGACCTTGTAGTTGTGGGAATTTATCTAACACGCAAAACAGAGCGTAAACAATTGCATCTGATGCTGAAAAGCCCCGTTTTCGGGTAAAGCGGTACACGCGGTAAACTAAAAAAGCATAAGCTATTAAAAGTAACATCACACTCAGCCCCATGGTTGGCAATACACCAGCGATCGCCAATAAAGGCAAAAACAAACCCCAGAACCAAATTCTACGACTTTCCCTCACCCAGTGCCGTTCTGGACTGCGACCGTGGAGCCAAGCGCCTTCTGCATAAGCATGACCGTTACGAATTGAACGCTTCCACCATTGTCCAAAACGTAGAATTTGGGCATCATGTAGAGTCATTTCTGCATCAATACGCAAAATTTTACCACCTATTTGACGCAGCCGCACGCACAATTCTGGTTCTTCTCCTGCTATGAGTACTGGATTGTAACCTCCTACCATTTTGAATGCACTGACTCGCATCATGGCGTCACCCCCACAAGCTTTAGCTTCACCTACGGGAGTATTCCATTCAATATCACAAAGGAGATTGTAAATTGATTGGTGAGGAAATTCTTCTCGACGACGACCGCACACTACCACAACGTCTGGTTGAGAGACTAAAATCTGTTCGGCGCTTTCCAACCATCCCTCAACAATCCGACAATCTCCATCTACAAATTGAACAAATTCTACCTCTGGTTTCACCTGCAATAAGTGTTCAAAACCTGCGTTTCTCGCACGAGCTGCTGTAAAGGGAACAGATAGATCCAGTTCCACTACACGAACATCAAGGGACTGTGCTAGTGCCACGCTACCATCTGTTGACCCAGAATCAACGTAAACGACAGTTCGGTTTTCGCCCATCGCTGATTTTAAACAATGATGGAGACGTTCTCCTTCGTTGCGCCCGATAACAACAACTCCAATAGATTGCAAAGTCATACCTCCTAAAACGATACTGTCTTTTATCGATTCAAATTGACCTTAGTTGCTTTTGGGCTCGTAGTTGTGCTGTCTTCGCACAGATGGCAACAACTTTTTTTAATTGAAAGACACCTTTTTTAGGATGGCTGGAGGAAACTCAATCAAATTTAAACACTACTTTTACGACCTAATAAAAATTTAAAATTTATTAAGATACTTTTCAAGTAGTTATAAAAGATTCTAGAACCTCCCACAATTCCAAATTCCAAAGAAAAGTAATCTTTGATGTATTCTTTAAATTCAGGTATTTGTAAAACCTTAGTTAGATTTGTTTTCCCAATAAGTCTTCCAACTGCGTGAGCATAAAGTCTATTAGTGTAAGATTTAGTTTCAGGAAAACACTTTCTTAGGTAATAACATGTTTTGATATTCGTTGCTGCGTTGATGTATTCGTAATCCTTTCTAAATTCAAATAAATTCGCTCCATGAATACGATGAACGGCTACTTTATCAGGAGATAACAGACCGGGTGACTTAGAAATTGTTGCTAATCGTAAAAAATTATCTGCAGAAATTAAAATTTGTTCTGGCATTGGTAATATTTGCTCTAGTACGTTTCGTTTGAAACATAACCCGCTAGTCGCTGGAAGATAGGGTAGGTTACCTCCCTCAAGCATCTTTTTACGGAAATCAACCAATGAAAACTTGTGAATGCTTCGATCGGCTCGAAATTCTAAAGAATGTCCGTTTGCATTCACATCATCTAGTTCGTGAAAAATCCAACCTAATTCAGGATTTTTTTGGAAAAGTTCAACTATTTGACTGACTTTATTTAGATGAAAGTAGTCATCAGCATCAAGAAAACAGATGATATCTCCTTTACTAGCTTTAAAACCTGCATTAAAAGCGGACGCTTGCCCTCCATTCTGCTTCAAGACAGAAACAATCTGATTTTCATAACTCTTGATAACGTCCTTAGAGTTATCTGTAGAACCATCATCAACTACAACAACTTCTATAAGAGAATATCCTTGATTTAAAGCACTGTCAATTGATTTGCGTAAAAATTGTGCATAGTTATAGTTATTAATGAGAATGCTAACCAACGGTTGTTCGTTCATGTTATTTCCTGTTTTCTCTTCGGTAATGTTGATTTTTTATAAAAATGATTTTTTTAATCTCTTTTCAGTCTTTTTTGATGTCCGGTAAAAGCAATTGCTATGTAAAGAACCCAATATAAATTAGCTAAACGCATTAAAAAACTCTCTGTCATGTTATTCATTGCCAAGAAGCTCAGGAAAGCTAATGGCCAAAGTTCTTCTGTATCTTTAGTGGCGTAAGCTCGTTTCAAAGCCCGAGCAAAGGCGATAACAAAACTTACTAGAAAAAGGGATAACCCAACTAAGCCAATATCAAGTGCTACATCAAGAAATCCATTGTGCGCGTGGGGTGGAATCCATCCTGATATCGCTTTACCTGCTTCGACCGCAAACTTACTTTTAGGAGCCCAATAGGCATCACGCCCATATCCAAAAAACGGTCTTTCCATTAACCGGGATATTGCAGTAGCCCATAGAGGTGTACGTCCGGTTAGGGTAGGATCTTTGCCCAAGCCAGAAATGAGTTCTACCCAATAACTAAAAATGACTAGAGAAAGACATCCTAGAACAAGAACTCCAATGTCTACAAAAATTACACTAATTTTTCCCTGCCAACGAAAATTTTTATAAAATAACATAACTAATATAAGTAAGAAAGAAAGAACCAAGGAAGTTTTTGATGTTGACAGTAACATCAAAACTATGGATAAACTAAAACCAAACCATTTATATAAAATTGAAGAATCTTTTGGCAGTGAAAAAAAGGCTAGTGAGCTTAAAACCATCATGCTACCCAGTGTATTTTTATATCCATACACTCCTCTCCATGCTCCTGGGTGGTCGAAACCATGTATTGCAATGGAAGGAAATACAATAGCAAAAAATATACTGAAGAAAGCTCCTAATAATAAAGTAAAAGCAATAAGTTGCACCTGCTCTCTTAAGGTAAATCTTGTAGCTAAGTACAAACCAAAAGAGGTCATCATAAAGATTTCTTTTGCATTAGATAATGTAAAATCTGGAAACTCTGACCATGCAAATGATAATAAAGATAAAACTGTCAATAGACAAAGTAATACATCTCGGCTAGCTGCGATCAAAGATTTTTTCCAATAGATAAAAATAAGAAGAGTTGAGGCTACCCAAACTATATATCTAATAGATGTGGCAACAGCGCTTGGAAGAACATCACCCATAGCGCCGATACCTAATACACCTGAGAAAAAAGTTAATCCTAATATGGCAAAGAAAATCTCGGCATTTTCTAAAAATTTTTTCACTGGTTTAAATTTGTTTAATTGGAATAGCAAAAAAATTATTTTTAGCGATCGGTCAACAGTCGCGATGGAAATATTTAGTTTCCTATTGAATTAGACTGTTGACTTTTCGTATTATCTATGATTCAACTAACAAGCGTTTTTGCTGACGCCAACCATAAAAATTGTAGCAAGTTTCTTCTATATGTTTCAGCCGTCTTTGATATGTTTTCTCAAACGTATGTTCTTGAGCAAACTCTAAAGCTTGAAAAGACTGTTCTCTAATCAATTGTCTGTTTTTGTCTAAGATAGCAATTTTTCGAGCTAATGCTTTTGGTCTATCCATCTCAATTAACCATCCCGTTTTAGAATGTTGTACAACTCCTGCAAAAGCTTCATTGTCATATCCAATAATTGGTACACCACATGACATTGTTTCTAGATAAGTACATGAAGGATCGCTTTGTCTGTGACAGCAAACGAACAAATCTACATTTTTTTTGACAAAAGGAAGCAGTTGTGTATTGAAGCTCACCATCCCCATCATTTTCACAGAATCACTCAGAGCGCTTGCTGCAATTTCAGACAGCATCTTCTCTTTCAGGTCGCCATTACCAAAAATAAACATTTGAAACCGAACCCCTAATTGCTTGAGTTCTTGAGCAATATCTATAAGATGGTCAGCACCTTTCATTTTAATGAGACGACCGGAAAAACAAAGCCGTAGAGGTCGATTGGGTTCACACAAGTCATTAGTTCTTTCTTCAAGCTCTTGACGCTTTGCTAATAAGCGGTCAGGAACTCGATTATCAAAATACAGAAAGGCATTAGAATTGATTTTACGGTATTCGTTATAAGTAGGAGTGCCATTACATTGAATACCCTCAGCCAACTTTATGCCATTGACCTGTTTTCTTTCTTGATTTTGCTCCCATAAAATTCTTCGCCAACGGAGAATTGGATTTTTTGTGCTTATATTTACAATTTGTTTTCTAGCTTTGAAGCTGTATTCAGAGATATAAATACAGGGAACACCAGCCGATTTGCAATACTGACTGATTTTGTTATGCTTAGCTCCTACAGCGCTATATACAATCGATGTCTTTTTTAGAAGAACAGCAGGTTTGAGGTTTTTATAAGAGACGATTTGTAACTCGTAAGGTAACTCATCTGGGTTAACAGTGACAGTTTCTAGCAACTCTTTTTTTGTTGGATCTTGCTCTATTAGAAGTCTCATTTTACCAGGCCATAGACTAGAAAATTTATTCATCTCATCGAAAAACTTTCTAACCACGAGCACTTGTGAATTTTCCTGACTTTGAACTTGGTAGTTAAGTAATACGGTCAAACCTAGGTCTTGAGAGTTCATGAGTTGCTCCTGCTTTTTTATCTTCAAAGGAACGATCGGCAGACAGACAAATTCAAAGCACAAATCAAGCTATTTATAGAATTTTACTAGCGACCTGCAATCAGTCACCAGTCACCGGTCAATCGATATCGCTTGCTGTTATCTCTACGAACTCAGACATTTTGAAGTTTAATTACAAACCAAAGACAGACAGGAATCTTCCAAAGAGCACATCAGAAAATCGCTTATAAAGTTAGCGAGCGGCAATGGCCCTGTAGAGAATTAGTACAGTAATATCAAAAACTTGGTTGCTGCAAATGAGCAGAAGAGCTATCGAGCTTTATGACTCAAACAACCGAGTTTTCCCCCATGTTCATTGCTAGACTCGCTCTCTAGCAACCTCTACCTAAGTCAGCATCATGTTAAATTCAACCCACCTGGATTAATGACTTGAGTTTTCTTTGATTGAATTTTGATATTTTACAAGTTTGGTGATAAATATCAAGAATGCAGTCAATTTTACGTTCCCAATCAAAATACTCGCGAACACGCTGTTGCCCAGCACGACCCATTTGCAAGCGCAACTCAGGTGACCGTGCAAGCTTTAACATAGCGTTGGTGAGCCCAGTAATAAACTCTTCCTTTGAAGAAGGCTCAACTAAAATACCACAAGTGGCATCCAAGTAATCCATAGGACCACCCCATTTTGTTGCAATTACGGGTAATCCGATCGCCATTGCCTCCAGAACTACTGCTCCACCACACTCTATCAAACTTGGCATAACGAGTGCATCTCCGGCTCTTAGCTTGCTAGCGCAATCCTTTTGAGACAGCCAACCAGTGAATGTAACTTGATTTGCCAAGCCTAAACTATGAGTCAGAGCTTCTAGTTTCTGGCGGTGATTGCCATCTCCAACGATCTCTAAACTAGCATTGATTTGGGCAACCACTTTTTGAAAGGCTAAAAGCAGTAAGTCTATAGCTTTACAGTCTACTAGCCGCCCAACAAAAAGAAAATTAATCCCTGCTGGATTGAGTGTCTTCAATTCCAGTGGTGCCGGTTCCCACACGGACAAGTCCACACCGTTCTCTGTTAGCTCAATAATGTTACCAACGACTCCAGTGGGGAGTGCTTTTCTTGTCCGTTCGTTACTGACTAACAGCATTTGCGCTCTAATTTTACCAGGTAAAAGATAATTGCAAAAATCTGCAAATTGGCGTCCTAGTGAAACGAGTGGTTTAATCAAAAAGTTCTCCCGAGAGCGGAAAGCCGGAGGGTATTCCATTCCACCATTCATTGGACCAATAACAACTGGTGCGCCAACGTTAAATATCAGCGAGGGGTTTTTAGGTGCAACGGGAATTGGTTGATGCACGACATCTATATTGTTTTGGTAAACAATTTGGCGGACAAGTTTACGCTGAAGACTTTGGGTATACAGAGAACTCAGCAAGCCGGTCGTCATTTCTGCAACTCTTCTAGGTAGCAACAACGTGCAGCGCCATAGGATTTTGTGTATCCAAGTATCAGATATAAAGTGAATGCGATCGCGTTCTTCTGGAAAAAGGGCTTCTAGTTCAGCTTGCGTGCGAGAATGAACAATCAACCATGCCTCTATTTTCCGTGCTCGCAGCAATCTAAAATAATTCAGTGGCAAAAACGCTTCTCCACCATATTTACTAGAAGCATGTTCGGCAACAATGGCAACCCGCATTTCAAGCTTCTCCTATTTAAGTTACATCTCGTTCTGTACGAATCCAGGTATCTTGAGGTTTGACTAAAAACTTGAAATAAACTGGAATCTTCCAAAGTACATATAAAGGAATCGTTAACAATTGGCCTAAAGGCACATCTTGACTGGCAAATTTCGCCCAAGCTACAAGAATTCCACTGAAAAAAGACAATCCAGCAGTGGCTGCGATCGCAAATGGAATCCAAGATGCACCCAATACCGCACCTAGTAAAGAACCCGTCATCACTGCTAACAAGACGATTGCAAGCAAAGACAGAGGAGGAATACACAAATCGAGAGCGCTCATGACTAAGTCGAACCGACCTTGTTTCACAGCCTCTTTTAGAAGAAGGGGAAGATAAGCCTGTATCATCTGTAGATGACCGTGCTCCCAACGAGTGCGTTGAGTTTTAGCTGCTTGCACCTGAGATGGCCAATACCCTGTTACCATTGCTTCCGAGCAAAAAATGGGTTTGTGTCCGGCTATGGTTAAATCCAACCCTAATTTCATATCTTCAACAATATGACCGCTAGCTAAATTGACCGAGCGAATCACAGACCAAGGAAAAGCCATACCCGTACCATTGAGCAAACAAGGTATTCCTAAGAATGCTCCTCCACGAGCACGAACTAAATTTCTCACTACATTAGAAAATTGTGAAACCAAATCTCTTGAAGATGTAGAGTTTCGATCTCTTTTCATCAAGTAAATACCCTGAACGGGTCGTCCTGTAGCGATCGCATACTGACTCAGTTTCTCTACTGCACCCAGATGAGCTATACAGTCAGCATCCATCAACACGACAACATCAGGAGGTTCTGACTCTATAAACCGCAAACCGCGATCCAGGGCATATCCTTTTCCCCTGAGAGAAGAGTCATGACGTTCAATAACTGTAGCACCTGCAGCACGAGCAATTTCGGCCGTTGCATCAGTACAGTTATCAGCAATGACAATCAAGCGGTCTTGCTTTTTCAACACCGGAGTGAGTTTTTCCAATGTTTTTCCGATCGTCAGTTCTTCGTTATGAGCAGGTACTAGGACAGCTACTTTGGTATTGTGCCAACTCTCTTTAAAGTTAAAAGAGGCTGTTGGGAATAGAGCAGCAGTACATTCGAGAAGAAAAAACAGGCAAACGAGCGCAACGCTTGATGCACCGAGCAACAAAACTGCATCAGTACAAAAAGCCAGAATTTGGCTAACTGACATAAAGTTGTAACCTCAGTGTGACCTTGGACTTGAAATTTCGGATTTTACGGCAAGGACGGGCTATAACCACCAACATTTATCGGTGGGTCATACCCACCCAACCTACTTGCTTATCACTAACAACTAACCTCTAACAAGAATTTTTGCAGGTATCCCTACAGCTGTTGCTCCAGGTGGAACATCGCACAGAACTACAGCGTTAGCACCAATATTTGCGTTATCTCCAATAGAGACATCGCCAAAGATTTTGGCCCCAGCACCAACATTCACGCGTTTACCTAGCTTGGGTGCTTCAAACGGACGATCTAGATAACGAAGCCCCAAAGTCACTCCTTGGCGAATAATACTGTCGTCACCAATAGCGCAGTATCCGTGAATAACTATATCTCCCTGATGTTCAACAATGACGCGACGACCAAGTTCAACAGTGTAAGGCAACTCAATCCCGTACTGATTCCGAACTTTACGATACAGCATTCCATAAAGAATGCTGAAAGGTGCTCGTAAAAGTTTGGGTTTAATTGTCATTCTCCAGACACCAAAACGGTGAACTGCTACTGCTCGAAATCCCGGCTTGGTCCAATCTTTTCCATGAGCAATCCAGTCTTCTTTTATTTGTTGCCAAAGACCAAGATCTGAAGCTTCAGATATCTCGATCTTTGGTACAGAGTTTATTTGTACACCCATCGTTCACTCTCCACTTCAGCTTCTGTTACACTTTGTCCGGTGCGAGGATCGGCATAATAGAAGTAACTGTTAGGCTCGTGCTTCACTTTAACAGC
Organism: Tolypothrix bouteillei VB521301; assembly: GCF_000760695.4. Lineage (GTDB taxonomy): Bacteria > Cyanobacteriota > Cyanobacteriia > Cyanobacteriales > Nostocaceae > Scytonema > Scytonema bouteillei_A. The sequence continues at coordinate 3,318,941 of NZ_JHEG04000001.1, read as the reverse complement.
GTTAGCAACAATTCCTAAAATGTTAGCTTCAGAACGTTCTAGAAGAGATTTTGCTGCTGTAGCACTTCTAGAATCAACAACACCAGGTCGAACCACCAACAAAACTCCGTCTGCCATTTTTCCTAAAATGGCAGCATCTGCAGTCCCTACTAAAGGAGGGGTATCAATTACGATGTAGTCATAAGTTTCAGAAAACATTTGAATCAGAGAGGTCATGCGTTCTGAATCAATTAAAGCTAGAGGATTGGGAGGTTGAACCCCTGCAGTCAGGACAGATAAGTGACTTGTCACTTCTTGTACAGCCTGAGAAAATTCATCCTGAGCAACAATAACGTTACTTAAACCGACTGAGTTAATCAAACCCCAGATGTGATGTTGGGATGGTAGGCGCATATCTGCATCAATCAGTAAAACTTTTCTTTCTGACTGAGCGAGTACCGCTGCTAAATTGGCAGAAACTTCTGATTTGCCCTCTCCCGGAACAGAACTGGTAACTACAATGGTGCGAAGTCGCTTGTGACTGATAAACTTTAAGTTTGCTTGAAGCATTTGGTATGCTTCATGAACGACGGTTCGAGGAGAAGTCGCTACAATCACTCGAGGAGAAGTCGCTTCGCCCATCAAGCGATCGCTTGATGATTTGGTGCTAGATTCGCTTGATGATTTGGTGCTAGATTCAAAGGTTGGTATTAAGCCAAGTACAGTGTATTTGAAAAATTCTTCAGCTTCCTTAGCTGTTTTTAGCGATCTGTCTACTAGGTCTACAAAAAACGCAGCAGCAACACCAAGTAGTAGCCCGCCCAATATACCCCCCACGGGTAAAAGTAATGTCAATTTAGACAGCGCTGGTTTTTGGGGCAGTTGAGCTGGTTGAATGATTCTAGCATTTCCAACAGTTTGCTTCTCTGCAACTTGGATTTCCTGCAATCTTAATGTCAGGTTTTCGTAATTCTTCTGAGCCAGATCTAATCTGCGCTCTAGATCTCCGTGTTTTTTCTCCAAATTCGGCATAACTGTCAGCCTTTGTTTGTATCCATTTCTGATATCAGACAAAGACTTTATTTTCTCTTCCAAACCTTGCCGTTTTTTCTCCAAGTTGGCATACTCAACGGTCATATCCTGCTTGATCTTACCTAACTGCAATTTATCGGTGGAAATCTCGCGTTGGGAGCCAGCAGTCTCACCGACTCGCTGTTTCAGTAGAGCCTTCAGGGTAACTTCTTCATTTTCTAAGTTAACAACAGATGGATGTTTCTCAGTGTAGCGTGCTCTTTCATTTGCCAGCTTTGTTTGGACTTTTTGCAATTCAGTTAAAACATCTTGTACGCCCGGTATCTGGTTCAAGGATGTTATTTCCACTGCATCCTGTCCGGCTAATTTGAGTTGGTTTAAAACTTTTGCTTGTTCGGCGCTCACTTCAGCAAGTTCTGCCTGAGCTTGATTAATTGTGTCATCGAGCTGGGCAACATTGCTAATAGCAGAAGTTGCCTCCTGTTTTAGCTCGACGATCTTATTGCTAGTTTTAAACTGGCGCAGCGCTTCTGATGCTCGTTCTAAATCTGCCCGAGCATAAGGCAATTGCTTTTTAATAAATTCTCCAGCAGCAAGGACTTGCTCTTGGTTCGATTGAATATTATTGTTAACATAAGCTTGCATCACTAGGTTAACAACATTTGCTGCTAGATTGGGAGCTTTTGCAGTGTAGGAAACCTTCAAAACATCTGTCCCTACAACTGGATCTACCTTAATTTCAAGGTCTTCTGGCTGTAGCGGAGTCCCGTCATTATTTTTTAATGCTAATTTGTCAATAACTTGTTGTAAAATTGGAGCAGAGGTTACAACTACAGCTTGGGTATCTGATGGGTTACCCTCACGCATCAGTGATTCAAGATGTCCTATTTTCTCCCCTGCTTTGGTCAGCGAAGAAGTTCTATCTGATTGGATAAGAAGTATTCCAGTGGCTTGGTACTTTGGTTTTTGCAAGTATATACCCAGTCCCGATAGTACCATTGAAACAAGCATAACTCCTGCAACAATATGCCAGCGACGCTGTATAACTAGCAAATACTTTTGAATATCTATTTCTTCTTGATGGCCTTTTGTTTCTTCCATAAAACTTCCCCACCTATCAAATTCAATGCAAAATTTCAGATGACATTGAAATTATTATGCAAACACTTTGACCTTATAGCATGAACTCTCTTTCAATTCATCAAATATAATTCTTTAATATGCGTCAAAAGGCATGATTTCAACTTTGATTTTCACATCTTTGACCGAATATCAACCAACTCTTCGGGCTATATAGAGGACAGAGAGTAAAATTTTGCACTTTAAATAAAGCTTTTTTGCCTTCTGGCAATTTTTGTCTCACTTTATTGTGTAGGAACTTGTGCTACTGCATTGGAAACACGCAACTCCATCTCCTTGGGATCGTTACACTACCGTTATCCGCGATCGCAAAAGCAGTGAATCCAGTTTTGCTGTCCATAACACTTAATGTCCTCACAATGTTGGTAAATGCACAGAGAGGTCGCATAATTTTTCAAACCTTTCTATACTGCAATGACTACTTAACTGTTACACTTTAAACCTCAAGTACAACCACTTACAACTGCACAAAAAATTGTAACTTCAAACACATTAATATTTTAATCTGCTGTTAGTTAGCTGTTGCTTTGGGTTTAAGGATACTAAGTGTTTTTTGTTAAGTATTGTCGAAACCAACTATAGCTTTTATCTTCTGCAATTTCAAGTAGAAACCCGGAAACTTTTTTAAAGAAACTGTGAACTTTACTGCTTTAATTCTTAAAGTAATAAAGGTAATAAAAGTAAGTTTCTCGGTCAAGAACTTAAAAGTTTTATGATTTCAAATTTAACCTTATCAAACATAACCGGATGAAAGATCCAAAAATTGGAAAGGTTGAGTGCTGGAGGTTAGAAGGATTCTTTGTGCCTACTATAGTGAATATTTTGACGGGTATTAACACCTTAGGTATATTTCCAAAGTACTATACTTGCTTGCAAGTCATAAAAGTAGGAAAAGTGTGGAAACTTCTTGTTTTTGTAAAAGAAAAAAGATGTTTTTGAGTTTATATAGATAATTTATTTCAAGCGAAAAAAGCTTTGCCTAAATAAAGTGCGCTTATTGTATGATACGAGAATTAGCTCATTTTTTAGCATCAGTTGCAAACCACTCAACAATTCCATCAGCGACGACTTTTGCTAACTTCTTTTGCTCGCTCGAGTCAGTTACCCACTCAAATTCATTAGGGTTACTCATAAAACCTAACTCTAACAAGACTGAAGGCGCACTAAAAGGACGTGTCAGTGCTAAATTATCCCAGAACACGCCATAAGAAGGACGTCCTAACTCTCTCACTATATAATTGTGCATGAAAATAGCTAAGTCGTGAGCTTGGGGATGGTACCAAAAAGTTCCCACTCCCTGAGTATTTTCAGCATCACCCTCATCCGGTAGTGAATTATAATGTACGGAAAAAGCAACAGTTGGCTCTTCTTTGTCGATCGCAGCAACTCGATCTGCTAAAGAGACTTCGCGATCGTCTTCTCGCGTCATGACCACCGTCGCCCCACGCTTCACCAACTCATCGCGCAATAATTTAGAGACAATCAAGTTAACATCTTTTTCTAAAAAACCAGTCGGTCCTGATGCGCCAGACTCTTTCCCGCCGTGTCCCGGATCGATCAGAATTTTAATACCTGTTAGCGGTTTTTGTTGTTTTTTCTCTCTGACTTTGGGAGGATGCCGTAAAGCCAAAATCAGACTTGTACCTTCGTACCTCAGCTTGTAACCCCACTGTCGATCGGATTTGAGGCGAAAAGAATATTGGACTCCTCCTTGTCCTCCCTGTGGCAAAGCAGGTAGTTGTTGCCAATCTAAGCGAGAAATGACAGGGTCATCATCCAAACGGATGATATCAGTTTGGGCAGTTGTATGATGAAGAGTGAGTGTAAAATTGCGATCGCTCTGCTGTACGCTTACAGGCACCGGAACTTGCAGGGGAAAAACCATTTCCGTCATACCGGAAAGTTTGCGATATCCCAAACTCCGAATAATTGTGCTTGGAGGAACAGCCCCCTTGAGCACGCGAGTTTCTTTGCTGTTAATCCAAGCACCATAATCCAACCGCAACCACTCACCTTGTCTCCCGATGATTGTTGCTTGAGTTCCTTTGGGTAAAGGTGTCAGCCTCGAATAATCCGAACTTGGTCCGGTGCGAGCTACCCCTGAATCTGCTGTTACCTCAACAACTTCCAATTGTGCGGGTGAGAGGACGGTAATTTTTCCAGAACTTTGTTGAGTGATTGTCTTACCATCCCGTGTCAATTGAAACTCAGGTTGTCCCATATTGCCGGATTCTGTCACCGTTGTACAACCCGCATACTTATCCGTTTGAGTTTGAACAGATGGTTGATTTTGTCCGGTTAAAGCAGCCGAGTTAGGTGGAAGTTGCGACATTTGTGGCTGGGGTAACAGAGGAATTGTTTGATTTCCCAGCTTGACAGAAACACTAGCACTTGGGGCAGCTATTGCGCTAAAACAGATGAGTTCCCCTGGAAGTTTAGCAGTATCTACTGCAGGAGTTAGAGAATCTTTAGCAAAGACTAGCCCTTGCAACAGTTCCGGTTGAGAGGAAACTCTTGTCACCTTAATTTGGACTTCTTGCTCCTGATAGCGGATATTAAAAGTATTTTCTCCCAATTCTAAGGGGAAACTTGGAGCAAAATGACCGGATTTGCTGCGAGTGATGGGCTTACCATTGATCGTCACTTGTCCATTAGATGGTGCTGTACCAATAAAAAATACCTTGCGAGCGCTCGTTTGGTATTTTGCTGGTGGATAAACAATCTTGAGGGATTGCTCTTGAGCCAAAACTATATTGGAGGTAACAACTATAGAACTTATTATGACTAATGCTAGTACTGATTTCACGTCAAAATAGAATAATAGTTTACAAAAATAAGGACGAAGGATCGAGGATAAAGAATGAACTATAAATGAAGTACATTGTAATTCATGCTTCATACTTTATACTTCATACTTTATACTTCCTACTTCAAAGGCATTTGAAATCCTATGACTAAGTTTGTATTTGTTACTGGCGGCGTTGTTTCTAGTATTGGTAAAGGAATTGTAGCAGCAAGTCTGGGACGGTTGCTCAAATCTCGCGATTATTCCGTGTCAATTCTCAAGCTCGACCCGTATATTAATGTCGATCCCGGTACAATGAGTCCCTTCCAACATGGTGAGGTATTTGTGACTCAAGATGGGGCAGAAACAGATTTAGATTTGGGACATTACGAACGTTTTACCGATACTTCAATGTCGCGATTGAACAGCGTGACTACAGGGTCAATTTACCAAGCTGTGATTAACAAAGAGCGTCGCGGTGATTATAATGGCGGCACGGTACAGGTGATTCCTCACATTACTAATGAAATTAAAGAGCGAATTGTCAGAGTTGCTAAAGATACAAACCCCGACGTGGTTATTACAGAAATAGGAGGTACGGTAGGCGATATTGAATCATTGCCCTTTTTAGAAGCAATCCGCCAATTCCGAAAAGATGTCGGACGGCATAACGTACTGTATATGCACGTGACGCTGATGCCGTGGATTGCTTCAGCAGGTGAAATGAAAACCAAGCCTACGCAGCACTCGGTAAAAGAACTCAGATCGATTGGGATTCAACCCGACATCTTAATTTGTCGGTGCGATCGCCCAGTTCCGGCATCATTAAAACACAAATTATCGGAGTTTTGTGATGTCCCTGTAGAATGCGTGATTACGTCCCAAGATGCCAAAAGTATTTATGAAGTACCGCTCATTCTAGAAAAAGAAGGATTGGCGCAGCAAACTTTAGAGTTGCTGAATATGGAGCAACGGACACCGAATTTGTTACAGTGGCAGACATTAGTGCAGAAGATGCACAGTCCCACACACCGGATAGAAATTGCGATCGTAGGTAAGTACGTGCAATTAAGCGATGCCTATCTTTCTGTAGTAGAAGCACTGCGCCATGCAGCAATAGCTATCAGTAGCGAACTGCACCTGCGTTGGGTGAACTCAGAAAAATTGGAAACCGAGGGATATGAAAAATTTTTGGAAGGTGTAGATGGCATAGTTGTACCTGGTGGTTTTGGCGTCCGAGGAGTGGATGGCAAGATAGCAGCAATAAAATACGCCCGTCAATCCCAAATCCCCTTCTTAGGTTTGTGTTTGGGAATGCAATGTTCCGTGATTGAATGGGCAAGAGATGTTGGCGGATTAAAAGATGCCAATAGTGCTGAATTTGATCCCCATACCGATAACCCAGTCATCAACTTGTTACCAGAGCAACAAGATGTCATTGATTTGGGCGGAACAATGCGCTTGGGTTTGTATCCCTGTCGTTTACTGCCAAATTCCCTAGCATACAAGCTTTATGAAGAAGAAGTCATTTACGAACGTCACAGACACCGCTACGAATTCAACAATGCTTACCGCAATTTGTTTGTAGACACAGGCTATGTTATCAGTGGAACTTCGCCTGATGGACGTCTTGTAGAGATTATTGAATTACCCGAACACCCCTTCTTTATTGCTTGCCAATTTCATCCGGAGTTTCAATCGAGCCCTAGTGTACCCCATCCTTTGTTCAAAGGTTTTATCCAAGCTGCCGTAGCACGAGCAAACGTATCTTTTGATACACAAAAACCTGTAGAAGTCTTTTAAGAACAATTGCTAATAGCTAATAGCTAATTGTCAGTTTTCTATTAGCGATTAACCATTAGCTATTAGCCAAATTAAATGAGGAACTTTTGTGGCATACTGGGTAAAAATTTACTATGAGAGAAATGAATACGTAGTCAATTTTGAGCACGTGACTGCTTTTTGCTGCGAACGTAATGGCAGGATTACGTTCTGGTTACCCGATTGCGCCATTCCAGTTATTATCAACCCTCAAAGTAACTTAGAAGATTATCAAAAAATTCTGAACTATGTAGAATACGTAACGGGAGTGGGATTTAACAGAGGTTATTGGGTAAAAATCCTTTACGAACGAAATGAGTACGTGGTTAACCTTGACAAAATCAGTTCTTTTTGTAGAGAACCAAACGGTAGGATAACTTTTTGGCTCCCAGACAGTACTATCCCAATTATTATCCACCCTATCAGTAATCCAGAGTCCTATGAGATTGTGGTGGAATATATTCAAAAGACAACAGGTTATTTATGGGAGATGAAGGGTTAGTGGGATAGGGAGCAATAACTATTGTCTAATCCCCAATTTCAAAAATGCCAACTTCGCTGCACCAACCATCCCGGCTGCATTACCTAACTCTGCTGGTAATATATGCAGCCCAACGCGTGAAGCAGGAACCACTCGGCGCTCAATTTCAGCACGGACTGTTGATAGGAAAAATTCGGCACATGCGCTGACTCCACCACCAATCACAACCGCTTCTGGTGTCAGCACGTAAATCAAGGTTGCCAATCCTGCTGCCAGTTGCTTACCATATTCTTGCCAAAATATCAATGCTTCAGGATCTCCCGCTTTTGCTAAAGCACTTAATTCTTCTGGTTCCTTTCCCGTGCGGCGGCGAATAGCAGTTACCGAAACATATTGCTCTAAAGATCCTTGATTTCCACTGTTGCATACCGGACCGTCTGGGATAAGAGTAATTAATCCCAGTTCGCCAGCAGCACCGTAATGCCCAGCAAACAGTTGACCATCCAGGATAATTGCTCCACCAACTCCAGTACCTAATGTTAGCAGAATAAAATTTTTAAAACGACGCCCCGCACCCAGCCAAGCTTCGCCCAAACCGGCACAATTCGCATCGTTTTCTACAATAGTTGGCTTACCTGTTTTTGCTTCCAACCAATCAGCTAAAGGAACATCGCGCCACTCTGGTAAGTTGATAGCGATTTTAGCAATGCGTCCGGCTGCATCTGACGGTCCGGGGGTTCCAATTCCGATGGCGGTTGCTTGTTGTTCTGGATCGACTTGAGCGATCGCATTAACGATAGCTGTGACAACTGGTAGTGGTGTCGCGGGTTGAGGCGTTGCTACAGTGAGCGATCGCAAACAAGAACCATCAGTAGCAAAACGCCCCAGTTTGATTGCCGTTCCCCCCAAGTCAATACCAATTACTTGAGAATGTTCCACCTTATAAATCCTTACACAAAGCAGTTACCGGGCATATTGGCACAAAGCAAACCCTCAATCAACTATTTCCACCGTCGTTAAAAAATTCAGTGTCCTCATTTTTCTCACGAGTTGCGGGGCGAAAGGTGGTAACAGTCAGAGAATGAAAATTGGGTTGGCTTTGCAATGATAATACCGGGTTACCATGTAAGATGCCAGAAAGGGCAACAGAAAGCATAAAACCACCAGCAGTCGCTGCTATTAGAGATAAGTTATCTTTCATACAAATTTCTCAGTAAGAATAGAACAAATAATAGGTTATACCATTTTGAATTTGAGATGAGTGGATTTTGGATTGGGAAAGCGTTGCCTAGACTCAATTGCATCCAACTATCTGCCATATAGTTTTTTCAAATTGGTATTGGCAAACTGGGTTAGTGGTAAATCTATAGAGAGTTTCCACATTTGCTAAGAATGCCAGAAGCAATAGCTCACAACTAAAAATGGCAATCCCTCTTCTGTAACGCTTAACTCTACAATCCCCATTTTCAAGATAGCTTAACAAAAATCGACTCTACTGCCGAATCTGTTTTCGCAAACGGGGATTGACAAAGTCGTTTAAACCTTCTCCCAGCAGCGATAACCCTACAACCATTAATGTCATAGCTAACCCAGGAAAAAGAGCAGTCCACCAAATACCTGTGGGTAGTGCATCCAATGCTCTTCTTAAATCTTGTCCCCATTCTGGTGCTCCAGGAGGTAACCCCAAGCCTAAAAAGCCCAAGCCTCCCAATGTCAAAATAGCGTCAGCAGCATTCAGGGTAAAGAGAACGGGTACGCTTTGAATAACGTTGAAAAATAGATACCGGGAAAGAACTTGCCATGTGTCAGCACCCATGGCTTGTGCTGCTTCAATGAAGACTTCTGTTTTTACACTGACAGTATGATTGCGGACAACACGGTAATATTGAGGGATGTAAGCAATACTGATAGCGATCGCTGCATTGAGTATTCCAGTTCCCACAACAAATGCCAGGGTAACTGAAAGCAGCAGACCTGGTAGAGTGTAGATGCTATCCATGAGAAACAGCAAAGCTTTATCCAACTGACCGCCTGCATAACCACTGACCATCCCCAAAGGTACACCAATGACCATGCTTAAAGCTGTCGCTAGTACGACAACTTGCAAAGCGGCTTGAGCGCCGAATAGAGTTCGCGAAAATACATCATAAGCTTGACGGCTCGTCCCAAACCAATGTTCGAGGGACGGTGGCTGCTGAACGGAGTTACCCCTAGTAGAGGTGGGACTTTGAAGCCATCCCAAGTTTTGAAATACAGGGGTGAAGATGGCAATAAAGATGAAAAATAGAGTAATGCCTAGCCCAATCCACATGAGTTGCTGGGACAGGGTTGGATTTTTAGCAAAGCGAAAAAATCGTGATTTAGGAGTTTTTGTAACGGTCATTTATATAAAGAAGGAAATAGGGGCAATAACTTCTGAATACAAGTGACCATTTTACATATCGGGGAGCTTTATGCAATGGAGCAAACACACAAATTAATTTGAGATGGTGACCCCCGATATTTATGATTGCTTTGGACGACGAGATAACAGGCGATCGCGAACACCTTGAGGGTCAAACTGAGCCTCATTCAATTGGCGAATCTCATTTGCACGTTGCTGCCTTTGTTGTAAGTAAGTTTCAACTTCCTGTTGATGTCGTAAGTAGTAGCTGATGACAGCATAAACATCGGCAAGCTGCAAGGACGGATACTGCAACACAATTTCCTCAGCAGTCGATCCTTGATTGAAGGCTGCAACAACTGTATCTAGGGTGACTCGCGTTCTGCCAACTCTTACTACACCATCAGTATTTAGTTCTAAAGGAAGGGGTTCTGTTATCATCGAAAGAGTCATAGAAGTCGTCCAATTAATAACTTAATATAAAGTAGCAGGTGGGATAGTTTTTGTGATGCGGAAAGGACGTAAAGCCTAACGACATTTTCCGCTCCCCCTCAATCACCCTGAAAAGCGGGGTTAGGGGGAATCGTTTATTGTTAGACAAAAACGGGCGAGACGCCCGTTCCACAAGACAAGAAAAAAGTCAGATGATGGGAAAGCCACAGAACTACAAGTTGCTAGCAATTAACTGGCGATACTCACTTTTTTGCTTGACGCCTTTGAGTTCTTTCAATAACTCTTTATTCTTGAAGAACTGAATTGTTGGAGTCCCGGTGACACCTGCATTTTCGGCTATATCTCTGTCTTTATCAATATCGATTTCAACAAAGTGAATTTTGCCGTCAAATTCATCGACAACTTTGTTGAGTATTGGTTTGAGGGTGTGACAGGGACCGCAGCCCGGAGCAACGTATTTGACAATCAGAAGGCGATCGCTATCATGGAAGAGTTTGCGTAAAGCATAACTTCCTTCATGGCGAGTTGAGTCAATATTAAATTCGCTTTCTTGCTGCGCTTCTGTTTTCTTCGCGGGGTGTTCTAACTCATTATTTGGAGTTTCAGGTTTTTGATGGAATTCCTGAATCAATCCGTTAGAAGACAACCAGCGTTCTGCTAGCATTGCTGCTGTACAACCACTACCTGCAGCCGTAATAGCTTGACGGTACTCGTGGTCTTGTACGTCACCTGCAGCGAAAACACCTTCGACACTGGTTTCTGGAGAATTGGGTTTGGTGAGAATGTACCCAACTTCATCGAGTTCCAGTTGTTCCTTAAATAAGGAGGTATTGGGCTTGTGACCGATAGCGTAGAATAACCCCTTAACGTGCAGTTCGCTTTCTCCACCCGTTTTGGTGTTGCGAATTTTTACACCTTCCATGTGGTTCTTGTTACCAAAAATATCTACGGGTTCGGTGTTCCAGTGAACGACAATTTTGGAGTTACTTAAAACGCGGTCTTGCATGGCTTTAGAAGCCCGCATCTTATCAGAACGAACTAGCAAATTCACTTTAGAGCCGTACTTAGTTAGGTAAATGGCTTCTTCTGCAGCCGAGTCACCGCCACCAACCACAGCCAATTCTGCACCGTGGAATATAGGTGTAGCACCATCGCAGATCGCACAAGCAGAAATACCCCGGCTCCAAAACTCGTGTTCGAGGGGTAGTCCCAGGCGTTTTGCAGTTGCGCCAGTGGCGATAATAACACTATGGGTTTTAAATTCTCGTTCTTCAGAGCGGACTGTAAAAGGACGCTGGCTGAAATCAACTTCAATAACATCTTCAGTATATAGTTCAGCTCCCCAGCGTTCCGCTTGAGCTTTCATGCGATCCATCAGTTCAGGTCCGGTAATTCCTTCAGGAAATCCAGGAAAATTTTCAACTTCAGTTGTCGTCATCAACTGACCGCCAGGTAATCCCCCAGCTTGGAAACCTTCAAAGACAACAGGTTTGAGGTTAGCCCGTCCAGCATAGATAGCAGCCGTGTAACCTGCTGGACCAGAACCGATAATGACTACGTTTTCTACTGTTGGGTTGCTCATAATACTTTAAGTAAACTCATAATGACTACGACTTAGTATAGCATAGCAAACTGCAGTGGTGGCAGAAGTGAGGGAATCATACCTAAAGCGTAGTAGACAGAGGGCTTGGGGAAGCAACACGGATTCATCTGTTCTCTTCTACTCTGTGTCCTTCTGCTTTTAAAAGCGATCGCGGTTTTTGTGTTAGAAATCCAAAAAATTGGGAACACTCATGGAATATACCTCCATACCCTAGCTTAGGAGAAACATTCCATGCCAAGTCAATCATCTGAATTAGTGGAGAAAATTCGACAGCAATTTGACAGTGCGCCCTATCCAAGAATTCCCATAGATAAATCTCCTAAAGATAACCCTAATTTACTCTACATTCATAACTTAGTTACATCTTACTATTTAAGAAATCAAAAATTTATAGAGAGTAAAGAAAAAGTCATTTTAGATGCAGGATGCGGCACTGGTTATAAATCGCTTGTATTGGCACAAGCCAATCCAGAAGCAAAAATTGTTGGGATTGATATTTCGGAAGAATCTATTAAATTAGCGCGGCATCGATTGGCATATCACGGATATGACAATGCTGAATTTTACGTTTTACCAGTAGAGGATTTACCAAAACTAAATTACAAATTTGATTATATAAATTGTGATGAGCTTCTTTATCTCTTTCCTAATCCTGCCATTGCTTTACAAGCGATGAAAGAAGTTTTGCAACCCAATGGCATAATTCGCAGCAATCTTCACAGTGCAATACAAAGAGTTAATTTTTTTCAGGCACAAAAAGTTTTCACAATAATGGGCTTAATGGATGACAATCCCGAAGAAATAGAGATAGAGGCTGTTAAAGAAATTATGAAGTCTCTCAAAGAGAACGTTAACCTTAAAGCTAGTACCTGGAGTTCTATCTATGAAGGAGAAGATAGCAAAGAAAGTATTTTAATGAATTACTTATTCCAAGGAGATAAAGGTTATACGATTACCGATTTGTTTACTGCTTTGAGAGCGGCAGAACTAGAATTTATCAGTATGGTGAACTGGCGACAGTGGAACTTAATAGATTTGTTTAAAGAACCTGATAATTTACCTGTTGTTATGGCAATGAGCTTACCAGAGGCTTCTGTAGAGCAGCAGTTACAGATTTTTGAACTTTTACACCCCATTCATCGATTGCTTGATTTTTGGTGTGGTCACCCAGATCGAGGTGAATCCTTTGTTCCAGTAACAGAATGGACAGTATCTGACTGGGAAGAAGCATGGGTTTATTTGCATCCTCAACTTGTGACAGAGAAGTTCAAAGAAGATTTGATAGCTTGCGCCACAGACATGAAAGTATTTGAAATGAGGGAACATTTGTCATTGGCTCAAGCACCTGTCAGTATTGATAGTTCCTTAGCACTTGTCCTAGTTCCACTGCTTAACGAGCCTCAGACAATGAGCTCTTTAGTGAAAAGGTGGACAAAAGTTAGGCCCATACATCCAGTGACTTTAGAGCCAGTCAAGATCGAGGAAGCGTTTCAGATACTGCAGAAGTTACTGACCAAGTTGGAAAGTCACGGTTATGTGCTGCTAGAGCGAAAACCTTGACCAGAGCCGCTTTTCCCGTATGCTTTTTTTAACAAGAAAGATTTTTTACTAAAAGTGATATGGAACGGATGTGGGGTGGGTAAGTTCTTTTTAGAACACCGAAATCCAACCCTTGAAGCTAAAAAAAGATATTAAGGAGACCCCCATGCTTAAGCCAGAACTACAAGTTAAATTCCTCAATCACCTGAACCGCCGCAATAAAAAAGATGAAGGTTTTACTCTGATTGAACTGCTAGTCGTAGTCATTATTATCGGTGTATTGGCAGCTATTGCTTTACCTTCGCTACTCAATCAAGTTAGTAAAGCAAGACAGTCAGAAGCCAAACAGAATCTTGGTTCAATTAACCGAGCTCAACAAGCATTCTATTTAGAAAACAATAACCAATTCACAACAGTGATTGCTGAATTAGGTATCGGACTCAAAACGATTAGTGAGAACTACGTGTTTGAAGCTAATGCCAGTGATGTTGGCAACTTTGTTACCAATAGAGCTAGAGCTAGAGCGGCTAAACTTAGATCTTATGCTGGTGTTGTTTACACATCCACTCAATTAGTCGCTGGCATAAACGAACCACTGACTCTTGCCACATTATGTGAGGGTAAATTACCCATTGCTAACAAAATTAACGATGGCGAAGTTATAGGCTCTGGTTCTTCTAATGGTGCTTGTCCTAATAATATGTCTGATATTAAATAGACAGAAGTTAGGTTGTCTAATTGGTATCACTTGCTTTCATTGTGAGTTAAGTTTTAAGAAAAAGTGGGTAGTTGATACTACTCACTTTTCCATTTTTATTTATTAGTGAAATAAGCTACCTAAATTTCCATTATGACTTTGAAATTTTCTTTTAGTAATTGCGTTGATTTACACAACCAAGCTTATCAATGCCTCATTCAGGGAGACTACTACCAGGGTGCGCGGCTTTACGAACAGGCTATTGCTATAGAACCGGATGTTAAGTCACATTATTGGCATTTAGGGTTAGTATTGCTATTGCAGGGGCACGAAGCAGAAGCGCAAACAACTTGGCTGATGGCATTAGTAGAACAAGAACCAGCAGAGATAGAGCAGTGGACTGTGGAATTAATGTCTGTGCTAGAAACGGAGGCACAACGACGCTTAACACTCAGAGATTATTCCACAGCTTGGTTACTGCGGCAACATATAAGAGAAATTCAGCCTACAAACATTAACAATCTATTACATTTGGCTCAACTAGCTATTAAACTGGACACGTTAACCAATGATGAGCTAAATGCTCTAGAACTAATTCCACTTCTTAAAGCAGATATTCTTATAGAGTTAGATATTGATTTGTTATTGCAAGTTCTACAGGAGATTCTGAACTCTGTACCACTGTTTCCAGCATCTTTAGAATTTGCACAAGCTTGTCTACCTTATATTGAGCCCCTACCACTGCTGCGTATTTTGCTACAGGTATCAGTTACAGTGGCATACTCAATGCAGCAACCTGCACAAGGGGCACGAATAGCAAAGTTATGTCTGGATATAGCTCCTGATAATCCAGAAGTTTTGCGACATTTAGCTGCTTTCTATCAAAATTCTGGTGAACATTCCAAAGGGATAGAGATAGCTAAGCAGTACTATTCCTTAATGGAAAACTTGCTTGACAAAGTCCTGGCAAATCATATGGTGCTGCGTGGCTTAATGCACGCAGGTGGATACTGGGAAGAAGCTAGTTTAATGTTTCAGAGGCATGAGTCATTGCTGTTGTCCTTAATAGCGGAGCAGCCAAGTTTGGTGGATAAACCACATATGGTTCGGTTACTAACTTCAACGTTTTTCTTTCCCTACTGGCGAGACGAAGCCCAAAGTAATAGGCTAATTCAAAATGAAGTAGCCAAGTTGTTTCAATCTAGTTTGCAAAACAGTAATAGAGAGCTAAGAAAACAATATAATTCTCAATTAATTTTAAGAAAAACACATTCTAAGAGTAAAAAAAAGTTAAAAATTGGATATTTATCTGCTTTTTTAAAAAGACATTCAGTAGGATGGTTAGCACGGTGGTTATTTGAGCATCATAACCGCGATCTCTTTGAAATTTACGGCTATTTTGTTTGTTATAAGGATACTTATCATCCTTTACAAGAATGGTATATCAATCAAGTTGATAAAGCACACAAACTAGGAACACATAGTGGAGAAATCGCTAAGAAAATTTATGAAGATGAAATTGATATTTTGATCGATCTTGACAGCATTACTTTAGACATTAGCTGTGAGGTTATGGCGCTGAAACCAGCTCCTATTCAAGTCACTTGGTTGGGGTGGGATGCTTCAGGAATACCAGCAATTGATTATTACATAGCCGATCCCTATGTTTTACCGGATTCGGCTCAAAATTACTATACAGAAAAAATCTGGCGCTTGCCCGAAACTTACATTGCAGTAGATGGTTTTGAGGTGGGTATACCAAGTTTACGTCGGGAACACTTAGATATTCCCAATGATGCAGTAGTTTATCTCAGTGCTCAGGGCAATTACAAGCGGCATCCTAAGACAGTTAGGTTGCAAATGCAAATTCTTAAAGAAGTGCCAAACAGCTACTTTTTAATCAAAGGATTTGCTGACGAAGAAGCGGTAAAAGATTTTTTTATCCAAATAGCACAAGAAGAAGGTGTGAATGCGGAACGCCTGCGCTTTTTGCCAGACGTAGCTTTGGAAGCAGTTCACCGCGCCAATTTGTACATTGCTGATGTAGTGTTAGATACTTACCCTTATAATGGAGCTACTACCACTTTAGAAACTTTATGGATGTGTGTCCCTTTAGTAACGAAAGTGGGGCAGCAATTTGCCGCTCGTAATAGCTACACAATGATGATGAATGCTGGTGTGGCAGAAGGTATTGCGTGGACTAATGAAGAATACGTAGAGTGGGGTGTGCGCTTGGGAAAAGATTCAGCTTTGCGGCAAAAAATTGCTTGGCAACTGCGGCAGTCTCGTCTTACAGCACCGCTTTGGAATGGGAAACGCTTTACTTGTCACATGGAGAAAGCTTACGAGGAAATGTGGCAGAGGTATTTAGAAGCTGAGTAAAGACCGTTCAGTTAAGGATTGTTTGTGGAGATTTCACACTTGTAGAGACGTTGCATACAACGTCTCTACATTTGTTTCCATTGCCATTCAATTTTGACAATCAATTGCAACCTTGCTGTATAACACGGCGAAAGAAATCGTCAAGTGCGAGCACGCAAGTTTTGTCGTAGTAAAGATTGGAATGGTGCTTGTCCATTCGCTCAACAATACTATCTCTCCATTGCCGATCGCTCCCTAATTTAACAGCCATATTAATATACTCTTCTTCATTTTGAGTAATTGTGTCTGTTACGCCCAGCATTTTTAAGATTCCATAAGAATGAAGACCGCGCATATATTCACCAGGGCAGGTAACAATTGGCAAATGACAAGCGATCGCCTCTAACGTGGAATTACCACCTGACCAACCAAAAGTATCTAAATAGACATCTGAAAGCAAGTTGAGGGTTAAATAGCCAATCGTACTTTGTCGGGGAACAATCACACAATATTCTTTACTATTTAAGCCAAATTTAGCAAAAGCACGTTGTAGGCGTTTGCTAAATTTTTCAGTTATGTGAAGGCTTTTGTGAGCCAAAAAGGCAAACTGCGCTTGTGGTAATTTTTGAGCGATTGACGGGAATACATAATCGTATTGTGGTAAATACTTAAACAAAGATTGGCAAGATAAATAGATTATTGCCTCATCCCGTAGCTGAAAGTCCGAACGGTGTTTGTTAAGTTGAGGAATAACAGGGTTGGGATAGCAAAGACCGATGTTGGGTAAGCGAACTAATTCCTCTGAATAATGTTCTTGAGCGTTGTCTGGTTCCATTAAATCCCCAGATAAGAAGTAGTCAATGGTTGGCAATCCAGAGGTAATAGCATGACCCCAAGCTGTACATTGCACGGGAGCTAGTCGCAATCCTGCCATCTGAGTTGTAAGTGGAGCCATACCAATATCCGGAAAAATAAGTATGTGTAGTTTGTCAGCTGCAATCCGCTCGCAAACTGCTTCTAAATCATCTGGTATGTGATGAAAGAAATCAGCTAATAATTTGAACTGTTGAGTTGTAGCATCTACAATTGGGCTTGTATGGTAACAGTAAATCTCAAAGTCTTGTCTATTGTGATTTTTTATCCACCCAAGTGCCCACCTAGCACCATTATGACTTCTTAAATAATACGAGGCATAACCAACACGAATTTTTTCTCCTTCGTGTAAAGATGGTATTGCTAAGAGTTTAGACCAGTGAGGGTAGTTAGCAGCCATAACTTTTTCGACAAACTCACCATAACGTTTTTGTAACTCTACATCATTTTTACACTGATACTGTAGATAAAAATTTGTTCTACTACCGACACCTATTAAAGCATTTTGTCTGGCTTCAGGAGTATCTAAAGATGTTTGCTGAATCAACTCTTCTAATCCTTGAGCAAAGCGCTGTCTGTAAAAATTTACTTCCTCTTCAGTATCATAAAGAATTGGTAGTATTCGTTGCTTCTCTAATTGTAAAATAGTAATGTGTGGTAACAATTGTGATGCTTCACTTACAACTACAATTGCCTCCTCAGTACGTCCAAATTCTTGTAAAGCTAATGACAAAGAAAGATACAGTTCTGGAGATTTGGGGTAAAGCTGAATTCCTTCTTTATATGTTTTTAAAACCTCTTCATCTTGACCCAAGTTTTGGTAACATTCAGCTAAAGCAATATAAAAATTTTCGTCTCCTGTTTTTGTTTTGAGAAACTCCTGATACTGGTCTATGGCTTCTTGATATTTTCCTTGACGATAGTAGGCGTAGCCATAGTGAAGGGCAGCCTCTGCTGGATCGTTTTTAGCTTCTAGGGCAACTCCCAAATTATAAAGAACATCAGGATTACGAGGCTTCAAATTAAGAGCCTTTTCATACACTTCCACAGCTTCATCCACTTGCTGCCGTTCCATCAAAACATTGCCCAAGTTAAGATAACTACCAAAATGCTTGGGATTGGCTGCTATGGCTTGTCGATAAATTGATTCTGCTTCGTCTAGGTCACCTTGTGCCAACAAAATATTCCCTAGGTTGTTATAGGGG
The DNA here is from genome assembly GCF_000760695.4 of Tolypothrix bouteillei VB521301. Classification (GTDB taxonomy): domain Bacteria; phylum Cyanobacteriota; class Cyanobacteriia; order Cyanobacteriales; family Nostocaceae; genus Scytonema; species Scytonema bouteillei_A. The sequence goes on along the minus strand of NZ_JHEG04000001.1, from coordinate 3,300,589 downwards.
TCAACAGCTTCTGGTTCCAAAGCGATCGCTTGCTCATACGCCTTGATTGCCTGGGAAGTGGCACCAATTTTTTCCAGTACCAGGCCCATAGTATAGTAAGGTACAGATGTTGATGGTTCAAGCTCTACAGACTTAAGCAATGCATTTAGCGCTTTCCGATCTTGGTTTGTGGCATAGTATAAAGTCCCCAAATTTAACCATATCCTTGCTTGATTCTTATCCCACTCCAATAATTCCATGTACTTTTTTTCTGCTTCTTCATAGCATCCGTAATGTTGTAACGCTACTGCTTCTCTTTGCAAGTTGTCTAGTGCCTTTTTCTTATTATCAAGCTCCTCTTGCCACTGGATAATAGCTTGGATAAATACCTGATTATTCCCTTGTTTAATAGCTGAAATATCGTAGTTATAATCTCTTGTGGTATCCCAACTTAAAATCTGAATACCATTCAAAAATGTATTGTAATTATCCTCATGTGTGGGTAAGTCTAATAGTATTTTGCATTGAGAATGAGCAGCAATGAAATCCCAATTGGCTTGCTGTACAGAAATGGCATTACTATTGCTGGTAATGATAATTGCTTGCTCTGCAAGGAACGGTCTGATGAGAAGAAGACTCAATATTTGCGACCTGTAGTCCTTATCGCTATTGTAAAAGTAAACACCAATTTTATTGTTTGTCTCAATTTCTCGTAAATCGTAGAAAAATTCTTCGGTATCTTGAGCGCAAACTAATGTTTGTACCTCTAAAGCAAAACAGGATAAGTTGTTATTCAACGTATCAATAACTTCTTCGTTATTTTGGTATTGCAAAAAATTATCCACCGCATATGCCATCTGATTAGGATGGTCTAGAAGTGCAGCGATAAGATTTTCACCCGTAGAGCAACCTACCTCACAATAAATTTCATCTGGCTCCATACAATCTACAGCAAAGTTAAGTAATTGCATAAGATTGGGTGTAGTTTTTGTATCTCGATCCTTCTGTAATATGTGTTGAAATTTATTAGTTTTCGTAGAAACTGAATCTTTCTTCCAGTTGTAATAGAAATCGGGTAATTGGTTAATAAAGTTCTGGTAATCCATAGATATTTTTTGTCTATTAGTTAGAAATTGTATTTGCTAGAACCAATTGATGAATCAGAAATGTAGCTAATAAACAGGATGTTTTTGCTACAAAATCTGATAACAATTTAGGCTAAACTTAAAAGAAAATGGATAAAAAAGTTTCTCTAGTAAACTTTATCTGACTTTAGCTTTAAGCCCGAAATTTATTTTTGAGTTAACTTTTGTAAGAAGTCAAATAAGGTTTGGTTAGCGATACTTACCACTAGAAAGTTCTTTACCTCCATCTACAGGGTCTGGGGAAAGCAAGCTTTATCAGAATAAGACTGCCAAGGCATCTTCATTAATGCCAGTTAAACTATTTATGTCAAAGGCTAGAAGGTTTTCTGCTTTTACAGCCGCGATCGCCTCAGCATCTTCATGTTCTAGAATGATTCTCCCTTGAATGCGAGATAGCAAAGCCTCCCATTGAATACTACCTAGTTCTTCTACTAACGAAATATCTAAACCTTGGCTCACATCCAAATCTTCTTCCATTAAAAGATTCATTGTGACACTAGATAAAAACAGTTCTGCGTTTTCATAAGCAATGTTACTAGTGTCAATAAGCAGAGTGATGCTTTGACTGTTAGGAAGAAATGCGATCGCTCTCAGTGTTGTTTGCAAATCTTCTCCCAGTAGCTCTTCTGGTTGTGACCAATCTGGGAAGATTATGAAATTATTCTCTTTAAGCTTTAAAGGCAACAAAGTAGCATGAATCAAGGCAGAACTTACAGTCTTCGCCATTTTTGACCAAGAAAACTGTCTTGCTTGTTCCAAACCAGCAGCAATGAGTAATTTACGAACACTGGGTTTTTGGATTTCACAAAGAGCATCAGCTAGTTCCTCTACATTAAAATCACTCACATACAAAGCTGCTTCCCCTGTAACTTCTGGAATCGAAGCGTTAGGACAGGTTATCACCGGACAACCACAAGACATCGCCTCTAGTATAGGCAAACCAAATCCTTCGTATTTTGATGGATAAACAAGTGCTACTGCACCTGAATAAGCAGCTGCCAATTCTCGATCGTCAAGCTGCAATATATGAACAAGACTACCTGATGTGTAAGCTCTAAATTCAGATTCTAGTAAAGAGCCTCTTCCCGTACATACAATCTCAAAACCGTTTTGACTGGCAAGCTGGGAAAAAGCTTTGAAGAACAACAGACTATTCTTATAACCATCTGCTGGACCTACTAATATAAAGTACGGTTTGGTAATACCATACTTTGTTTTGAATTTTTGAATATTTTCCTGAATTGCAGGGCAAAATAATTGTCGATCAACTCCATTATTGGCAATTGTGACAGACTGTAAAGAAACTTTTGGGAAAACCTTACATAAATCCCGTGCCGTATTTTCTGAAACGGCAATAAAGGCAGAAGCATGCCGAATTCCATAGTGCTTCTCTCTCCACATAGGATGGCTTAAATTCCATCCCATCAGTTCCGGAATCATGTCATGTGCCAAAAACACTGATGGTGTTGAGAGAGGAGTTGTGTAGTATGTAGAAATAAATAAGTCAGCGCCTACCTGCTCACAAACTTGCTGTAGCATTTCGCGGTCATTGTCTGTAGTACCGTAACCATATGCTGGCGCTTTAATATAACGAATACCGGAAATAGAAGGTGCTGTTCCCGCTCGATCAAGTAAAATGATATGTTTGCCAAATTCATTGTTTGCCCATTCTTCAAGCAAGCTTGTCCACACACGAGCAATTCCTGCTTTTTCTATAATCTGGAAGACAACGCCATCAACAAGAATTGTTGGAATTGCAGTTCTTAAACTAACGGGTTCTTCCTCTAAAGCTTGATAAAGTTTAGTGAGTGCAGATTGGCTTGTTGAGGTTTCTGGTTTTTGAGCGGCGTAGTTAGAGAGATGACCTAAAACTTCTTCAGAGTCATTTAATTTGACAAAGTCTATCAAAGAATCAATGACTTCTGGAGCGTCACTACAACTTATTCCTTCCCAAAGTTGAGCGATCGCAGCATCCATGTCACCTACAGCTAACATTCTTTTAGCAGTATTAAGAGCTGCAAAGGCATAATTTATTCTAGATCGATTGGATAATTGAGTTGCGTACTCTTGTGGTAAGTACAATTCAGTAATTTCAATTGCTCGTCTTGCATTGGCAACATTAGACCCAGACTTTATTAACTGAGAAGTATGTGAAGCAGAGTGTCTGCGGTAATATGCTAGTGGTTGAGGTTCAAACCAAACTGGATAATGTACTGCTATTCGCTTCCACATTTCCCAATCAGCCGTGTGAAATAATTCGAGATTAAATCCCCCCAACTTTTCATAAACTTGACGTTTTACAACAATTGAAGGTGTTTCAATTCGTTGTCCGATAGCAATCTTCTCTATCCAATTTGGAAGAATACCAGGAGTTTCCCTTTCTAGTGCAGATAACCATTGCCACTGACCATTCTCATCTACGAAAATGTGTCGGCAAAAGGCTGCTCCAACTGTCGGTTCTTTTTCCAGAGATTTTTGCAAGGTACTGTAAAACCCAGGCAAAACCATGTCATCGCCATGTAGTATGTGCAGCCAATGACCTTTAGCACGTTGAATACAGGTATTAAAGTTAGGTATAGGGCCACCGTTTTTTGGTTGGCGAAAGAAAGAAACTCTACCTTTGCCCAGTTCCCTTACAACTGCTTCGGGATCGTCTTTAGTAGAAAAATCATCCACGACCTCTATCTGCATTATGTCTGAACCAGGGTCTTGTGCTAAGACACTTTTGAGGGTTTCTACTAAGAAATTAGCACAGTTATATGTCGGAATCATAACAGACCAAAACGGTCTGTTAACTTCTTCGGGCACTTGGTTGATAGCGGGTACAAAAACTCTATCTAATGTCATAAAATACTGCCTGTAGTTTAAGGATTGCTGATATTAGTACTTATCTGTTTTGTCGCTCAAAGATAGAAGCATTAGGATAGGTTGCTACTTTTCTTTGTTGACAGGAATGCTTTCAGCACAAACGGCAATGATAGCTTCTTTGTTTTCAGTTACCAATGGAATTCTTTCTTGTATGCTAGAAAGTAAGCTTTCCCACTGTAATTTACTAAGGTGACCAATGAAAGAAATTTGTAATTCCTCATCAATCGCGATATCTTCATCCATCATTAAATTCATGACTACGCTGTAAAAAAGCAATTCTGCCTCATCTTCAGCAATATTGCTCGTGTCTACAAGTAATGTCATTTGAGTTCTGAGAGTATGAGTTGATAGATTTCTCAGGATTTCTATAAATTCCTGGCAAAGCAGTTCTTCTGGCTGGGACCAATCAGGAAATATAATGAAATTTATCTCTCTTAGATGCAGGCGATCGCGAAGAAGACTGAGTTCTCTTTCCCGTAATTTTTCTTGAAAGAAACTAGCTATTTCTTTAGAGTAAGCAATCTTATCCAGTAGCTGTGGTTCTTTCAATGATAAATGATGGTCAATTGTAGAAATTGCCATCTCAGATAGAGGAGTCGCTGTAGCAACTTGGATTCTAGCAAGTTGATGGAAAGACAATAAATAAATGCAGTTTGTTATAGCTGAAGAATCTCCAGTAATGACTAGAATATCTAAATCTGCGCTACGTATAACATCTACTTGATGGGCTAAACCTTCTGGCAAAACTATGAAGTCACTAGCACAGCTAGCACAGTATCTTTCTAAATAACTACCTTCCCTGCTTAAGGCATACAGAGTAACTTCAAATTCTCGGCTAAGATACTCATAGACTGGCAGTGTTTTCCACGTATTAGGTTTATCTGCAAAAGTCGCCGCTAAAATACCTATTTTAATTTTTTTTCTATCGGTAAAATGTTCGGCGAATTTATGTGTAACTTCACATTCCTTAAGATGTAAAACTTTTTGTAAAACTTTTTTGTATTTGATATATACATCTTTTATTGCATTTTCTGGTGGAACAAAGCTAGCTGTTTCTAAAATAGAGTTAGCAACATTTCGAGATATATAAACATCTGTCATTCTGTCAAACCAATCGTATAAGTCTTGAATCCATTGTTGTTGGTAAAAATGATACTTTTCGACTTCGGCTTTGTCCTTATAGAAGTAAGATGAGCCAAACAGAAATGTAAGGTAATCAGTAATGAACCAATGAGGAATAATAGACAGTTCAGATTTGAGACTAAAAGTAGCAGGTAGAAAATAGAGCATTTTTACAAGTATATTCTTAATAATCTTGCCTTGCTCGACATTCTGATTTTTCCCTAGATTTTGACTCTCTAGAAACTCCTGTTCCATATTGGTCTCGGATGCTTTTTGAATACCAATCCTAAGTAGCATTTTATGTGCTGTACCTAGTTCTCCTCGATATGCGTCTTGAAGGTACTCGTGTGGTAAGTTTAACCACTGTTCAGCAATTTTCTGACGAGCTTGTTGAAGCTTAGCTAGTGTAAGTTGATTATTAGGGTAGGCCTGAAACTCTTTAATATCTTGTGAAAGAATAGCAAGAAACTGTGCTTCAGATAAAAATTTATCTAATGCTACAAATGGCAACAAATGATTATTATATAACAATCTAAATAAAATAGGTAAAATCTGGTTTAATGACTCAAAAATTCTTGTACTGTGACTGCATTTGATAGCAGCACGAAGCTGAGCAATTACTACTTCTAAATTGCCTTTTTCCAACATTTCTTTTGTGTTTTCGAGGGCATCAAAAGCATGAGCTTCTCTAGCTGCGTTCGATAATTCAGTAGCAACAAGAGCTGGTAAATATGTTTCAGCAATTTCGATAGCTCTACAGGCTTCGGTAATATTGTCACCGGATTTTTTAAGACGAGAACTGTCTGAAGAGGAATGCAGACGGTAACAAGCAGAAACTTGAGGTTCAAACCATATAGGATAATTTAGGATAATGCGTTTCCACATATCCCAGTCGGCGGAATGAAATAATTCTGGATGAAAAGCCCCTATTTCCTCGTAAACGCTACGCTTTACTACAATAGAAGGGGTCATGATACGGTTGACAACAGCCATTGGGGCTAAAAAATTAGAAAGAATACCAGGAGTTTCTCTTTCTACTGGAGAAATCATTTCAGTCCAATGACTATTGTCGTCAACTATGATGTAGCGGCAAAAAGCTGCTCCTAAATTTGGTTCCTGCTCAATACCTTGTCGCAAACGTTCGTAAAATCCTTGTAGAACACTATCATCACCGTGTAATATGTGAATCCAATGACCCTTTGCCCGTTGAATACAAGTATTAAAGTTAGCTATTGCTCCACCATTCTTTAGTTGGCGGTAGAATGAAACCCGCCCTTTCCCAATTTCTCTAACAACTGCTTCTGGATCGTCTTTAGTCGAAAAATCATCTACGACCTCTATCTGCATTTGGTCAAGACCGGGGTCTTGTGCCAAAACACTTTTGAGGGTTTCTACTAAATAATTGACACAATTATAAGTGGGAATCATAACAGACCAAAATGGTCGATGAATTCCTGTCGGTACTGGAGCAATATTAGGGACTGAATCACGATTATAACTTATCATAAATACTGTTAAATTAATAACTCTAATTACACTTAATTTACAAATTTTTTATTTATAGAGAAAATCTATAAATAATTATTAAATATCTTAAATTTGAAGATGGTGCTTCTAGGTAATATTGATAATATTACTAAATCTTTACTACTCGACGATTATTTCCGTATAGTCTTCTTCCCAAAGATTTGTAAAAATATGGAATTCAGATGTATGGAAAAGTTGACTCGCTAATATTCTGCAAGACTTGCTCCAATAAACAAGCCGTCTTTGATTGAATCTGCAATTCCTTGAAAGATCCAACGACCATATCGACCAATTAGGTAAATATCATGTTCTTCTAATGACTGAAGTGCTTGTTGTTTCCACCGCGAACCAGCCCAAGACCAGGTATAAGCCACATCAATCCAGGTAGGATCTACAACTTCTACTTGCTGAATATAACCCCAACTACACAATTCTTCTACAACGGCTTGACTGTAATTTCTTATCTCTACTTCAGTTGGTTTTGTACCTCCACGGTAGGCTTTTTCAACGTAAATACTTACACGATCTTGGTTAGCTCTAGAAGAGATCGGAAGAAAAGATACATCTACGTTGCTGTAAAATCCTACACGATGAAAACCAGATTTGCTATGGGGAATGTATATCCAGTGTTCATTAGGACACTTACAGCCTTTTGTAGCTCCAATATTAAGAACTAGCACAGATGTGTAAGGATCTGGCTCTGCTTCAACGTGTAATCCTGTCATTAACATCATGCGATTCAAGGGCAAAGTCGATATCATTTTGTCATATCGGATTGTCAAACCACCAGAGAAAATGACTTCTTTAGTTTTTACATCGATTTGTTCAACTTTCTTACCATAACGAACATCACAAGATTCAGCTATTTTTTGAACTAATGTATTTAATCCTTCAGTAGGATAGAGATAAGTTGTGTTATATCCAACAGGTGTTGGGCTTTCAAAAGCTCCTTGAATAACACTTGACAAACTTACAGGTGACTTGTAAGCGTCTTGAGGAGTAATTTCAGTCCAAAGACCAGCTGTATAAAGTTCATGGAAAGGTGCAAAAAATAAATCGGTCAATGTTTTACCAAAGTTCTGATAAAGCCAGTCTGCTAAAGTTTTAGGATGACCTTGAACGTTAGAAGCAATTTCTATTAATGCTTGAGATGCAATATTTGTACCTAAATAGCTAAGGTGATTTTGTAAAGGATAGGGAACGTATATATCTCGATCCGGAAAGTAGACAGTAGATCTGCGATTGTATGACTTGAAGGGTGTAAGCGATCGCATAAACCTCAATACAGATGGGTCGCCACCAAAAATCCAATGTCCTCCGCCATATTCAAAGCGATAAGCTTTTCCATCTTCTGGGCAATGGTTTTGTCTCTGACCATCCTGGGGTTTAATATAGTAAGAACCACAGATACCTCCAGGTTGCTCGAGTGCTTCAAATACAGGACATTTAGAGGACATACCTGCTGCCAATCCAGTAACTCCTGCACCTAAAATAATAGTATTATATTTTTCCATAAGCACCTTTTCTAATAACAAACTGACATAACAATACCTAATTCAAATCCAAGGAATAAACCTACTTCTGAGTTGGCTTAATGTCCTTTATCTGGTTCTTTAACTGTTCTAATGATTGTTTGTAATCTTGCCGTTCAGGATACAGCTTGGCTAGTTTCTCAAGAGGTTGAATAGCGCCGTTAAGATCCTTCAACTTAATACGTGTTAATACTAACCCCTCAAGCGCCACTCGGTTTTCTGGTTCTCTCTGTAAAACCAACTCGAAGCCATCCGCTTGATGTTGTAATGAAGTTGCTTCAGTATGAATCTTTGCTGACTTAGGACTTTGAAAAGCTTGTTGTAGTGTAGGAACAACTGCAGCTATCCCAGATCCAGCAAAAGATAGGATGGATATCCACGTTACAAGTCTTTTTCTTCGGTCAATCTGCTTCTGGCGGACAATTACGTATTCTTCCCCCGAACTAGCCATGCTTTCCGTATGTGATGCGGCGGTTAATACTTAAGTACCGCAACCCTCCCGTTATGAGAGTACCCACCATCTCAGATAAACTAACATCGAGTCAGAATTTTTCACATTTTGTGTGAAGGTTGTGTTCTTCTGTTAACCTTGGCAATATTGTCGTTGACCTAACTCAGGAATTTCCCAAAAACTGATTGTGCTTTTTTTAAGCAATAAGTATCTTTGCCAGTCCTTGTAGTGAATGGCGAGCAAGATAACACAAAAATAAAAGATTTGAAGCCCTTTCTATACTACTACCATTGATAGATGCAAATGTTGCTGTTGCTACTTATTTTTTTACTTAATTTGGATTTTGTACTGAGATAAATATTCTTAAGTAGACAATCATCCGGAAATGCTCACATTAGAACTGATGAACAGAGGTACGAATTCGTTATCCCATGCCCAATTCCCCCTTCCCAATGTCCCTGGCCCCAAAGAAAAATTAAATTTTTATAAAGTTTCATTTTAGTCCTATCCAATCTCAGATGTTTGCGATATCCTTCTAGATAACGTTTGATTCACAGGCACTATCCCCAACTTAGTTGCGAAATTCTCAATTCTTCGCTTGAAGTCTGAAACAGTCCCTTAATATATAGGTTTGAAAAAACTGCATAAATTATGGTGAAAAGACCAGATACTGTTTTGCAAGTCGTACCACAGTGGAACATCTGTGCAAGTAGAGGAAGGCTGATTCTTTTTAGCTTGGCATCCCCGATCGTGGAGTAGAGGCAAATTTAACCGAGTTGGTGGTAATTACCGTACAAAACCGACTTAAACCGCACCTGATTAGGGTAAGCTATGATATAGTTAAAAGGTTAAGACTTGCTTTGCCAAAGTACGAAACTCTACGCGACGGAATAATTCCAAAAAGGAAAGCAGTTTTGATTAAGCATTTACCAAACCAAATCTGAAACTAATTGAGGTTATGAGTAGTAAGCAACAAGTTATTCACCCAATGGTGAAGTTGCAACGTAATGTGCATTCACTTGTGGAGTCTAAAATTATTAAGCCCACAGATAGCATTTGGAAAATCGCTTTGCTCTTCGGCAACGACTGGCAGCATTGGAAACAAGAACTGCTGGATTACGGCTTTAGCATGCAAGATCCAGTGAGCGAATTGCTGTCTGTAGAAGCATGGGATGAAGAGTAAGAATGATTAGTGGTTGGTAGATATTGGTTAATGGTTAGGATTGCACAACCAACAACTAACCACTAACCCTTATTGACACCCATACAACGCTGCTGCTAATTCTTTGGCAGTTTGATAGCGATCGCGCGGTAAAGGCTCGGTAACGCGATCGATAAATTCCCTCAATTTGGGTGTAATCGTGGGAATACTTCCCACATCAAACCGAAAGGTTCTCCCCTTTTGGCGGTAGAACTTAAAAGGGCTTTCACCAGTTAGCAGAAAAATCAGCGTTGGACCGATGGCGTACAAATCTGATTGGGTTACGGGTTGTCCTCTCTCTTGTTCGGGGGCACAATACCCCTCTGCCCCAATGCGGGTACCGGGTGCTGTACCAATTTCCTTAACAGCTCCAAAATCCAGTACTACGATACGATTATTAGAATTGCGTACCATCAGGTTCGCAGGTTTAATATCTCGGTGGATAAGAGGAGGTTCTTGGCTGTGAATGTAGTCCAAAATATCACAAGTCTGAATCATCCAGCCAATGGCTTGAGATGGTGTAACAGGTCCTTTTTTATAGATCAGTTTCTCCAAATCCTGCCCGTGGACTAATTCCATCGCCAAATATTTCTTCCCGCCTTCCACAAAAAAATCATAATATTTAGGAATACCAGAATGGCTCAGGGATTGGAGAGTACGTGCCTCTCTCTCAAATAATTCTTGAGCTTTAGCAATTTTTGCCATATCAGCATTCATCTGCTTCAAGACAAGCAGCTGCGATAAGCCGGGTACGGCTTGCGCTGAGCGCGATCGCTCGGCAACGTTTCCCGTAGAATCCCAAGCCAAATAAGTTGTCCCCATTCCCCCCTGTCCTAAAATTCTCAATACCTGATATTGGCGAATGCTATGGAGGACTTTGAGCGGCTGACCGCAGTGGATGCAAAATAAATTGTTAGGAGAATTGCCTTCATGGGTGCAACTATAAGATGCAGCTTGAGGATGTTGCTGTACATCCCCACTGAGTTGGAATCTCAAAAGGGGACCCCCCTGTGCCAATTGCAACAAGGAATTATCAGGGACTTGCGCCTGAGTCACCAAAACTCCATTTAAAAAAGTACCATTTGTGCCTTTACTCGTCACCTGCCAAGAACCATCCCCAAAATTGCCAGCAAAAGCAAGACTCGTTTGTCTGAGTTCCAAATGGTGTCGTGACACCAAGCTATCACTTAAAACAATATCATTCTCAGCCGAACGACCAATCCGGATAACAGTTTCGTCCTGAAAGTGCCACTGCTGTAGGGGTATTTTTTGTTGTGGTTCTAACAAGGTCAGTGTGACCATAAGCGATATTTCATTCCCTAATACCTAATCCGAAATCCACTACTGTTGCTCCATATTCGGTCGCACCTTTGCCCGGATAACAACAGCAGTGATATTATCATGTCCATTGTAATTGTTTGCCAGATCGATTAGAGCTTTGACACCGTGTTCTAAATTAGCACTAGAACTGAGCAAAGGTTGTAAGTGAGTTTGCCAGTGCAATGTGAGTAAATTATTATCAGATAAACCATCAGAAGCCAGAATAAACAGGGTATCCTCATTTATTTCTAAAAACTTCACGTCAGGAATAATATAATTACCATCTCTAGGACCGAGAGCTTGTGTGAGTTGGTAAGCATCAGGGCGAGCATACGCCAAGTTAGGCTCAACTCCTCTGGCAATTTCCCGTTGACCCACTTCATGGTCCACGGTAATTTGTTCCAATCCTCTTTTGCGAGTTACGCGGTACAGACGGCTATCCCCCACGTGAGCCACAGCTACTTGAGTATCATAAACAAGCACCATCACTAGGGTTGTACCCATCCGCCCAACACCAGAACGGAAGTCTTTTTGATTGACATCGTAGATCGCCTGATTTGTCAGCCGCACGGCTTGAAGGATATCTTTTTCTGTTGGTAGTTGGTTAGACGCCCAGTGAGTTTGAAAGTATTGCCGCAAGGTACTGACTGCTAACGCACTCGCCACCTCACCGCCTGCGTGTCCCCCCATTCCATCACACAGAACATACAAACCCCTTGCTTGCAAAGTACGCTTACTTGGCAACTCTAACTTATAAATCTCTGTTTCAATGCCAAAGTAATCTTCGTTGTGGTCGCGTTGACGCCCCACATCAGTCAACCCCGCATAATCCAAGCTCATTAATTGCATGGGTAGAACAACTGTTGGCATATCATCGACTTTTGAGTCAGTATCTTCTTCCTCTTCCAATTGCAAGATAGTCCGTGAATCAGAATTTTGTAGCACTTCGGGAGCAGGAGAAGCACCCGTACTTGTTCCAGAAGAAAGACCTTGCAATTCACAAGAAATCGCTTCTAATCGCGATTGTAACTGTTCTAGAGAATGAACTTTACCAAGTTCCAAATCTCCTAATAAATGCAAGATAGAACCAAACTGAGTGCGTTGAGATTCTCTAAACAAAGCTTGCCACATCCTCCCTAGAGTTTGCACTGAGAATGGGTGCGCTTTCACAGCATCTGTTGACGCTTTTTCATCCCCCAATGGCACTTCTGTAATATCTTCATAAACTGGCTCGACATACAATTGCTGTAATGCCAGTGATTGGTCTTCATCCAGTCTTAAGTTAGACAATTCTAAAAGACTTTGACGGCAGCGAACTTTTTCCAGCACTGCCCAAAGTTGAGTCATTTGGTAAAAAAAGTTTACAATCTGCAACGAGCTTGTTGTTTCTTCATGCCAGATATCCAGTAAGGACTGTCGGTGCGATCGATCCTCAACAAGTACGACCTGCATACCATCACGCTGCCAAGTATCGTGAATCGGTGGTATTCCCAAATGGCACAACGATTGTAAGTCAATATACGGTCTCGCAAGGTTCGGAATCTCATCAGTTCCAAAAGATGAGTTTCCCGCTCCCTGTTCGTCATTCAGTAGCATCACTTCCAGAAGAGTTTTTTGGTAAGGTTGGCAATCTAAAACTCTCATCCCAACTTCTCGATCAAAGGGGATATCTTCCAGAATCAGTGATGGTTCTAAAATTTGATATCGCTGCTGTTCATCTAGATAAGACCGCATGGGGAGTGGGGAGGAAAGAGGGGAATGGGGAGTAGCGGAAAAATCTTCCATCTCCCCTTGTCCCCTTGTCTCCTTGTCCTGTTGTCCTACAGTCCCCAGTTTCCAATCCCCCGTTTTTTCTTTGATAACAATCGCCCACAAAATTGTTCCGCATTCGGCACCACAGTTATCGCAGTATTGTGCATCCAAAGCAACATCAGCACTACACTCGGGACAAACTCGATGAGCCAGCGACTCGCCACAATTTTGGCAAAATCTGTTGCTATTGGGGTTTTCAAAGTTACACTGAGGGCATATCAGCATTGTGGAAGTTCCTTCATTCCCGTTCCAAGGTGCTTCAGACCGCTACAATCCAAGGTGCCACAATTGTCAGCCCCTGCCTACAGTAGTCCTACAAAACATTGTGGTTCATATAGTGAATTTTTGTAGCGGTTCTTATTTTTACAAATATTAACTGTGAATTTTTTATATCGGCAAGCTTTTTATCGCTCAAAACCACCTAGCAATTCAGCTAGAGAGCTACACAGATGCGATCGCCTGCACTAGATTGTACTATAGCAAGAAACCCGGTATCTGGCAGATAGCGGGTTTGATGGGGTTCGGTATTTTTTCATAGAACTAAATGGTGTTGCCATATATTTTACTTCAATGAGATACTGCAAAATCTCCGACAACTTCTACAAATAAATTGGTTGGAAATTTGAGCAGAATTATGGCACAAAACTTATGAGACAGAGTTTAACAAGATTTTTCGTTCGTCTGAAGTCAAATCTCGCCATTGACCGGGTTGCAGTCCGTGTATCTTTAAGAGATCGATACTCACCCTAACCAACCGCAAAGTGGGAAATCCCACTGCCGCTGTCATTCGTCTTACTTGGCGGTTTTTGCCCTCTGTCAAAGTCATTTCCAACCAAGCAGTTGGCACGTTCTTACGAAATCTAATAGGCGGGTTCCGTTCTGGTAAATCAGGTTCCACAGGTAACAAGAAGACTTTAGCGGGGCGAGTTTGGTAGTTTTGAATTACCACACCTTTCTCAAGCTGCGTCAATGCAGTCGCATCAGGAATTCTTTCGACTTGTACCCAATAAGTTCGTTTGTGTCCAAACCGAGGATCGCTCAGGCGGTGTTGTAATTGCCCGTTACTGGTTAAAAATAATAACCCCTCGCTATCCCAATCCAAACGCCCCACGGGATATACGTCAGGAATGTTTATATAGTCCTTTAGAGTACTGCGATCGGGCGTGTCTTGAGTAAATTGGCAGAGAACTCCGTAGGGTTTGTTGAATATGATGTATCGGTGAGACTTGGGCATGGATTATTTGCCATGAGATATTGGGATGGGCAAGAAGTAGCCTGAACACTAGTTTCAGTTTTACCTATGTTACAAATTTATAAATATACAAGCTATACAAGCCTTTCAGAAGAACAATTATTCTTTCAGCAGCATGCGTCAAACACGAACATTGCCTGTACGCGAACCTATTTACAAGGTTAAATGGATCTACTGCTAAAGCCTTCTGCATGCGCTAAAGAGTGACTGCAAAAAAAATTGGCGAGATTTTAATTTTTGTACACATTTGTGTTTTTTTTTGCTGACTGACTTAAATTTTCGATTCTTGTGGCGCGGACATCCCAGCCCGCACAATCTACACAACAGGCTAAGAGGAATATCTCACAAGAAATAAACCAAGAATTTTCAATTTTGAATGACAAAAACCATCACTGGTCAAGGTTCGCTGCTCGTGATAGGATCTTCTACACAAGCTGGGGGTGCCTGCATGAAAAGGCTGAGATTACACCCTTAAAACCTGAATCCGGGTAATACCGGCGGAGGGAAGCTGTTTATAGAGGTAATCAAATATATGCGGACAGAATGGGTTGCCAAGCGGCGTGGGCATAGCAATGTGACACAAATGCATTATGCCCGTCAGGGTGTCATTACTGAAGAGATGCACTACGTTGCCCAAAGGGAAAATCTTCCCGTCGATCTCGTTAAAGACGAAGTGGCACGAGGACGCATGATTATTCCGGCTAACGTTAACCATACAAATTTGGAGCCAATGTGTATTGGCATTGCTTCCAAATGTAAGGTTAATGCCAATATTGGTGCTTCTCCTAACTCTTCCAATATTGAGGAAGAACTATCGAAGTTGCATTTGTCTGTGAAGTATGGTGCTGATACCGTAATGGATTTATCCACTGGTGGCGGGAATTTGGACGAAATTCGCACCGCCATTATCAATGTTTCACCAGTGCCAATTGGAACCGTACCGGTGTATCAGGCGTTAGAAAGCGTTTACGGTAGAATGGAGAACCTGACACCAGACGACTTTCTTCACGTTATAGAAAAACACGCCCAGCAGGGAGTGGATTACATGACCATTCATGCTGGAATCTTAATAGAGTATCTTCCTTTGGTAAAAAATCGCATCACGGGTATTGTATCTCGCGGTGGCGGTATTTTGGCAAAGTGGATGCTGCACCATCACAAGCAAAACCCTCTTTACACCCATTTCCGAGATATCATTGAGATTTTTAAGAAATACGACGTATCATTTAGCTTGGGTGACTCGCTGCGTCCCGGTTGTCTTCACGATGCTTCTGATGAAGCACAACTAGCAGAACTGAAAACTCTAGGGCAATTAACTCGTAAAGCTTGGGAACACGACGTACAAGTCATGGTTGAAGGTCCGGGACACGTTCCCATGGATCAGATTGAGTTCAATGTCAAGAAGCAAATGGAAGAGTGCTCTGAAGCACCCTTCTACGTATTGGGACCGTTGGTCACCGATATTGCCCCCGGTTACGATCACATTACTTCCGCAATCGGAGCGGCAATGGCTGGCTGGTACGGTACAGCTATGCTGTGCTATGTTACACCCAAAGAACACTTGGGCTTACCCAATGCTGAAGATGTACGCAACGGTTTGATTGCCTACAAAATAGCAGCCCATGCAGCTGATATTGCCAGACACCGTCACGGTGCAAGAGATCGGGACGACCAATTGTCCCATGCTCGTTATAATTTTGACTGGAACCGTCAGTTTGAATTATCTCTCGATCCCGATCGAGCTAAAGAATATCATGACGAGACCTTACCTGCTGACATCTACAAAACAGCTGAGTTTTGTTCGATGTGCGGTCCCAAGTTCTGCCCCATGCAAACCAAAGTTGATGCTGATGCACTCACAGAACTTGAGAAGTTTTTGGCAAAGGATAAGGAAGTGGTTAGTGGTTAGTTATTAGCGATTAGTTGTTAGTGGTTCTTAATATTTTGAGCTGCTAACAACCAACGACTAGCCACCAACCAATTCTCTATATGTCTGTTGAATATCCTCAATTGAGAACACGGCTTCAAATTGTAAACCTACAGATTGATAAAATTCTGCTCCGCCTTGTTTGCGATCGACTAAGGAAATTACGCGGTTAACCGCGTAACCTACAGCTTGTAGCCGTTCAACGGCTTTCATGGCTGATTTGCCTGTGGTTACAACATCTTCTAAAACAACGACTTTTGCACCTTCCGGTAAATTGGGACCCTCAATATACGCTCTTGTTCCGTGTCCTTTTGCTTCTTTGCGAACTATCAGCGCTGGAATTGGTCTGTTTTCACAAGCAGAAACAACGCTGACGGCACTTACAATCGGATCGGCTCCCAATGTTAAACCTGCGACTGCTTGCGTGTCTGTTGGTAGAAGCGATAGAAGGATACGACCAATTGCCAATGCTCCTTGAGGATGCAACGTAACTTGTTTGCCGTTAATGTAGTAAGAACTACGTTGCCCCGAACTTAAAACAAAGTCACCCTCCTGATATGCCAGTTGACAAAATAAATTGAGTAACTGTTGGCGCAGGATTGCCAAATCAGTAGTAGCAGCCCATATAGTTGACTGGGTAAAGGTTTCGGCTTGATAAGTCATGACAGCAGGTAAAAAATTATGCTACACCAAGAGGATGAACTCTGAGGAGTTCTGAAATTAAGCATAAGTTAAATTTCGCACAAATGTTGAGGAGCGATGAATGATGAGTACAAAATTTAAGTACTTTGGTGCTTTACTGGTGTTATTGACTACTATAAGTTTTCCTGCTGTTGTTACCGCCGAAACTGAAACACCTGACTACGAATCAACTAACGATGTCTTTGAACGGGCTTTTTTCAAAAATGACCCCAATTTTTATCGCAACCAGTCAATCTGGCGTCAGTTAGACTTGATTCTGGGTAAAGGGTCTTTATTTCGCAATTCATTTCCAGAACATGAAATTGCGCGAGATGCTGAGTTAATGAATATCCTGTATCGCGATGTTCTCAACCAACAAGCTACCCATGACCCTTATATTCGGACTCCAGATTTACCCAATCCCTACACTTCATCTATACTCATGTCCCCTGCACTCAACTCTAACAAACTCAAAACAGGAACTGAGTTTCGATTTGAACAGTGAGCGGTAATCAGTAACCAGTAACTAGTTTCCGGAAATCAGCGATCGCTGACCCATAACTAATTGCTGGTTATGGTTATAGATGACCGATGAAACGGTATACAAAGCTTTGCAGACCTTCATCTGACCCGAAATGAGGAGGAGTCTGTTGAGAAGGGGTTTCCAGGCAAAATCTGGGAATAAGAGTGAATGACAAATGAACTGGCGATCGCTGCTTGCTTGTCACCGTCCAATCCAGGGTGCAGGAGTTGAACCTGCCTGGGGCGAATTATGAGTTCGCTGCCTCAACCGCTCGGCCAACCCTGGTTAAATCTTATTAACTGTAGCACATGTCCGTAAAACATGACAACTAAAAGAGAACATACTTGGATTGTAGGACTTACGCACAACCCCGTTATGAGGAGTATATGGAGGCTCGACCACACGTGAAATACCCAAACTACAGTTGGCGCTGTGCAAGCCCCAGATGGGAATTACATTCAAATTTTAATACTGCACAATAATTTGACAGTAAGATAGGGCAGACTAATATTGATTATGTACTTTTAAGCTAGAAGTTAATAGCTTCAATATTTTTGAATATACCAGTACTCTTTGCGTCATATCTTATGAAATTGAATTCTACAGTATTTTTAACTTTGATTTTGTTAATCTTAATGTTGGGAGCTGGTTCTATAAGTGCTTTTTGGGGTTTTACTTTGGGTAGCGCTGCTTTAAAAGGTGTGACTACACCCGATGCCCGTCCTACAACTAAGTTCGCCAGCAGTAAGTCAGCTACTGCACAGCAAGCAGGAGTCACACTGCTTAGGGAAGATGAAATTCTAAAAGTTGTCAAGGCAAGAATTGACGGCAAAAAAGCGACTAAAATCGCAAAGCCGGACAAAGACGACGAAGAAACGAAAAACACCAAGGTTAAACCAGAGCAAAAACCTGTAGAAGTTGCTGAAGAAAAACCACAACAAGGTTTTCCAGTAAACTCGGAAAGCCAAGGTGTCAGTATGTCAGTACAATCTGCTCGTTATTCTGGAGGTGCTTTGCTTTTAAAGGTGAAGATGCAGAACAAGGGTAAGGATTCCGTGCGCTTCTTGTACAGTTTCCTAGACGTTTCCGATGACAAAGGACGAACATTAAGCGCCAGTACTGAGGGATTGCCTTCAGAACTACCTGCCAACGGACCAACATATTCTGGTACGATAAGCATTCCTTCAGCTGTGCTTGATGATGTGAAAAATATCTCACTTTCTCTAACGGACTATCCGGAGCAAACGCTGAAGCTACAAGTATCTAATATTCCTGTAGATAGGTAAGTGTTAGTGCTTAGCAGTTAGTTGTTAATGGTTAGTTGTACCACTAACCACTAACTAACACAAATTCTCATTAGGGGCGTCAGTTTAACACGAGCTTGGGCGTGAGTGGTTTTCCGAATCTAAGTTGGACAGATGTAGGGCTGCGGTTGTTGTCAGTACTGCTGCTCATTGCTATCAATGCATTCTTTGTAACAGCCGAGTTTTCAATGGTCACATTGCGGCGATCGCGTATCCGTCAATTAGTAGAATCTGGGGATATACAGGCGATCGCCGTTGAGGGTTTGCAACGCAGCATCGATCGATTGCTATCTACAACGCAATTAGGTATCACCCTTTCAAGTTTGGCTTTGGGTTGGATTGGGGAAAGTACTATTGTCAGTGCGATCGAACGGGGGCTGCTCTCTTTACCCTTACCTAAGGGTATGAATGGTATTGTCGCCCATTCTTTATCCATTCCGACTGCTTTTGTTCTCGTCGCCTACTTGCAAATAGTTTTGGGAGAACTTTGTCCTAAATCGGTCGCTATGCTGTATTCAGAACAGCTAGCCAAGTTTTTAGGACCATCTATTAGAGCAATTGTCAGATTCTTTAACCCTTTTGTTTGGATACTCAATCAATCAACTCGCTGGTTATTGAGATTATTTGGGATTCAATATACGGGTCAGAGCTGGCGATCCCCCGTTACACCTGAAGAACTCCAACTGATCATTTCTACAGAACGTGAATCTACAGGTTTGCAGGAGGAAGAGAGGGAATGGTTGAACAACGTCTTTGAATTTGGGGAGGTTACTGTACAAACAGTTATGGTTCCCCGCACCAGTATTATAACGCTACCCAAAAATGCTACATTCATTACTTTTTTGCAAAGAATGATATCCACTGGTCATTCTTGCTACCCAGTGACTGGCGAATCTTTGGATGATATTCGCGGTCTTGTCTACTTTAAAGACTTGCTAAAACCGCTTACTATAGGAAAACTGACCTTAGAAACGCAAATTCAACCTTGGTTGCGCCCTGCTAGATTTGTACCAGAACACACACCATTGAGTGAACTACTACCAGTTATGCAGCAGGAAAAACCAGCGATGGTGATAGTAGTTAATGAATTTGGTGGTACTGTCGGATTGCTGACTATTCATGATGTCATTGCTCAGATTATTGGCGAACCGGAAGAATTAGAAAATACCAATGACTTGCTTATCCAAAATGTGGATGAACAAACATTTCTAGTACAGGCACAAATCAATCTAGAAGATCTGAACGAGGTTTTGCATTTCAATTTGCCACTGAACAGAGAATATCAAACTTTAGCTGGTTTTTTGCTTTACCAATTGCAAAAAATTCCTATTCTTGGCGAAACCTTCCTCTATGACAATCTTGAATTTACGGTAATCTCCGTTACTGGACCTCGTTTGCATCAAGTACAGATACGGCGGGTTGAGGAAGGGTAATTGGGATTGGGGGAGATAAGGGAAAAAATGCCACCATACACGGCTAATCTCCCCTATTTCCCCATCTCCCCATTCCAAACCCCTAACGCCTCTGTTCATACTTCAAAGGGTCAACTAGCCCCAATTCTTTAAAAGCAGCGAGACGCAACAGACAAGAATCGCAAACTCCGCAAGCTGCTTCTCTTCCTGCGTAGCAAGACCAGGTTAGTTCCCATGGAACCCCTAACTGATTGCCAAGTTGGATAATTTCCGTTTTTTTCAGCTCGCTCAAGGGCGCAATAATCTTGATGGGATTCCCCAATCGCCCTTGTTTCGTTCCCAAACAAAACACCTCCTCCATAGCTTGAATATAGTCAGGACGGCAATCAGGATATCCAGAATAGTCCAAAGCATTAACGCCAATATAAACTCGTTCGGCAGCGAGTGTTTCAGCCCAAGCAAGGGCAAAGCTGAGGAAGATGGTATTGCGGGCTGGAACATAGGTAATCGGTATGTTTTGAGACATTTCCCCAAGCGATCGCTCTTGGGGTAAATTGATGGAGTTATCTGTCAGTGCTGAACCGCCCCATTGACTCAAATCGAACTTCACCACTTGATGCTGTACTGCCCCAACACGGGTAGCGATCGCAGATGCGGATTGTAACTCGCGTTGGTGACGCTGTCGGTAATCAAAGGAAAGGGCATAGCATTCACAACCATCAGCCATTGCTTGGTACAGAACAGTGGAAGAGTCTAATCCGCCTGATAACAGAATCACAGCTTTCATTTTCAAGAAAAGGTAATGGGAAATAGGGAATGGGGAAGCCGAAACTGAGCGTTAGGGATTGTTCAAAAACAAGTCCAATTTCCAATTTCCAATCTCCAATCCCCAATGTCGATTTTGCCAAAAATTCCTTTTTTTAATGCAACCTAAGGAAGTTCACTTACGTCATGGTTTTTTCTAACGTTAATAAACATAAAGTAAAAAAAGCCAAAAAGCATCATTTGAAACTAAATGCATAAAACTAACCCAAAGTGCGGGAACTCACATGAAACTTTGAAATTCTTCATAATAAGAACCTCTATGTTACCATCTGGATGGTTTTAGACGACTCATTATTGGCATTCTTAGTATGACAGCCAATGAGCGCAGCGTCTTTATATTTGGTGGTTGAGGAGATTATAAGAGTGCAAAATAGAAGTATGTTGCCAGGAGAACACAATGGTCAAGCACAGCGCAACTACCCACGTTCGGTCCGCATAGGCGTGATCGGTGTGGGCAATATGGGACAGCATCATGCCCGGATACTGAGTTCGATGAAAGATGTTGAACTGGTGGGTGTGGCTGATATTAACGTAGAACGGGGCTTAGAAACTGCTAGTAAATACAAAGTACGTTTTTTTGAAGATTACTGCGACTTACTACCCCTTGTAGATGCAGTTTGTATTGCCGTTCCTACCCGATTGCATTACGCCGTAGGTATCAATTGCCTGTTAGCGGGAATTCACGTATTGATTGAAAAACCAATCGCAGCCAGCATATCTGAAGCGGAGTCTTTAGTCAATGCCGCAGCTGAAACTGGTTGCATTCTTCAGGTGGGACATATTGAGCGATTCAGCCCAGCATTTTTAGAATTGACAAAGGTGCTGAAAACCGAAGAAGTATTGGCGCTAGAAGCCCATCGCATGAGTCCTTACTCAACTCGGGCTAATGATGTTTCAGTTGTTTTGGATTTGATGATCCATGACATAGACCTACTTCTGGAATTAGCTTCTTCCCCAGTTGTCAAGTTAACAGCTAGCGGCAATCGTACCTTGGATTCTGGTTATCTGGATTATGTCACTGCTACTTTAGGTTTTGCCAATGGTATCGTTGCTACCTTGACAGCAAGTAAAGTGACACATTGCAAAATCCGCCGCATTATAGCCCATTGTAAAAATTCATTTACAGAGGCAGATTTTCTTAAAAATGAAATTTTGATCCACAGGCAAACTCCTCCTGCGGGCGCAATGAATGATTATCGACAAGTGCTGTACAGGCAAGATGGTGTCATTGAAAGAGTGTACACAAGCAATACTGATAAGTTGGGGGCAGAATTAGAACATTTCGTTAACTGCGTGCGTGGTGGCAATCAACCCTCGGTTGGAGGAGAACAAGCGCTCAAAGCTTTGCGATTGGCAAGTTTAATCGAGCAAATGGCTTTAGAAGAGCGTGTTTGGAATCCGTTAGATTGGGAAGCTGAATCGAGAGTACAATCACTGACACCTATAGTTTAATTGGGAACTGGGGATAAGGAAGACAAGGAGAAATGTGGGAATGAGAACTTTTCGCCTTTGCCTGCTCCTTTCCCCCTTGCTTTAGAGCAACTATTTTTGATACCTTGACAAATACGGGGATAATATAGGCTCATTGCAATAGACTTTTAAGCAGCCCTCATGAACTGCGTATACCAGAACGCACGAGACAACCAATATACCTTCTACCACGCCAGTTGCTGTAGACTGTGGAACAACGCACGGCAACCGCTCGTAGGGAAAACACCTATCAGAGCGTTGCCTTACAACCGCATTAACTCCTCTGCCATCTACCTTTTTTCAAGCTGAATCTTATGAAATGTGTATACTGGAACTGATAAAAAAGGATTGGCGAGCGTGATGATTGGGGATTAATTTCCCAACCCCCATACCCCTAATTCCCACTGCGCGGAGAGCCCGAGTTCTCCAGTCCCGGTGTCCCTAGTTTCAAATCACTCACCAAGCAACTTTAGGAAACAATTTGATGACGGATTGGATAAAAGAGATTATTGAATCTCTAGGCTATTGGGGAATTGCCCTGCTGATGTTTCTTGAAAACTTATTTCCTCCTATTCCCTCGGAATTAATTATGCCCTTGGCAGGATATACATCTAATCTGCCAGGGGCTAAGCTTAATGTCCTTGGTGTATTTTTTGCAGGGCTAGTGGGTTCTGTGGCGGGCGTACTAGTGTGGTACTATCCGGGAAAATTTCTAGGAGAAAAACGCTTATCCTCCCTCGCAGATAAATATGGAAAATGGTTAAGTATATCGAGCAAAGATATTGTTAAAGCGAAAGGTTGGTTTGATAGGCAAGGTACAAAAGCTGTTTTGATTGGTCGCCTTGTACCGGGAGTTCGGACCCTGATTTCCATTCCCGCTGGGATTAGCAATATGCCCTTGCTCCCTTTTATAATTTACTCTACATTAGGTAGCGCTGCTTGGGTAGGTTTGCTAACATACTCAGGATATATGTTGGGGAGTCAGTATGAACTTGTGGACAAGTACCTAGCTCCTGTATCTAAAATTGTTCTTGTGATTCTCGTCGTGGCATTTGTTGCCTGGGTAGTGAAACGCAGGAAAAAACACAGGAGACGGTAAACGCTGTTGTCTGCATAAAATTATAAAAAAGTTATGTGTTGTTTCCCCAAAAGCAAGCGTAGCTAGCCCTCAAGCTAAATTCACTGTTTTCTCATTTTAGGGGAAGCAGTGAAAACTGTGTGTCAGAGTCTTTGCTTGGCTATTGTCTCGTATTCGGCAGAGTTTAAGCGAGTTAAAGCCGATCGGGGTTTTCTGATACACGCATTTTTGTAAGATGGGCATGATAACTTGTTAGAGCTAATAAACTACTAGGAGCTTTCATGACAGACCAACCATCCGCCGCCACCCCTATGAATGCTGCTGCTATCCCCATGAATAGGGTCTCAGCAACTACACCAATAAACGCAACTCCAACTCAACCCACCCCCAGTAGCACGGGGAAAAAGATTCTAAGTGTTGATTTAGGAAGAACTTCGACAAAAACCTGCGTCAGTCGCGAACCCGGTAACGTAACTTTTGTCTCCGCTAACGTTAAAGAAATGTCAATGGAACAGGTACGTGGGGGTGTTTTTGAAGCCCGTGCTACCGACCCGTTAATGGATCTTTGGCTGGAGTACCAAGGCAGTGGTTATGCTGTTGGTCAGTTAGCTGCGGATTTTGGAGCTAATTTAGGTGTCGGTCAATCTAAGGTAGAAGACGCCCTCATAAAAGTTCTAGCAGCTGCTGGTTACTTCAAACTTAAGGACGAAATCTCTGTTGTACTGGGGTTACCTTACCTTTCTCAAGAGCAATTTGAACGGGAAAAAGCCCAATTGATTAGCCAGCTTTCCGGTCCTCATATCATGAACTTTCGCGGCGAATCCGTAAGCCTCAACATTAACAAGGTTTGGGTTATGCCAGAAGGTTATGGCAGTTTGCTGTGGTGCGAAGCTCAACCCAAAAAGGGCGCGGTTATGCCCGACTTTACTAAAGTTTCGGTAGCAATTGTTGATATTGGACATCAAACAACTGATTGTTTGATGGTTGATAACTTCCGCTTTGCCCGAGGTGCTTCCAAGAGTGAAGATTTCGGAATGAGCAAGTTTTACGAACTCGTAGCAGCTGAAATTGAAGGCGCAGACAGCCAATCTTTGTCTCTCATCGCTGCAGTTAACCGTCCAAAAGGCGATCGCTACTACCGTCCGAGAGGTTCGAGCAAACCCACTAATCTGGATGATTTTCTGCCCAACCTAATTGAAATGTTTTCTCGCGAAATTTGCAGCCGCGTGTTAGCATGGCTGCCAGAACGCGTTACTGATGTTATCCTAACTGGAGGTGGCGGAGAATTCTTCTGGGAAGATGTTCAACGTCTACTAAAAGAGGCTAAAATCAATGCACATTTAGCTGCACCATCACGGCAAGCAAATGCTTTGGGGCAGTATATTTACGGAGAGGCACAATTATCCTCTGCACGCTCTGCTAGGGCTTAATACTGATGTTCCAATGGTCAAAAAAGGTAGTTAAATCCGTTACGTTCAATCCAGGGGTCGCTGACGAGAGCTTATTAGCCCTCGTAGAAAGTCAATTGGAAAAAGATCCAGAAAAGACTTTCAGCGACCTTTGTAAAGAAGCTTTATGGCAATCTTTGTGTGTACCGGAATCTGTAAGACCTACCCCCAAACCAGCAGCAATAGCACCACCAACACCAACACCAGCACCGACTGCATTACCTGTTGCACCAACAGCGATACAAGCAGCAACGCCACCAGGAGTTGAAACACAAATTGCGGAGCTGCAGAGTCAAATAACTGACCTTGAGGAACGTTTTTTTGCCAAGGAGTCTCATCGATTGGAGACAATGGAACGCCATCTGACACAACTCAGTCAACAAGTTGCACAGCTGGCAATCATGATAAATCAAGTCTCAACAGTACAGCCCGTAACCCAAGCGGTACCAATGGCTGAAGTTATCGATAGTACTTCTCCCCTTGCTAACGCTGCTGTCCCATCCCCTCCTCTAGAAGAGGTGGACCCCGTGATCAGCCGCCTTAGCCAGTTCCTGGATGATTTCTAGGGGAAATCCGCTGTGCAAACCTTTTACTGTTGTATGACCTCCTTAAGGGAATTTCCTATTAAGGAGGTTTAATATTTGGTAAATCATATTACGTACAGTTAAAAAAATCAACTATTCTTAAGTTATAAATGACTGAATCATTTGGTTTTCCCGGTACCCACTTTGCTACAGGACACGGTAACTTTCCCCACCCGTGCCATAAGTGTTTTTTCAGGTACTCCCAGATAAGCGGATATGGCACGCGGTAATCTTTCACTCAAGTTCATGCCTCTACAAGCAATGACATATGCCAGTCGATAGAGCCGGGATTGAGATCGATGCCCATGCAACCATATTAAATGGGTCGGATGACACGTTATACTGTATTTGTTATTCTCTCGTTACCAGGCTCTAGCTGTGAATGCATTTTGCCTTGCTATATCGAGGTGGAGCTTTCCTCAAGGCATTTCTAAGTGGGAGCCCGAGAACGAGGCGAAATCGCTGAGTGGGGACTGTCAGTCAATATCCAACGCGTGGCAGAGCAATCTCCACTAAAATTATTAATTATGCGGTCTTCTCAAACTCTTAACCTATGTCGGTAAGCCGTGCTTGTCTACACCTAGAGTTGTATGCTAATGAGCATTTTTAACAACTTCCTGACTCTAAGACTTGGTTGCAAAGCGGGTAACGCGATTCGAACGCGCGACATTCACCTTGGCAAGGTGACGCTCTACCACTGAGCTATACCCGCAATTCATTTCTTTACTTAATATCTCAGATTATTTTTGGATTGTCAACACCTTTTTTTGATTTAGTGAGTCGATAGTGGCTCTACTAACAACTAACCACTATCGACTAACAACTAACTCCCTGCAGCACTCTTGAGAGACGCAGGGGATAGTGAATTACCACCAAAAGGTTCTGTAAGGTTGGAACGTAACTGTCGCATAAGACTAGCCATTTCCAAAGCGCTCATGGCGTAATCCCAGCCGTGATTGCTTTTAATACCAGCACGTTCTAAAGCTTGCTGCATGGTATCGGTTGTTAAAATGCCAAAAATTACTGGTACGCCAGTTTGAAAAGCAGCAGCAGCAATACCTTTGGCAACTTCAGAAGATACGTAATCAAAATGAGGCGTTTGCCCTTTAATCACAGCACCCAAACAAATTATTGCATCGTAGCGACCAGAGAGTGCTAATTGACGAGCCACAACTGGAACTTCAAAACTACCCGGTACCCAAATATAATCTACTTGAGAGCCGTGCGGATCGGGATCTACGCCGTGGCGTTTCAAGCAATCTTGACAGCCTTCTAGCAACTTAGCGGTCACTAGGTCATTAAATCGACCAATCACCAATGCAAATCGCAAAGGTTCCGTCTGAGTAAAAGTTCCCTCGAAAACTGCCATGAGCTTTTAATTCATCTATGATTCATGTTCTTCGCCTATAAGTATAGGAGGAGAATTGGGAATTGGGGATTGGGTATTTTGGATTGGAGGTTCAGGAGATATTTAGACAAAGTAGCAAATTTCTCCTTGTCTCCCTTGTCCCCCTTGTCCCCAGCCCCCAGTCCTCGATTAAACTACTAAAAAGTTTAATGCGCCAACCAAGAACACTAAACCAATCCATACGCCAGAACCAATCCAAAGAAGTCTCTTAGATTCATTCCAGTTCTGTGGAGTGGCGTATGCAACAGGGACACCAATTACTAGCACAAAAGACATAGCAACTAGAGCCAACAGAGCAACTTGGAATACGATTGTCATTTTCCCTTCTCCCAAAACAGCAGATTACTAAAGTTAGAATATTGTACAGACCAGCACGGACAGTTTTTCCTTATTTGTTAAACTAGCAGAAATTGCAACACTTTAGTTAGTCATTTGTCATTAGTCATTTGTCAAAAGGCAATTAGACAAAGGGCACTCGTACAAAAGACACTCGCACAAAGGCAATGGATTTAATTCTTTGTCATACAACGGCAGATTTTGACTGCCTCGGAGCAGCAGTTGGGTTGTCACGCTTGCTACCGGGCAGTAAAATTGTACTGAGTGGTGGAGCCCATCCACCTGTTAGGGATTTTTTGGCATTACATCGCGATGAGTACCAGTTGATTGAACGGCGTTCGGTCAATCCCAAAACAATTCGTTCCTTGGTGGTAGTAGATACACAACAGCGCGATCGCTTGGGTAAAACTGCTGAGTGGCTGGATTTGCCTCACATTCAGGAAATTACAATTTACGACCATCATAAAGAACAACAGGGGACTATTCCCGCTACAGAGTTACATATCTCCCTCGTAGGCGCTACCACAACTCTCATTGCAGAGCAATTGCAGCAACAGCAAATTTCCCTCACAAGCGCAGAAGCAACTGTTATGGCTTTGGGGATTCACGTAGATACTGGTTCTCTAACATTCGATTATGCTACACCACGGGATGCCTTAGCTTTAGCTTGGTTGATGGAGCAAGGGGCTAGTTTAGCAATTCTGACTCAATACGTAGATCCTGGATTATCGCCTCAATTGCAACACCTATTAAAGGTAGCGCTGGAAAAATTACAAAAAATAGAAGTGAGGGGACAACAAATTGCTTGGGTGATTCTAAAAACAGATAGTTTCGTAGCTGGTTTGTCAAGTCTTGCTTCCCAATTAGTGGAGCTAACGGAAATAGACACCTTGCTGCTTTTTCATGAATCTCCCGTTGCGGAAGGTGAAACGCGCCTGACAGTTATTGGGCGTTCCCAAGTTAAAGGTGTCAATCTCAATGATTTATTTCTCCCTTTAGGTGGTGGCGGACATTCACAAGCAGCATCAATGAACCTGCGAGGAGTTAACACCGAAGAAATACTCCACCAACTTTTAGAAAAGTTAAAAGCAACGGTACCCCATCCACCCACTGCTAAAGATTTAATGTCTTCCCCAGTCCGTACCATTCGTCCGGAAACTACCATTGCTGAAGCACAACGCACTTTGTTGCGTTACGGACACTCTGGGTTGTGTGTTGCTGATGAGCGGGGACAACTATTAGGTATTCTGTCTCGAAGGGATTTGGATATTGCCTTGCATCACGGCTTTAGTCATGCTCCTGTTAAAGGTTACATGACAATTAATATGAGAACGATTGCTCCAGAGACTACACTGCCAGAGATAGAGTTTTTGATGGTAACATACGATATCGGACGCTTACCAGTGTTAGACAACGGGCAGATAGTAGGTATTGTCACTCGTACTGATGTTTTGCGGCAATTGCATCAGGATGGGAGAGGGGAAGAGGGGGATAGGGGGAGAGGAGGAGAAAAGAAACTAAAATCTCCCACCTTAGAAGAACTGAGATCGCGACTTGCTCCTCAATTATGGCAATTGCTAGCTAAGGCTTCACAAGAAGCCCAAAGGCGGGGTTGGCATCTCTATCTTGTTGGCGGAGCTGTTAGGGATTTACTGTTAGCAAAAGCAGTGACTCGTACTCTGCTGATTAAAGATATCGACTTGGTGGTTGATGGTTTTCACAAAGCGGCAGACGTTGGTGCAGGTGTAGAATTAGCAAAAGCTTTACAGCAAATTTACACAACAGCACGTTTAGAAGTTCATGGCGCTTTTCAAACTGCAGCTTTGTTGTGGCACAAAGATCCCGAATTAGATTCACTGTGGGTTGATATTGCTACCTCTAGAACGGAATTTTATCCTTACCCAGCAGCCAACCCCGAAGTTGAAGCCAGTTCAATTCGTCAAGACTTGTATCGCCGTGATTTTACTATCAACGCAATGGCATTGCGGTTAACGTCTCCCAATTCTGGTGAACTACTCGATTTCTTTGGTGGGTTGCATGACTTAGAAGCAAAACAAATTCGGGTATTACACGCTAACAGTTTTATTGAAGATCCTACGCGCATCTACCGTGGCGTGCGTTTTGCAGTCAGGTTGGGATTTCACTTGGAACCCCAAACAGAAGAGTATATCCGCTACGCGATCGACAGCGGTGTTTACGATCGCACAGCCCGAGAGAATGGCAGAGCACCAGCACTGCAAACCAGACTTAAGGCAGAATTAAAACATATTTTGGAAGCTCCCTATTGGAAATCAGCATTACAGTTGTTGGGAGACTTGGGGGCATTAAAGTGCATTCATCATACTCTCAGTTTAGATGAAAACCTCCTGCGGCAATTACGTCTGCTAGAACGCTGTTTGCGGCGTTACGATCCTCAAGGCACTCTTATCCATTGGCAAATGCGATTGGAAGCTTTGATTGCTTGTTTGGCGTCAGAATATAGAGGGGAAGTCGCAAAAAACCTTCAATTGCCAGATGACAGTATCCACAGGTTGGAAAATTTGGCAAAGGCTCGGGAAAATGTGGAAAAAATTTCTGTACTACCAGAGAATGGAAAAGCAGAAATATCTCCAAGTCAAGTCGTGCAATTGTTACGGCAATATGATTTACCAATGCTGATTTTAGTTGCCGTTCAAAGCTCGCGAACTATAAGACAAAAAATTTGGAAATACTTAACTGTTTGGTCACAAGTTCAACCTATTCTTAATGGTAATGACCTGAAAAAATTGGGCTACAAACCGGGACCGCATTTCCGGCAAATGCTTGATGATTTACTAGCAGCAACTTTGGATGGAAAGATTTGCGATCGCTTTGAAGCTGAAAAGTTTTTGATCGACCTTTATCCTCTTCATTAGTTGTGTTAATTATCATCTCATAGCAGTCCTAAATGAAATATAAAAATAAGAGTGAAGACGGCTAATAGCTAATTGCTTTTTGACCATTAGCTATTAGCCCTTCGGGTTCGCCAGTCCCCTACGGCGGGAAACCCGCCTACAGGGCTGGACTCACCATTAGCTATTAGCAATCCAAATTTTTTACAAATGATTTAGGATTGCTATAGCACGCAATTGGAGTTTACCATGTCTTTCCAGTTTTCCCCAGAAGTGAGTTCGCGCATCTGCAATCATATGAACGAAGATCATGCTGATGCAGTAGCGCTTTATGCCCGAACTTTTGGAGGTGTAGCGGATGTTACAGCAGCATCAATGATGTCTATTGACGCTGAAGGAATGGATCTCACAGCACAGGTGAATGGGGAATCCCTACCAGTTCGCATTCAATTTGACCATGTTTTAGCAGATGCAGAAGACGCCCATCACACTTTAATCGCGATGGTGAAGCAAGCGCGACTTAAGTAGAATTTCACAACTTGCCAATTGTCTCTTTTAAGAGAAATGGGGATATAACGAGGGAGTAGCATAATAAAAATTTTCTTAGTACTCTAATAATTAGAGAAACTAAGTATACTGAAATAAGCATAATTTATGACTCCTGCCGCTATCTGCCGTCGTTTTGACATGAATCTCAAATAGAGTGCAAATTGCTGACGATGGCAGGTAATCCATCGTCCCCTTTCTCTCAAATTTTTTATATAAACTGTTGAAGTTGTATGCAATTGGTTAAGACTTTCACAATACACGCTCGCGATCGGAACTTTAGGGGTAAGTTCTGGCTGATTATGCTTGGTCTGACCTACTTCTGTACTGCTTGTACGGCTTCTGAGGCTCAATCAAGTAAAAAAGACGCAGGCAAAAATCGACCCGTACCAGTGGTGGTGTCTGCCGCAACCCAGAAAACAATACCTCTTCAAGTCCAAACGACCGGGACAGTTGAAGCATATTCTACAGTTTCTGTCAAATCCAAAGTGGGTGGACAACTGACGGGTGTATACTTTCACCAAGGACAGAACGTCAAGAAAGGGGACTTGCTATTTACTATTGATTCTCGTGCCCTGCAAGCATCGCTCGTGCAAGCTCAAGCTAACCTAACAAAGGATTTAGCACAAGTCAACCAAGCTAAAGCCAATGTTGAGAAAGCGAAAGCGCAAGTCAATCAAGCTAAAGCCAATGTTGAGAAAGCGAAAGCGCAAGTCAATCAAGCTAAAGCCAATGTCGTCAAAGACGTAGCTGAAGCAACAAACGCCGGCATACAGGCTCAACGTTATGCCAGTTTGCTCCAGCAAGGGGCTATTAGCAAACAACAAGCAGAACAATATCAGACAAGTGCCAATGCTCAACAGGCGACAGTCACAGCAGATCGAGGTGGAGTAGACAATGCTCAAGCTGCAGTCGTTGCAGCCCAAGCAGATGTACAAAACACTCAAGCTGCGGTTGCAGCAGCCCAAGCAGACGTGCAAAATGCTCTAGCCGCCGTCGCTGCAGATCGAGCAGCAATTGATAATGCTAAAGTTCAGCTTTCCTACAGTTCTATTTACTCACCAATTGACGGTCGCACGGGTAGTCTAAAGCTCAATCAAGGCAACTTAGTCAAAGCGGATGCTGACGACCCTTTAATTAACATCAGTCAGATTCGTCCAATTTACGTGACATTCTCAATTCCCCAAAGGCTGTTACCCGATCTCAAGAAATACAGTGCAATCCATGAGCTAGAAGTAGAGGCTTTACCGCCCAAAGATACAGGGCTTCCGGTACGAGGGAAACTCACCTTTGTTGATAGCGGCGTAAATACACAGACTGGGACGATTCAACTCAAAGGCACATTTGCCAATGCTGATGAGCGGCTGGTTCCCGGAGAGTTTGTCAGCGTCGTTTTAAAGCTAACTGAAGAGCCCAATGTCATTACTGTACCTTCCCAAGCGGTACAAATGGGGCAGCAAGGACAGTTTGTGTTTGTAGTGAAACCTAACAAGACAGTAGAAGTGCGTCAAGTCACTGTGGGTGACAGTATTAAAAACGAAACAGTTATTAAACAGGGATTGCAATCGGGCGAGCAAGTGGTCGTGGATGGGCAATTCAACTTAGTCCCTGGGGCTACAGCGCAGGTGAGACCAGCAGTAGGAAGTCAGAAAGACGGAGCTAACCGATGAACATTTCCGAACTCTTTATCCGCCGTCCGGTGATGACGGTCTTAGTCACCATCGGGATGTTGATATTTGGGCTGATGAGTTACACAATGTTGCCAGTGAGCGACTTGCCCAATGTGGATTTTCCCACGATTCAAGTGACAGCTAATTTGCCTGGAGCGAATCCAGAGACTATGGCTTCTTCTGTCGCTACCCCTTTAGAACAGCAGTTTTCCAGCATTGCTGGATTGAGTTCGATGAACTCGACGAGCTCTTTAGGGACAACACAACTCACCCTGCAATTTGATTTGAGTCGGCAGATAGACGGAGCAGCACAGGATGTTCAAGCAGCGATATCTAAGGCGGCGAAGCAGTTACCGACTAGTATGCCTAACCCCCCATCCTATCGGAAAGTGAATCCCGCCGATCAACCGATTCTCTACATTTCTCTCAATTCAGGTATTTTGCCACTATCGACCGTAGATAAATACGCCGAAACACTGCTAGCACAACGCCTGTCAATGGTGGATGGAGTTGCCCAGGTGCAGGTGTATGGTTCCCAAAAGTATGCCGTGCGGATTCTGTTAGATCCCGAATCATTAAGTGCTAAAGGCATAGGCATTGATGAAGTGGCCACTTCTATTTCCCAAGGGAATGTCAATCTACCTACGGGCGTACTTTATGGCACAAAGCAGAATTACACAATTCAGGCAAACGGTCAGCTTAATGATGCTGCGAGTTATCGTTCCTTAGTTGTGACTTATCAAAATGGTGCGCCAGTACAGCTTGGGGAATTAGGTCAGGTGCTGGACAGTGTGGAAAATGATAAGGTGGCAAGTTGGTATTTTCCCGAAAAAGAAGATAAGAAAGCAGCAAACTCAGAAAGTCGTAAATCTGGAGAAAAGCCACAAACCCGTAGTTCCAGTGTTAGGGCTATTGTGCTAGCCATTCAGAAGCAACCAGGAACTAACACTGTGGCTGTGGTGGATGCTATTAAGAAACTGCTACCCACTTTCCGCGAACAGATTCCAGCAGCTGTGAACATGGATATTTTGTACGATCGCTCGCAAGCCATTCGAGAATCAGTTGACGATGTCCAGTTTACTCTGCTGCTGACCATTGGTTTGGTCGTGCTAGTGATATTTTTATTTCTCCGCAATCTTTCCGCGACGGTTATTCCGAGTTTGGCTGTTCCACTATCGCTGGTGGCTACCTTTGGCGTGATGCTACTGCTGGGTTTTTCTTTAGATAACTTATCTTTGATGGCATTGACCCTTTCCGTGGGCTTTGTAGTAGATGATGCCGTAGTTATGCTAGAGAATATCGTCCGTCACATGGAAATGGGAGAAAGTCGATTTGAAGCAGCACTCAACGCTTCTAAAGAAATCGGTTTTACAATTTTGTCCATGACAATCTCTCTGGTAGCAGTCTTTATTCCGGTGCTGTTTATGAGTGGGATTTTGGGGAGACTGTTCCGGGAGTTTGCTGTTACTATCAGTGTTGCCATTCTCGTGTCTGGGGTGGTTTCCCTCAGCCTGACACCAATGCTGTGTTCGCGCTTCTTGCGTCCGCCACATCACGGACAGGAGCATGAGGGATCTAGAAAGAAAAATTGGAAAACCAGTCTCTACGACCTTTCAGAAAACTTCTTTAATAGTTTGCTGGGCGGCTACGATTGGAGTTTAAAGCTGTCACTCAAGTATCACCGGACGACAATGGTCATTTCTGGTGCGATTTTAGTGGCAACGATGTATTTATTTATAGTTGTACCTAAAGGGTTTATCCCCAGTGCAGATGTAGGACAAATTACAGCAAGTACCCAAGCTGCAGAGGATATCTCCTTTGATGAAATGGTAAAACACCAACAAGCAATCGCTGCGATCGCTTATAAAGATCCCAATATTGATGCAATCAACTCTAGTGTTGGTGCAGGGGGACCAAATGCTTCTGCTAACGCCGGACGTCTGTTTCTCAAGCTCAAACCCCGCCACGAACGGGATCTCGGTGCTGATGAGATTGTCCAAGAACTTCGCCCCAAGCTATCACGTATTCCAGGGATGAAAGTTTTTTTACAAAACCCTCCAGCAATTAATATTGGCGGGCAACAGACCAAAGCCCAGTACCAATTTACATTGCAAAGCCCGAACGTACAAGAGCTTTACCAGTATGCTCCCACTTTAGAAACTCAACTCCGCGCTTTGCCAGATTTACAAGATGTAAACAGTGACTTGCAAATCAAAAATCCCCAACTTCGAGTTAATATTAATCGCGATTTAGCTTCATCTTTGGGTTTAACAGCCAATCAAATCGAATCTGCTCTCAGTGATGCCTATGGAACTCGCCAAGTTTCTACAATTTACGCGTCTGACAGTCAATATCAAGTCATTTTAGGAGTGGAACCCAAATATCAGCAAAATCCCACCGCTTTAGATTTGCTCTCGATTCGTGCGCCCAACGGTCAGTTAATCCCCCTAAACGCTGTTGCAAATGTAACAAAGGATGTCGGACCTTTGACCGTTAACCATACAGGACAACTAGCTTCCACTACCATATCTTTTAACTTAAAACCAGGGGTATCATTAGGTAACATTACAGATAAAATCGAGCAACTTGCCCGAGAAACACTACCAGCTAGCATTACTACAGGCTTCCAGGGTTCAGCCCAAGCGTTCCAATCTTCAATTCAAGGTTTGGGTTTGCTGTTACTGGTTGCTATTTTTGTCATCTATATCATTTTGGGGATTCTCTATGAGAACTTTATTCATCCCCTCACGATCCTCTCTAGCTTACCATCAGCTGGATTTGGGGCATTACTGACGTTGTTGCTATTCCATGTTGATCTAAATATATACGCGTTTGTAGGTATTATCCTCCTAATTGGGATCGTAAAGAAAAACGGCATTATGATGGTTGACTTTGCTATTGAAGCCCGTCAGCAAGGCAAAACTCCTTACGATGCGATCTATGAGGCTTGTTTGGTGAGATTTCGCCCAATTATGATGACCACAATGGCAGCACTTATGGGAACTTTACCAATCGCCCTTGGGTTTGGTGCTGGTGCAGATACACGCCGTCCTCTTGGATTAGTTGTGGTAGGAGGGTTGCTATTTTCACAATTCCTCACGCTCTATCTCACACCAGTTTTTTACACTTATATGGAGTCTTGGCAAAGTTCTCTACGAAAACACAATTGGCGCAAAAAGTCAAAAGCCGATTCTCCCGCAGTTTAACGACGCAATCTAAATGTCTCAGTCAAGGGTAGACTTTACAAACATCCTCTTAAATACGAGTGGATGAGTGTCCTTACCTACCCATTCCATAAAATCAGCTAGACGTCCTTCCCACAAGAGCAAAGATTGGGAGCGACATATCATATCAGAAAGTTAGATATTAATTTAACTTACAAGCTCCTCAAATTCAGAAGCCACTTTTTCCAATTCTGGTTCAACCACCGTGAGATGTTTTTCTAAAATTGCCAAATTGCGGATATTGGACTTGTAAAAAGCATCAAATAAATCGCCAATTAAAGGGACTGTACCAACAACGCCTTCTAAAGCGATGTTAAAAATCATTTGAGCTAAATCTTTTGAGGGTAAGTTAAAACGAGTTGCTAAAAAAATGATATAAGCTGAAAACCCCGTACTAATTAAATCACCAGCACCGGGAATTAAGCCAATAATTGGATCGAGTCCGATACGAAAGCCAATACCGGGGATACGTAAAGATGTATCCATGAGGCGACTGAGTCTGCGAATGCGGTTGAGAGTTGCTATACGTTTTGCACTATCCATGGAATTATGAATTGTGAATTATGAATTATGAATTATGAAACAAATCAGCGTCTTTTTCATCTTTCAAGATTCATAATTTGTTTAAAGAACTCGTAATACGCTGGGAATACTATCTATAGCCGGGAGGCTGTGAATTTCTGTTAGCGCTTCTCGGAAGTCTCCTTCTCGTACATCGTGGGTGACGACAACAATTTCTGCTAGTTCTCCTTGAAAACCTGTTTGGACGACTGATTCTAAGCTAACCCCGCGATCGCCAAAGCAGGTTCCTATTTTACCAATGACTCCCGATTGGTCTAAAGTTAAAAACCTGGCATAAAAACGGGTGACGAGTTCTGAAGAAGGTGTAATTTGGCAGTAATCTTGATGCCTGCAAGCAAGAAGTGGATTTGGTAATGCTGTATTGGTTTTCAGTGATGCTACTAAATTGAGTATATCAGATGATACAGAACTAGCGGTTGCACCCGCCCCTGCTCCTGGGCCAAATAACATCACTTGTCCTATGGGTTGTCCTTCAATAAAAATGGCATTATTCACGCCATTGATGCTTGCTAGGGGATGGGTTTTTGGCACTAAGGTCGGGTGGACTCTTACGGAAATGGGGGGAGTCGAGGAGAGGGGGAGATTGGCTGAGGGGGAAATGGCTGTTTTAGCGATCGCTAAAAGTTTTATGACAAATCCCAGTTTCTCGGCGTAGGCAATATCTGTTTTGCTAACTTGCCTAATTCCTTCACAATATACATCTTCTAGCTTGATTCTTCCATCAAAGGCAAGTGAAGCGAGGATGGCGATTTTGTCTGCTGCGTCTAAACCTTCTACATCGGCTGTGGGATCTGCTTCGGCATAACCCAACCTTTGGGCATCCGCTAATACATCGTCAAAATTGCTACCTTCCAACTGCATCCGTGTCAGGATGTAATTTGTTGTACCGTTGACTATACCCGTAACGCTTTGAATGCGGTTGACGCTTAGGGACTGTTTTAGGGGTTGGATAACTGGAATTCCTCCACCTACGGCTGCTTCTAGCATGACGTATACCCCAGCTTTATTGGCTGATGTGAAGATTTCTTCGCCAAATCGCGATATCACCGCTTTGTTTGCTGTTACTATATGCTTGCCATTTTCAATAGCTTTTAAGATCAGCGATCGCGCCGGTTCCAATCCTCCCAGGACTTCAACGACAATATCTACTTTTGGATCGTTGACAATTGCGTCTAAATCTGTAACCAAGACTGATTCTGGTAAAGTGACAGCACGGGATTTATCAAGCGATCGCACTCCGACTTTGTATATTTCTATTTCTTGTAGTAAGGGGTGACGACCGATACCGTCTTGCAATAGCTGCACTGTACCTGTCCCCACCGTTCCCAATCCAAGTATTCCCAGCTTTACACCCACAAGCTTTCACCAAATTTTTTTTGATTTTAAACAGCTGATGAACGCAGACGAACACAGATAATTTGTGTGCGCGACAACGTGTTGAAACTTACGCATAGCCCCCCTTTTTGAGAGGGGGGTTGGGGGATTTGCAACTCGTGAAATCCCAAAAAACCGTTAAAGTTGCGTAATTCCTGTATGTGCTTGAAAACACAAAATAAATAGTAGGTAAGGTGTATACCTTACCTACTCATTATATTATTAATGTAGAGACGTGTCATAGCGCGTCTTTACTAGATTGTGGCATGGCGCGTCTTTACAATTAGTATGTTTCAACGTGCCAGCGACCGGCTTTCTTGATTTCTTTTTGGTAGTTGCTCCAGGTTACACCTTCTTTAGCAGCTGCAGCACTGAGGGCTGCGTCAATACCATCTTCCATTCCGCGCAAACCGCAGATGTAAGTGTGGGTTTTTTCATTCTTAATTAACTGCCAAAGTTCATCAGCGTGTTCTGCTACACGGTCTTGGATGTACATTCTACCGCCTTGAGCATTTTTCTGTTCGCGGCTGATAGCGTAGGTGAGGCGGAAGTTATCGGGATACTTTTGCTGCATCTCTTCGAGTTCTTCCTTGTACAGGATATTGGGGCTTGTAGGAATACCGAAAATCAACCAAGAGAAACCTTTGAACTGGTATTCTGGATTAGCGGCTCTTTCGTTATCCTTAAACATCCGCCACAGGTAAGCACGCATGGGAGCAATACCCGTTCCTGTTGCCATCATGATGACGTTAGCATCATTGTCTGCTGGTAATAACATTTCTTTACCAACCGGACCTGTGATTTTTACGTCATCACCTGGCTTGATGTTGCACAAGTATGTGGAGCAAACACCATAGACTGTTTCGCCTGTTTCTGGGTGTTTGTACTCTAGCTGGCGCACGCAAAGAGAGACTGTTTTGTCATCTACATCATCACCGTGACGGGTTGAGGCGATGGAATACAGTCTGAGCTTTTCTGGTTTACCGTTCTTGTCTACACCAGGAGGGATAATGCCGATACTTTGGCCTTCGATGTATCGTAAATCACCACCAGAAATGTCAAATTTAATGTGTTGAACAAGACCAATACCGCCTTCTTTAACCAACGGCTCGTTAGAGATAACTTTACCGATATAAGGAGCGTTGGGACGGTAAATATTTACGGGAACGTCAGCGTGGGCGTCTTTTTTAGCTTTCGCTTGAGTCATGGTGTTGCCTTTGTTGTCCTTACTCTTGGGCTGTTGCTCAGCTACAGGTGTGGCTTTACCATTTGCTTTACTGCTAGCATTCTCACCAGATGTGGCGTTACTATTGGGAGCTTGCCCATTAAGCTGTTCTAAAACGTTTATGGGCTGGATGCTAACAATTTTGCCGCCAAGGCGAGTGATACGCCGCATTTCTTGGTTCATGCGGTTGTACGGCACTTTAATGAACACACTGCCACTTTTACGAATTGGGTAGTTCGTTTTATCAGTTTCTTCGCTCTGACGCAGACCCACCACTTCGTATACGAAGACGCGGCTACCTGATTCTGTGTTGGCAGCACCTTCAACGGCACCTTTGATGTACATTACTTCTACCACTCCGATCTCTACTTAACCTATTGTCATACAAACCCTTTTCACCACAATACCAGTGCAGTGCTCTCTCTTCTAGCAAGTTGGAGCAATTATCTGATAAATGGAAAAAGCGGTCTTTTTCTTGCCAATATCTGAATTACGTATACTCACCCCAGACATATAGGCATTGCAAAACACACCTGCTTACTGAAATTCTTCCCTGTAAAGAGCGAAGCTCTCTTATGGGTGGGAAGGGGCTATGGACGAATAGTCCTGTTCTCCTCATTGTTGGCGTTACCGCCATTTCCCTTTCACATTTTCCGCTTCGCCTGCAACGAGAAACTCTCTTGTAGGAACGGTACACCGTGTCTGGGTTAAAAACGAGTTCTCTTGGGACTTATGCTGTTCAGATTCAAGTCTAACAATCTCTTGGTTTTATCCTATGTAGATTGTTTAGCCCAGGATTTCCGACCATCCCTGACCTTCTAAGGTAGAGGATAAGCCCTTGAGAGAATGTTAATAATGAGTCAATTTAATGTTTTTTTTGAGAAGTACAACTCTCATAAGGAGGAATATCTTCTCATTTTTCACGGTTAGCACAGCCCCAAGGGCATTCAATATCGGGAAATCTCATCAATTACTCATTTTTTTGAAAATCGTAAATCAAAAATAATTGTAATTTGTTTGACTTTTCCAAAATTGAGTACCGCTGTCTTACTGTTACCTCAGAAATTCACTGAGGGTTTTCACACAGAACATTCTTTACTGAAACCTATATCCGCCATTGGGAGTAATTCCACAACACGGAGTCAGTGCAGTAACAAAATCCTGGTAGAAGTAGACCCAGCATACACAACTACAAATTAGTTTTACGCGAACTTAAAAATCTGTCAACCACCGTTAGTCTTTAGGGAAAACACGTACAATCCTGTTGGGCATGGACTTTAAAGTCACAAGACAAAACTTGGTGATTTTCATCACACCTTAATAAAATCCATAATTTTTGGCTTGAGATATCTGGAAGGTTGCTAAATAATTCAAGATTCTTAAAAACAAAAACTTCCATTGAAGACGACACATAGTAAACTGAAAGATATATCTTCACAAGCAGTGTATTTTTACTGGTATCCAACTCGTGTGGATATCAGAGTGTCACTCAAAATATCCCCCAATCTAAAAATTAGGGGATCAAATCAAGGTTAATCAACCTTGTATAGATAACACCCTTCTGTTACAATTCAATTTAACACTAGGATTAAATACTTACCAGCAACAAAGTTGACTATATCAGGCGGGTAAAAACTGCTAAAGTTTCATCCCGTCATACTTGTTAGTGCGTTGTTGGAGGGCAAGAACGCAGGATAAACCATTGGGGTACACTCCTGGCTTGAGGATTGAAACAAAACAAAACGAAACGCAAGAAAAAATTATTGAATCATTCATCTTTAGTATCAAGAGGAGATTTATGACTAGTAAGCCGGAACGCGTGGTGTTAATTGGAGTAGCCGGAGACTCCGGATGCGGTAAATCTACGTTTTTGCGTCGCCTAATAGATTTATTCGGTGAAGAATTGATGACTGTCATCTGTTTGGATGACTATCATTCTTTAGATCGCAAGCAGCGTAAAGAAACGGGTATTACGGCACTTGACCCAAGAGCAAACAATTTTGACCTGATGTACGAGCAAATCAAAGCGCTCAAAGAAGGTCAATCGATTATGAAGCCGATTTACAACCACGAGACCGGCACTATCGACCCACCCGAGAAAATCGATCCGAACCACATTATCGTAGTAGAGGGTTTACATCCTCTTTATGACGAGCGAGTCAGAGAGCTGATTGACTTTAGCGTTTACTTTGATATTAGCGATGAAGTCAAGATTGCTTGGAAAATCCAGCGTGATATGGCAGAACGCGGTCACCGCTATGAAGATGTCCTCGCTCAGATTAACTCCCGCAAGCCAGACTTTTCAAAATACATTGAACCACAAAGAGAATTTGCTGATGTGGTTCTACAGGTCTTGCCAACCAATCTTATTAAAGATGACAAAGACCGTAAAGTTCTGCGGGTACGGATGCTCCAACGGGAAGGGAAAGAAGGGTTTGCGCCAATCTACTTGTTTGATGAAGGCTCAACCATTCACTGGACTCCTTGCGGACGCAAGCTGACCTGTTCTTATCCCGGTATGCAGCTGTACTACGGTTCAGATGTATACTACGGTCGCTATGTTTCTGTATTGGAAATAGACGGTCAATTTGACAATTTAGAAGAAGTCATTTATGTAGAGACTCATTTGAGCAACACCTCCACCAAGTACAAAGGTGAAATGACTCACTTGTTACTCCAACACCGCGAGTACCCTGGATCTAACAACGGTACTGGCTTATTCCAAGTCCTGACTGGTCTGAAAATGCGTGCTGCTTACGAGCGTTTAACCTCTAAGGAAGCACAGTTGGCAGCTAAAGTGTAGTCTAACAAGTCAGATATCTGACAGCAGAAGGCAGCTATGCTAAAGGTAGAGGGTGACAGATTTGCTCTGAAATGCTTTACCTCAAGCATAGCTGCTTTTGCTTGGGGAGTTTCAAATGATTGAAGGAGCTAGGAAGCAGAGGGCAGAAAGAATTCATTGAATGGGGATTCACATCCCAACGCTTCAAGAGAAATTCCAGGTCGGACTAGCGTACAAGTTCCCGATCGCCAGTCCCTGATTCTCAGTAGTGTTAAATTCTTGACATTGAGATATCTTATATTAAGAATCCACGGCAACAAGGTAGGGTAGCGCTTCTCACTTTAAAAAAAATCGTGCTTAAGTAAGATTTTTGAGAAAATTAGTATAAAACTAATTACCGATCCTAAAAATATTGTTATGATTGCAAATCAAAGCGGTCGAATTAGACACGTTAGTTCAGTCCGCTCTTGTTACCTTCTTAAGGAGGAATTACATTGTCTCGTCGTTATCTATTTACCTCCGAGTCAGTGACCGAAGGTCATCCGGATAAAATCTGCGATCAGATTTCTGATACTATCCTAGATACCCTGCTTTCTCAAGACCCCAGCAGCCGCGTTGCTGCTGAGGTGGTTGTCAACACTGGCTTGGTTTTAATTACAGGGGAAATTACAACTAAAGCCAATGTTAACTACGTAAACGTTGCTCGTAAGAAAATTGCGGAAATTGGCTATACCAACGCCGATAACGGATTTTCTGCTAACAGCTGTGCGGTGATTGTGGCTCTAGACGAACAGTCACCTGATATCGCTCAAGGTGTCAACACCGCTCAAGAAACCCGCGAGCAAAGTAGCGATGAACTGTTTGACACAGTAGGGGCTGGCGACCAAGGAATTATGTTTGGTTTCGCTTGTAACGAAACCCCAGAATATATGCCCTTGCCTATCTGCCTTGCTCACCGTATTGCCCGCCGATTGGCTGCTGTTCGCAAAACGGGTGTTTTGCCATACCTGCGCCCTGATGGAAAAACACAAGTCACCATTGCTTATGAGGATGGACGACCAGTTGGTATCGATACCATTCTGATTTCTACACAGCACTCGGCAACTATCGGTGAAATTACAGATGAAGCAGAGGTGCAAGCTAAAATCAAGCAAGATCTCTGGTCGGCAGTGGTTGAGCCTGTTTTTGTAGACATTGATGTTAAGCCAGATGATGAAACTCGCTTTTTGGTTAACCCCACAGGTAAGTTTGTCATTGGCGGTCCTCAAGGAGATTCCGGTCTGACAGGACGCAAAATCATTGTTGATACCTATGGTGGCTACTCTCGTCATGGTGGTGGCGCTTTTTCTGGCAAAGACCCTACTAAGGTCGATCGCAGTGCTGCTTATGCTTGTCGCTATGTAGCGAAAAACATTGTCGCTGCTGGTTTGGCAGAAAAATGCGAAGTTCAACTCAGCTACGCGATTGGCGTTGCAAGACCTGTAAGTATCATGTTGGATACTTTTGGCACAGGTAAAGTTGAAGACGACACCTTGTTGGAATTAGTAAAACAGCATTTTGAACTGCGTCCTGCAGGTATTATCCACTCCTTCAATCTACGTAACTTACCAAATGAACGAGGCGGACGTTTTTATCAGGACGTCGCGGCTTACGGTCACTTGGGTCGTAACGATTTAGACTTGCCTTGGGAGCGTCTTGATAAGGTAGAGGCTCTGAAGCAAGCTGTTGAGCATCTTCTGTCAGCTGCTCTTGCATAAGGGATTTCCAAAAACGGCATCCTAAAATTTCTGAGGGTGGGAGCGGAAA
Organism: Tolypothrix bouteillei VB521301; assembly: GCF_000760695.4. GTDB lineage: Bacteria > Cyanobacteriota > Cyanobacteriia > Cyanobacteriales > Nostocaceae > Scytonema > Scytonema bouteillei_A. The sequence goes on along the minus strand of NZ_JHEG04000001.1, from coordinate 3,257,305 downwards.
CGCCCCCACTCATTAAGGGCGGGTAGAGCTACCCGTCCCGCAATTCAAGGAAAATTTATTGTTTGAACACTCGTTCCACAAATTAGATATTTTTTTATTGAGAAGTCTTTTGTTTGTACCCAACAACTGTTAAAAATGTGCATATCCCCATCGCTCTCATATAATGGAGGACATGCCCGCTATAGTAATTTACTTGACATGAAAGAAACAGACACTCACAAGCGAAAAGCACAGCTTGCCATTAAGTGGGAGAGGTTAGTGAAGGCTGAATTCTAGCAAAAGAAAGCCAACAAGAAGTAAATTTTTTATAAAATTTTACGTACCCTCCAGCTGCAAAAGTAGAACCGGTCTAATTTACGAGTAATTTGTCATCTGTAAGAATAAAGGCACTTTATAGAAAATTCATCATATAGACTTCAAAACTTAGCCTTTATTTCACAAATTTCACCTACGCTTAAAAGCGGATAATCGCCTTAATTTTGAGAAAAAAGAAGATAAAGTGGTAGGTGTTAATCATAAGTTCATTAAGAAAATTGCAACCTCTGTATAGACACCCAGTTTTTTGCAGGAGGGCAAGGAGAATTTGAGGTATGCAAACTCAAAAACCAACCTCTGTTGACAGCAACATAGAAAGAAAACAAGTGTCAGCCGATCAGCCCTCTTCCGACGAACTCCCAACTATTGAGTTTCCCTCCCGAGGCAAACTCAAAGCCAGTTCTTGGCGAATTCATCAAAAGATTGGCTATGGCTACTTTTTAGCGATTGGCATTGGTTTTTTAGGGTCCCTAACCGGTGTGGCGATCGCTAACTACTATCGAGGAATAGAGACCGGACAGTTAAGTCATGCCCGGTATCAGACACATATGCTGGCTAGCTACAGAAATGCTTTAATAGGAGCGCAGTTACACAGCTCGAATATAATTGCTGTCATACAAGACTCAGAACGGCTTGCTGACAAAAGATTTGACCTTTTTAAGAATTTTGACAAAGCTAAAAATTTACAACAACAAATTATAGAGTTTTTAGACAGCAAACCAGGAAAGTTAGCCGCTACTGAAAGTACTCTCCGAAACGTCATACAGGAATATGAAAGTAACTTAGACTCCTACATTTGGCAAATAGAAGCTGTTTTACAACAGTATGAAAAGCAGCCACAACAGCCACAAAGTGCTGCGTTTGCGCGAGAGCAATTACTAGAAATCATGGGCGGTGAAACAGCCATCCGACTCGATCAGTTGCGCCTGCAATTGAGTAATATTTTGCAGACTGCGGAAGAACAAGAGGTAGAAATAGCAAAAGACGTAGAGATGGCAAAAGGAGTCGAGCGGTTAATTGTGATAGTCAGTATGCTGCTATCAGTAGCGATCGCTGCAATTATAGCTTGGCGAACTTCTAGAGCCATTGCCGAACCAGTCATTCTTGTCACACAAGTCGCAGAACAGGTGGCAAAAAAATCGAACTTTGATTTGCGAGCACCAGTCAGTACTGAAGATGAAATTGGATTGCTAGCCAAATCTCTGAACCGTTTAATTGAAAGAGTCTCCGAACGGACTAAAGAACTACAGCAAGCAAAAGAACTCGCAGAAGCAGCTAGTAAGGCAAAAAGTCAGTTTCTTGCTAATATCAGTCACGAGTTACGCACACCATTGAATGCCATTATTGGTTTAAGTCAACTGCTTAAAGACGACGCAGCTGATTTTGGCATGGCAGAAGATTTTATCAGTGACCTAGAATCTATTAATGGCGCAGGAAGGCATTTGCTAACACTGATCAACGATATCCTCGACCTTTCAAAAATTGAAGCGGGGAAAATGACCTTTTACCCTGAAACATTTGAACTAGCAACATTGCTTAATAATATAGTGATGACGGTGAAGCCGTTGGTAGAAAAAAATGGCAATGTTTTAGAGGTCTATTTTGAAGAAGAACTTGGTGTCATGCATACCGACCAGACTAAACTCAGACAAGTTCTATATAATCTGTTAAGTAATGCTGCTAAATTTACTAAAAATGGCAAAGTTAAGCTGTTGATAGAGAAAGACAAACAGGGCGTGTATGAAAATGGCTCTGCTAGAATTATCACTTTTACAGTTGAAGATAGCGGTATTGGTATGACATATCACCAACAGCAGCAACTGTTTCAACCCTTTACTCAAGGGGACGCTTCAACCACTAAAAAGTACGGAGGAACTGGGCTGGGATTGGCAATTAGCCGTCATTTTTGCCAAATGATGGGTGGGGAAATTACTGTCAGAAGCGAACCAGGAGTTGGGTCTGTTTTTATTGTTCGCCTTCCCATGACAGTTAAACATTAGTAGCGTATTTATAACCAATTGGTAGTGAGTCGTTAGTGGTTGTTTGTAAAACATCGCAACAATTTAGCCCGTACTGATGCAAAACTGCTTTGTACGGTACTCTGGCTGTGTCCCTAGCAACTACTAACTACCTACAAATCTTACAAAATAATACTGATGAAGTAGTTTTATAAAGAGCGTAGTTTTCGCTGTATATATATTGTTAAAAATTATGTGAAATATTTATGTGAGAATAAAAGCTATAGCGATCTTAATTTGTGCTTGAAAAGTCAAAAACCCAACCATTGAGAGAATCTTGGGTTCTAAACTTACTAAATTGTTACAAATGAATTGCTATAGTGACACTCATTAAATTGTCACAAATTAATCGCTCTGGTGACACATAGCAGCCAGATGTGGGCATAATTACCTTAAATATAATTTTTAAGCTATTTGTAACTCGTGTTTGCGAAATCAATTTAGCTTAATCTGTAGCACAAGTATTAGACAAAGTTATTAAAACACAGAGCTGATGAGCGCAACTAGCTACCGCCGGATCATTATTGGGGACGTGCATGGTCACTACGAAAGTTTGATGACTTTGTTAGATGCGATCGCCCCCATATCAGACGATAAAATATATTTTCTTGGAGATTTGATCGATCGTGGACCTCAAAGCTCGCAAGTTGTAGAATTTGTGAAGAATAACCGCTACGAGTGCGTGTTAGGTAATCACGAGCATATGTTATTAAATATTTTAACTAGCGGACAAGCTCCTACGTCAACGGTACAAGCGTGGCTGTGCAGTGGCGGACAAGCAACAGTCGCAAGTTACAAACAAGCCACCATCCCAGAAGACCATGTGGAATGGCTTAAAACTTTACCCACCTATATTGACTTGGGGGATGTTTTGTTAGCTCATGCGGGAGTCGATCCCTCAATGCCTCTTGTAGAACAAACAGCCGAGCAGATATGCTGGGTGCGAGACAAATTTCACAGTATAGATAAACCTTATTTTGCTGATAAATTAATTATTGTCGGTCATACAATTACCTTTACTTTACCGGGAGTTACACCCGGTCAGCTGGCGCAAGGCAAAGGATGGTTGGATATAGATACAGGTGCTTATCATCCCCGAAGTGGCTGGCTGACAGCGCTTGACATCACAAATAAGTTGGTCTACCAAGTTAACGTCTTAGACAAATGCCTCCGCACTCTACAACTTAAAGAAGCGTTGGCATTTGTCGATCCAGCCGAGTTCGAGGTGGCAAAATTTCAGAGAAGAAGAGCGTAATGAGTTAGTTAGGGACGAGCAATGTGTAGCAATTCAAAATCGATGCGATCGCTAACGTAATGCTCTAGTATTTGCTTGATAAGCTGCTTTATCCAAACCAGCATTACCACCACCAGATTGAGAAGCGATAGCACGTTCAAGGGCTTTAATGCGATCGCTTGTTGCGGGGTGGGTGCTCAAAAATGAAGGAGTTCCAGAACTTTGTTTTAAAAGTTTTTGCATAAAAGAAATCATACCCGATGGGGCATAACCACTGCGTGTTAAAGTTTTCAATCCTCTTTGGTCTGCATCGTATTCATCTTCACGACTGCGCGGACGGTTTAAGGCCAAATCTACACCTATCGACACTGCTTGAGAACGATCCAAACCTGCAGCAGATGCTACACCACTTGCAAGTGCTCTTTGCCGCATTTGCTTGACCAAGTGCTTTCCACCAATATGACCGATTTCGTGAGCCATGACACTTGCCAATTCCGCTTCATTGTCTGCTGCTTTGATCAAACCCGTATTAACGTATACAAATCCCCCAGTCGTAGCAAAAGCATTGATGCTGTCATCTTCAACAACTTGAAAGGTAAAAGGAAGATCGCTGCGATCGCTATTAGCTGCCAATTTTCTGCCAATTTGTTCCACATAATTGCTAATTGTGGAGTTACGATAAAATTTGACTTCACCACCTAGCTGTTGATTCATCTGCTTGCCAAGCTCAACCTCTTGGCGAGAGGATATGTTGGAAAGCTGAATCACTTGTACGCCTTGTATCAATGTCGGTATCCAGCGCTCAATCCCGGCCCAAGTTTTTACAGGTGTACTTAAGCACACACTTAAAGCAACTGTTAAGGAAATTAACGGATAAAACCAAGTCCGTCGCCAATAACGGGAGTTTGTAGAAAAGCGGTTCCTGTTCATAACAATCCGGTTTTAAGAGAATCTGAGTAGAAGTAAAACTATGTGACGAATTTCTCTTTCTTTGAGTTGCACACTAAAAGTAGAGACTGGGAAATGGGCAATGGGGAATCAGCACTTCTTCCTTGTCCCTACCCCCTACCCCCTAGTTGTGATAGACTATTGCACGATCGGCAGCGCCCAATAACTTTTCGTCCTGCAAAATAGATTAAAGTGCTGCATTCTTACTAAAGATATACTGCTACCATTATCAGAAAAACTTGTTATGGCTATTTTAGATTCCAAAGGTCGTTTATTCGGTAAAATTAGCATCCTCGATTTTGGTGCTTTACTTGTCATTCTGCTCGTTATATTCGGTATCTTCCTATTTCCTGGTGGTTCTGGTTCCGTTGCTCAGGTTGGAAGTCAAACAGTACCTATCGAAGTAGATTTAGTGGTTCGGGGATTAAATGTCCGCGATCCAGAACAATTATACGCAAAAGGGTTAGAAAAAGGTGGTAAGACGAAAGTGATTATCCGCAATCAACCCTATGGAACGATTGATATTAAATCGATACAAGTACTACCAAGAACAATTATGGTTCCCCAACCTGACGGTTCTGTAAAAGAATTGCCAGATAAAAGAGCTAATAATTTCAGTACTGATATGCTCTTGACTTTACAAGGCAAAGCCCAAATTACGCCAGATGGACCAGTACTGGGTAACAGTAAAGTCAAAATTGGCATGCCAATTGAGTTAGATGGCTTTAACTACAATTTTAATAGTACTGTCATTGATATCAGACTGCAGGAGAAATAAGTGAGTGGTTGGTGGTTATGGTTAGTGGTCAGTGGTTACCAACAACCAACGACTAACGACTAACGACTAACTACTAACCATTATGATAAAAACTCTTAAAATAATTGTCATATCATTAACGTGTCTTCCCATTGGCTGCAACCTAGTTAAGGCAGAAAATCAGTGGACACCGCAAATGGAACAAGAGTTTCAGTTGCGGTCTAAGGACGCTCTAACAAAATTGACAGATAGCAAGTATGGCACTACATCTTTTGAGAGTGAAAAAAGATCCTATCCTAAGGCAATGATTGATTTCCTTGCTGGAAATCAAAAAAAGGCTATTTCCTTTTTACAGTCCGAAGATGCAGATGCTAAAAGTCACGCTCATACATTGGGAATTGATTTTTACTCTGGTTTTACTCTCAAAGGTCAGGTCCGCAAATACTTTTACTTTGGTAAGTATCTCGAGCCATCGTATCTCCAGAGAATGAAACGGGCTATGAAGATCCTAACCGAAGTCGATCCGCTTACACGGCGCTTTCCAAATCGGCGTCAGTTTTGGGCAAACTCTACAGATAATTGCGATACTTGGGTAGACTGTCGCAATACGGACAATTTAAAAGCAATGCGGGAAATTTCCGTGTATTTATTTGCTGAAGAAACAGGAAATGAAGCAACTCGCAAGCTTTATAAAGAACGTATCAGCAGAAATGTTCGCACTCTTTACCAAATAGGACAGGGGGAGTGGGATTCCGAAAACTACTTGGGACACGCTATCTCAACTTATGTCAATCTCTACGATTTTGCCAAAGACCCTGAAGTCAAATCTCTTGCTAAATCCGCATTGGATTGGTTTGTGACGTCTGGTGCTGTTAAATATTGGCGGGGTGGATTTGGCGGTCCTTCTAAGCGCGATTACAGCCAGGGAAATTGTGTTTGGTGTTCTCTGGCTACCCATGAATTGGGGCTGTATTTTGGTGATTCTCCTCTTGCAGATCCCAATCCTTCGCCTGACTTAGTGCATTTAATGACCAGCACCTATCGTCCACCTTTAGCAGTTGTTGCTTTAGCAAGAAAGCAATTTCCCAAACCACTGGAATTGCTAAATTCCAAACCTACTTATGAAAATTGGAAACCGGGCGGCGATATTGCGCCAGCATTTTATGAAACTCTCTATTTTGGAAATACCTTCCAGATAGGGACTTTAGCTCAAGGTTCTGGCGGTGACTGGAATGGTTTTAAGATGATGGCGTTTAATTCTAAGCGTGGCGTTGATTATTTTATTGCAGCAACGGGGACAGATCCGACTCAAATCTCTTCTTCATCTATAGGTGGCGATCGCATTGCCCAATACCGTAATTTGATAATTTGGCTTAACAATAAACCTAAAGCACCATTTCAGTTTTTTTTACCTCAGTCAGTGAAATTAGAAACTAAAAAAGGCGTAACTTTTATTGGTTATGAAAAGACTTGGCTGGCACTTACACCAATTCATTTAACTCTTGAAGGAATTAACAGTACAGCAACTGAGAAAATTCTCAAAAAATATCCCGATCACCAAATTTTGACTGCCACAGGTAATGATAACATGAGCGGATTTGCTTTGGAAATAGGAGAAAAAGCAACACACGGTAATTGGGAGCAATTTCAACAATCTGTCCTAAAGACATCTCGCTTGAACTTAAGTGAAATTGACAATCGAACTGTTGAATATAAAGGTGTGTTGGGCAAGGTCAAATTACAGTATCAATCTCAAGGATTGCCAAAAGTTTGGCGCAATGGCAATTTTCAGGATTGGCGCGATCGTTACGCTGTTTATCAAAATTCTCAAGCTAAGAAAACACCAATTTACCAAGGTTGGAAACAAGGGACTCTTGAGGTGGTAGCAGGTGGATATAAATTTACCCAAAGTCCCTAATCCTTATAAATTTTCTCATGAATCCTCGTTATAAACCGATTGCTGGTTTAAAACTGGCAAAAATTTTCGGATCAAACCAATTGTCACTGCAGGTAGTTCTAACTGCGGTGTTAATCCCACATCATCAAGTTGTTGAAAAACACGAATGGCTTTCGGATTCATTTGGGCAAAGCGCTGACCAATTTCTGGACCTGTAAATTCGGACTTTTTCCCCCAAATAATTGCAGTAGGAGTTGTTAATTGTTGGATGTAGAGCGATAAATCAAAGGATAAATCCCCACGCACAAAAGACAGAGCTGCATATTCTGCATTGGGTTGCTGTGCGGATTCCAAGTAAGCGCTGACAATTTCCTCGTATACCCGATTGGGTTGGGCAAATTGCCTTCTCTCCAAGAAACTGCGAATACCTCCACTTGTCGCAATTCCCGTGTTGTAAAGTAACGTGTCAACTATAGGGATACTGACTATCTGAGCAAATATACTGCGCGAATAATCTTCACCAAAGTCAGCAAGCCCTGCAGGTGTTGTGAGAATGAGAGATTTAAACAATTCAGGATGGGCGATCGCAACTCTAATTGTAAATGCTGCCGTAAGAGAAGATGCTATAACTGTTACGGCGCGGTCGCAAGTTTTTTGCAAAAATTCCCGGATAGTGTCTAAATAGTGCTCAATTCTGTAGCTTTGTGGCGGATGCTCAGATCTGCCCCAACCTATCAAATCTGGTGCAACAATACGATACTCAGATGCAAATGCTGGGTAAACTTTTGACCACTCATAGGCAGACGATCCACCTCCAAAACCGTGTAAAAATACCAAAGTTTCCTTTTCTGTCTTATTCTCCCAAGGTTTACCCTCATTAGTATAGTAAGTCATTATACCTAATGAAGTCATTGTAGAACGTTGCTCAAATCCTAGTGGTTGATACATAAATTTTGGTAAGTTGTTAGTCGTAAGTTGTTAGTGGTGAGTGACAGCTACTAACTACTAACTTACTTCCAGTGTTCCACTGTCTTCTCAAGTCTGACCTACCTCCTTAGGAGGATGCAATCTACACACTACTTATCTGAAGCTAACTATATCTAGCAAATCTATACACATTATTACTTGTAACGAATAGTTCTTTTTTCTACGTAAAAAGGTTTTTAACTGTCTAATTTACAATTATATCAATATATTTACTGGTAGCCTATATAACTTGCGATGGAAGTTATTTAGTAACTTTTTATGTTAGTCTTTCAGAAACATTACTGATATTTGTGAAAGCCCTAGATATTGTAAATGGTTGTTTAAATTAATCACTAGTACAGCGCGACAGAAATACGCTTGTTAGAGGAGCCACTGTGGTGGACGGTAAGACCAGTTCTGATAGCGTCTAGCCCTTAAGGGCATAGCTTATAGGAACACGTAGTGTCTGCCTTGCACATAGAGTGTTGCACTAGCGACAAGAGCGTCTCAGTATAGCCATGCAGGCATAGCTTTGCATCGCGTAGCGTGCGCTTTGCACATGGGAGGTACCTAAAGGGGTTCCACAGGCTACAGCAACTGACGTGGCAGAAAGAGCAGAAGCTTTTCATTTAAGCTTTTTGTTTGTTACTAATAGATGCCTTATTTACGCCGCATTGTACTAGTGATTGGTTGAAGGATGTTTGGGAAAGTTGAGTAAGAAAGGGTAAAGTCTAACAGATGAAGACTTTATCATTTATAGTTCAAAGCTTTGCCTTGATTTCATACTTCATACTTTTCACTTCATTCTTCAGATGACATTCTATGTAATTAATAATTTAATTGTTCTCTAAGAAATGACAAGGCGGGGTGTCGTGGTAAAGCAAGCTAGTCTTCACTCGGAACAAAAGCTGAGTTTAGAAGACCGTAAATTTACTATTAACGACTTTGATTTCCCAAATCAAATAGATTCTTCTTCACAAGATCAAAGAAAATTAATTGTCAAGAATCAGGTAGTTGATGTACCTACCTGTACCTATTTAAATTTGGAGGATTTAAGATGTTTTGAAATCGTAGAGCGCCAGTACGAGCAGTGGGGCGTTATATTTAACAATTGTATAGCAATACAGCCTTCAAACCCAGCATTTCCCACGCACTCTGGTTTGGTAGTATTGATGGGGTCTCCCAAGAGCGGATTTTTAGAAGCCACTTTTCTACATCCGGTTCACTTTGTCAGTACGTTTGTCACAAGTTCACAACGGCTTGTTATGTCAGCATACGATCGCGAAAATCAACTCCTCGCGCAAACAATACTTCCTGGGGCTAACCTTGCCAATTCTGACGAGGCTACATTTCCCAATACCCTACTCTCTGTATCGGTAACTGACATTCACCGTGTCACTTTTAGCGCTTTTGACGGTCAATTTACTCTTGATGACTTTAGTTTTTGTTATTAATTAATGGCTAATGGCTAATGGCTAATAGCTAATGGCTGATGGCTAATGGTCAGTCCAGCCCGCTTGGCGGGAAACCCGTGCCCTGGAGACTGGCGAACAAGGAAGGGCTAATGGCTAAGAACTAACAATTAGCAATTAGCAATTAGCAATTAGCACTTTCTATATAATCTTCCATGTTGAACTTGAACCACAGGGCGATTGCAGCGCCGTACTAACTGCTCATCATGAGTTGTAACAATAACTGTGGCTCCAAAAGAATTTAATTTTTGGAGAATTTGCATAACTTGCCAGGAATTATCCGGATCGAGATTTCCCGTTGGCTCATCAGCCAGAACGATCGGTGGTGTTGCTACGATTGCTCTGGCTATGCTAACTCGTTGTTGCTCCCCTCCAGAAAGTTGGTCGGGAAAACAGTCTGCTTTGGAAAACAAACCTACGAGTTTTAAAGTAGGTTCTAAACGTCGTTGAATTTCTTTACGGGTATAGCCTTGAGCTTGTAACACAACTGTTATGTTCTCGGCTACCGTTCTTTGCAGAATTAATTTATAGTCCTGAAACACAACGCCAATGCGACGCCGAATGACTGATAAGCTATCCCCTCTTAAATTTGTTACGTCGCATCCATCAACAATCACCCGTCCTTGCGTGGGTTTCTCATCGCCATAAAGCATTTTTAAAAGAGTAGATTTACCAGAACCACTCGAACCCGTAACGAATAAAAATTCTCCCTTTTGGATCTCCAAATTCACGTCTACGAGAGCATGACAGCCGTTTGCATAGGTTTTTGAGACAGAGCGCAATTGTATGACAACTGCATTAGTCTTATCGGGCTGTTGAGTTTTGCTGTCTTGAACCTGTACGGACGCGTCAGTAGTTTCTTGAGTTTTTACAGCAGTTTTCATGAAGCGCAAATACTCCTCACATCACTTTTAGTCGGTAGTTTATGTAATCTGTTAGGTCAAAGTTTTATGAACCCGTAAAGGATTCATAAAGATAACAATAGAAGTCAGTACAAAATAGTATTCCCAGGTTTTGCCTGGGAATATCAAAAAAATAGATAACTAAATTTGTAAGTACTAAGTGGTGCGCTAAAGGCTTCTCGCTTGCAATGGCAAGTACTTGGTAGAGATATAACGACTAACCACTTACTAATGCACGAAAAAACCTGTAAACAAAAGCTTTGATGGCAAATTCTGGCAAAGCTAACATTCGCCGCCAACGCCAAGGTTCTTGGTAGAGACGATATAGCCACTCTAAGTTATTATTTCCCAACCAAGCAGGAGCGCGGGTTTTCAAACCCGACCAAATATCCAAACTCCCACCAACGCCAATCCATACTGCATTGGGACATAAATGGCGGTTTTGAGCAATCCACAACTCTTGACGCGGAACTCCCAACCCAACAAAAATTAACTGTGGCTGTAGTTGGACAAGAGTTTGTTGCAGTTGTTCTTCCTCTTCTTGTGAATGGAAGCCGCAATAAGTACCTACTATATTTAAATTCGGGATCTGAGAAGTCCAAAATTCTGACGCTTTTTGGGCTACCCCAGGTGCTCCGCCATAGAAAAATACTTTTGCGTTGGAGTTCTTCTTCCCCAGTTCTCGCAACAGTGCTTCTGCAAGTTCGATACCTGGGATTCTTTGAACATTCTGCCACAACAGCCACTGCAAATAAAGAACTACCCCGGCTCCGTCAGGAATGACTAGATCGGCATTCTGAATCACTTTAGCAAGGGGTGTGTGTCGCTCTGCTTGCACAGTCATTTCTGCATTGAGCGTTACCACATGAGTTCCTTTACTCTGTTGCAGGCGATGGAGCAACCAGCTTGGGTAATCGGTCATTACGTGAACTGGTAGCCCTAATATTGAAAACGCTTTCTTGCGTTCAGACATAGCTTATTTTATATGAGCTTTACAGCAAATTATATAGAACAATAGGTTAGCAGGTTGATTCTGGAAGCATTTACTCAAGTTCTAAAACAAGGATTGACTCTTTGGTAAAGGAGCAGTGCTTGCAGAATAAAACTTTAACCTATTTTCTCAAAAAATTTTTTCTTGTCCGGAAATTTTGCGCCCCCTCATGGTATGTGGTGCTCTATATTGACAGATACTTCAAGCCCGGATACAGTTTCTTCCCCTATAGCCCTTATAGTACGTAGCTGCTCTATACTTAAGGTGAGTGTGATGCATTAGATCCTACAAACCTCCGGCTCCTGTCGTAGGGTAACCCTACTGGGGGTAGTGTCAGCCCTATCCTATAAGGGTGAAAAATATCTTTTGGGCGAAATTTGTAAACTGCATCTTTCAAAACTTTCTAGTAAACTCTATCTTACAGCTAGAGTGTAGGGGCAAGAATTGTCATGGCTAAAATTCGTGTTGCGTTGATTGAGGATCACGATCTAACGCGTGTTGGTATTCGGACAGCATTATTGCAAAAAGAAGAGATTGAGGTCGTAGGGGAAGCTAGCAATGCGACTGATGGGTTAAAAATGTTAAAAATGCTACACCCTGATATTGCTATTATTGATATCGGGTTACCAGACAAAGACGGAATCGAGCTCACAAAAGATTTGAAATCGACAAGTGGGGATGAGTCAGCCACAAAAGTCCTGATCTTAACTTTGCGAGATAATAAAGAAGCTGTGTTGGCAGCTTTTGCCGCAGGGGCGGATTCTTACTGCATGAAGGATATTAGGTTTGATAATTTGCTCGAAGCTATACGCGTAACTTACAATGGCAATGCTTGGATTGACCCAGCGATCGCTCGAATTGTACTGCAACAAGCACGGCAAAACCCGCTCAGTTCTGATGTATCCTTAGCTAGCGTCAAGCCGAGTGTCACTGGTTCAGAAGCTGTTGAAGGACAACCAGAGGAAAATATCGATCCTTATATTTTAACAGAAAGGGAGTTGGAGGTCTTGCAGTTGATTGTGGAAGGTTGTAGCAATGCGGTAATTGCGGAAAGGCTCTACATTACAGTTGGAACTGTAAAAACTCACGTCCGAAATATATTGAACAAGCTGTGTGCTGATGACCGGACTCAGGCAGCTGTTCGGGCTTTGCGTTCTGGCTTAGTAGGATAAGAATGATTTCGGATTGTGGCGGGATTGAGGAATTTATAAGTAAAATATCCTCTCATAAGTAACAATTATTGCTTTGTTACGTATTTGATTAACCTATTGTTATCAAATAGCTGGTAAGGCCAATAGTGTTTTCTCTTTATTGAGTGTTAAATTGTCCTGTGTGGAGGAGTTCATTTAAAATCTTTTTGTTATTGTTGTTTTAAATACTAAGTGAGGCATCTTGCCGTTAAAATATTTTAAAGATTGAAGTCAAGTATGACTGATACAGAGGAAGGCAAACTGAGGCTCATGGTAGTAGACGATGAGCCAGATAATTTAGATTTACTTTACCGTACTTTTAGGCGAGATTTTCAGGTATACAAAGCCAGTAATGCCCTCACGGCCCTAGAAATCTTGGATAAAGAAGGCGAGATGGCTGTGATTATCTCCGATCAGAGAATGCCAGATATGAACGGAACGGAACTTCTCAGTCGTACTGTAGAACGTTTTCCGGATACTATTCGGATTCTCCTAACTGGTTTTACAGATGTCGAAGATTTGGTAGAAGCTATCAACTCCGGTCAAGTCTTCAAATATATTACCAAACCTTGGAAACCAGATCGACTCAAAGAAGTCGTCGAACAAGCGGGTGATATATATCGAGTTGTTAAGAAACGAACTCAAGAGTTAACTCATGCTTTGCGGCGAGAATCGCTCTTTAATGCCGTAACCACAGCAATTAGAGAGTCTTTAAACTACCACAGTATGTTGCAAAAGATAGTAGCAACTATCGGTCAAACCTTTGAAGCAAATTGCTGTCAACTGAAACCTGTGGAAAGCGATCGCCTGACCTTGGGTTTATCTTACTACCAAAATGCCAAATCGCTAGAAACGGATTTTGCCTGCGATCTCGATCCTCTGATAGAAAAAGTCTTAGAAACCAAGCAATATCAACTTGCACTTAATACCCAAGATGGTAAAGAGTACCAGCAATTAGTTGTGCCTCTTGTGTACCAACAACAGTTGCTTGCAGTCCTTACTCTCAATCAATACAAACATATCCGGCACTGGCAAGAAGAAGATATTAAACTTATTACGGGCGTTGCCGAACAAGCTGCTTTAGCCCTATTTCAAGCAAAACTGTACCAGAGCTTGCAAGAAAAACAGGAGCAGATTCATGCTGAGTTAGAGGTAGCCCGTCAAATTCAAAATAATATCCTGCGTCAAACCATGCCCGATATCAAAGGTTTGAACGTGCAAGCCTGTTGCTATCCAGCCCGAGAGGTGGGAGGGGATTTTTTTGAAGTTTTTGCCCATCCCAAAGGAGACTTATGGTTGGCAGTGGGTGATGTTTCAGGTAAAGGAGTGCCAGCTGCTTTGTTTATGGCTAGTGCCATTTCGGTATTGCGTCGGGAATTATCTCAAGAAAGCTCGCCAATGCCAAATATGGTAATGCACAATCTCAATCAAGCGATGTGCAACGATCTCATAAACAACAATTGCTTTATTACTCTGTTCTTGGCGCGTTACACTCCCAGCACTCGAGAATTAGTTTATGCTAACGCAGGGCATATCTATCCACTTCATTGGTCATCCCGAGGAAATTTATCAGAATCTCCCCAGTATCTTAAAACACGCAGCGTTCCTTTGGGTATCCTACCAGTATGGATGTCAAAGTACGGTCAATTAGTTCTTGCACCTGGAGATATCCTGCTGCTAGCAAGTGATGGGATTACTGAAGCTATGGTTTCGGAAAAGACCCCTTTAGCCGTAAATTCTTCGGGTAGCCTTCAACCAGCCAGCCGTTCTATGCTAAATCAAGAGGGGTTATGGCAGCTTTTAAAAGAAGAAGCACAACCTCTCAACCTCAAATCTCTACTTGCTCGCATCCAGGCAGATACCCAAGTGCAAGAGGACGACCAAACTATTCTTTCGCTGGAGGTTTTGTAAATCATGAAAAGTGAGCTTCACGTACCAAGCGACTTAAAATTTTTAACCATAGTCGAAAATTGGTTGCTCGGCTGCTTAGAAGTCCATCTTAAAAGCTCAGTTGACTGGTCAAAACAATCAACTCGCCTGCGCTTAGCTTTGGTGGAAGCCTACTCCAACGTAGTGCGTCATGCCCATAAAGACCAACCCTATCTACCCGTTTTGCTGCGTTTGGAACTAAAAGATAGAGATATTGCCTTGGAAGTATGGGATCGCGGCGAAGGCTACGATTTGTCGAACTACTTCCCTCCGAGTCCCACTGACAGACAAGAAGGAGGATATGGTTGGCTAATTATAAATCGTTTGATGGATAAGGTTGAATATCAACTACAAGTCAACGGGGGTAACTGTCTCAAGTTAGAAGTTACTTTACCAGAAACAGCACAAACCGTATCTCAACCTGCATCAGCAATTTAAACTCAAAATTATAACCTCGGTCATTTGGCTTTAGTCTTTTATCAGGAGGTTACCTATTTTAGTACGGCTGCATCCAGTCGCCTCAATCGTCACCCATTAGTTTATTAATAATTAAAGGCAGAAGTTCTATATTTCTATGTCTCAACACCTCAGTATATCTACTTATATAAGAAATATTAAGAAAATTAATAAGTTTTACTAAGTTTATTTGATTTATAAGCTCTTCACCATTAAATATGGGAGTAAGGTTTTGATAACAAAGTCATGGTTGCACCTATAGAACCCCCCTTTTGTTTGTCACCACGCTACCGTCTTGATGATGAATTACCCTGGCTAGAGGGAATTGACCCGAGCCGTCATTACTGGATCGCTGTAAACGGAGACACAAATCTAATAGTCGCAATACCAGGGTTGACGGTGTCTTCTATAGATGAGTTAAAACACTTTCTTCGGGAGTTCCGGGCACTACAACCTCAAGAAAGGATGACTTTGACCAGACTTGCAAGCGCTTGCACAATTTACTGTATTAGCTCTAACTGCTACGCCATAGAAAGAGAAATAAACGGTGCTGTAGTTTGGCATCTATTTGACCAAGAAACTTTAGAAAGCTTGTTGAGAACAGCACACCCAGATTGGCAATGTGCATCTAAAGATCTTGAGCTTGGACGCAGCTTGCTCATGCGCTCTTTTCAACAAACGGCTGCAATTAAGAGTTAGTTAGTGGTTGGTTAGCCATTAGCTAACAGCTATTAGCCATCAGCTATTAGCCATTAGCCATTAGCCATTAGCCACTAACTCTTCTGTAAAGCAAGTAACTCCTGCGGAGAAGCTAACAATTTTATCTTTGTGTAAACAATTTGTCGTTGTTGATTGAGGGTAAAAAACCACATAACATTAACACCGCACCAAGATGTTTGTGCTTTACCCGTCACTTGAAACTGAATTTGCTCCTCATTCAGTGCTTCGGAAATGCCTTCACGAGGCTCGGCGGTCACACCTTGAGCCTCCTGTTGTAAGTAACGAGCGATCGCATCTCGCCCTACGATACCAGATTCAAAAGGAGGATGCATAACACCATCTTCTGCGAACAAAGCAGCAGTTGCTTCAAACTCTGCCGAATTTAAAGCTTGAAAATAGCGCAATATAGTTGGCTCTGTAACTCCTTCAATGTGAAGTTGTTTGCTAACCTCTGTAGATGTGGATTTAGCAGCAGTCATAGATATACCTGTAGCGTATGGCTTAATTATTAAATTGAAGAAAATAGTAGTTGTTTATGAAAGCCGCTTTTGAGGTATTTACTTATAGGGGGATAAATCAATCTATAGATAGAAGTTGGCTAATGGCTAATGGCTAATGGCTAATGGCTAATGGCTAATGGCTAATGGCTAGTGGCTAATGGCTAATGGCTAATGGCTAATGGCTAGTGGCTAATGGCTAATGGCTAATGGCTAGTGGCTAATGGCTAATGGCTAATGGCTAATGGCTAGTGGCTAATGGCTAATGGCTAGTGGCTAATGGCTAATGGCTAGTGGCTAATGGCTAATGGCTCACTACTAGCCATTAGCCATTGACTCCTAAAAAATCGTTCCCCAAAGTGGTTATAGGGAACGAAACAGGAAGGTTGGGAGTATGTTTCTGAATTAGTCAGCTAGGGGATCTACGCCCATGTCTGCTACAACTTTACGGAAAACTGTAATTTGCTGACCGAAGTCTAGTTGCTTGAGAGCTTCTAATACCTTTGCACCATCTCGAGAAAGCTGGTAACCTGGAGGCATGGGCACTACAAAACCTTTTACCATCAATTCTGATAGCTCGTACCAGAAAGCTAACTTAGTGTTATTGCTTAAAATACCGTAAGAGCGGGAAACTTGTGTGTCTCTTTTTCCAGCCAGGTCACGCATTACCTGCAACTGTTCGGTATGAGACATTTGCTTAATTTGCTCTAATAAACCTTCTGCTAACTGTAAACGCGCTACACCAGTGGCTGCTGGTGTGATGGAACGACCCATTTCGACGTAAGCATACCAAAGTACTGCTAGCTGGTCATCTATATTTAAGCTCTTGAATACAACAATGGAGGAGGAAACAGCATCACTAGTTTGAGTGCTGTAGTTCAAATCGCTATAGAAGCTGCTTTTTGCTGAATCTGTAGAGAATGTCATAATGGCACCACAGTCGATTGAGTTAGTAAGCTGCTGTTGTGTGTGAGGCTTATATCTGTTGTGTTGCCTCTTGATTTACATCATGCATTATTTCTTTACAATCTGCAAATAAAATTTACATATACGATCGGTAGAAAAAATAAATAGGGGTATTGCCTGTCTCATGTATGCTAGAGAAGCAAAGCCTGTGGCAATCTCTAGATAAGATAAATGAATCGATCCCCAGGAACAAGTAGCAGTTCGATTAAGGAGAAAGCCCTGAGTTTGGGATTTCATAAAGTGGGTATTGCTGCTGTAACCGGGGTTGAAAGTACGGAAATTCAGAGGTTAAGAGCATGGCTGGCGTTGGGTTATCACGCGGACATGGAATGGATGACTAACCCCAAGCGTCAGGATATTTTTAGTGTTATGCCAGAAGTCCGTTCCGTAATTTGTGTTGCTCTCAACTACTACACTCCATACCAGCGCCCTGAGGGACAAGAGTATGCCAAAATTTCCCGGTACGCTTGGGGAAGGGACTACCACAAGGTCATGCATAAAAAACTGAAAGCTTTAACAATGTGGCTGCAAGAAGGCTCGGAGACAGTGCAAGCCCGTTATTATGCAGATACTGGTCCGATTCAAGATAAAGTATGGGCGCAACAAGCTGGAATAGGTTGGATTGCTAAAAATGGTAACGTTATTACTCGCGAATACGGTTCTTGGGTTTTTTTGGGAGAGGTACTGACAAATCTAGAGTTGGAATGCGATCGCCCCCACACCCAACACTGCGGAAATTGCACTCGTTGTATCGACGCCTGTCCCACAAGTGCTATTACAAAGCCATTTGTGCTCGACGCTAACCTATGCATCGCTTACCATACGATTGAAAATCGGAATGAAGAATTACCTGAGGAAGTAAAATCTAATTTCCATGGCTGGGTTGCAGGTTGCGATATTTGCCAAGACGTTTGTCCTTGGAATCAGCGTTTTGCCAAAGAAACAGATGTGTCAGAGTTTCAGCCATACCCTGGGAATGTTGCACCAAAGCTGGTAGAATTGGCGGAAATATCAGATCGAGACTGGGATCAACGATTTCCAGCATCAGCTTTGCGTCGGATTAAGCCGGAAATGTTACGTCGAAATTCTCGTGTTAATCTAGACGCATTAAAAAACAAGGATGAAGGGTAAAGGATAAAGGATGAAGGATTTAGGAGGTCTTATGAAGGATGAAAAATGCAATATAAATTGTGTTGCATAACTTTATAAACAGATCTCATACTTTTTACTTTCACCTTCCTTTCATACTTTATACTTCATACTTTATACTTCAGATGATTCAGAAAGTCATTATTTTTGATTTTGATGGTACTGTTGCTGACACACTTGATGCTCTTGTAGTTATTGCCAATCGGCTTGCTGAAGAGTTTGGCTACATACCAATTGCACCTGAAGAGCTTGCTCTTTTAAGAAACCTTAGTTCTAGGGAAGTGATTAAGTATTCAGGTATTTCAGTTTTTAGAATACCATTTCTAGTGAAAAGGGTGAAAGCAGCGTTAAAAAATAAAATCAAAGAATTAAAACCTATTTTAGGAATTAAAGAAGCGCTGATAGAACTTAAGAGTGAAGGACATCGTTTGGGAATTATTACTTCTAATTCCCAAGAGAATGTAACAGCTTTTCTGAAAGTAAACGAATTAGATGATCTGTTTGAATTTATCTATTCAGGAGTCACTATATTTGGAAAAACTACAATAATTAACAATGTTTTAAAACAAAAGCAAATCAAGCTTCAAGAAGCTATTTATGTTGGAGATGAAACTAGAGATATTGAAGCATCTAAAAAAGCAAATATCAAAGTTGTAGCCGTCACTTGGGGATTCAATTCGCAAGAAGTTCTTGCACAGCAAAATCCAGATTTTCTCATTCACCATCCCAGTCAGCTGTTAGATGTTGTAAAGAGTTGTTAGTTGTTAGTAGGGCGGACCGATTGCCAAAACTTAGATCGTAAATGCGATAAGCTTTAGCCCACCCTACATATATTTCAAAAATTAAATTAGAAATCCTACAGACAGTAGCAAACAACAACTAACAACTAACCATTAACTATTTAGATTGCCCTTTTTCCAAAGCTTGTTTCACGAGATCGTCGCTCACTTCTGTGACAGCTTCCGTTTTAGAAGAGTTCACATCCTTTGCCATATCTATATAATCGTCGGGATTACCAGTTTCCTTTGCAACCGTGTTTGTTTCTCCCGATGAGCGTAATTCATGCTCTGGTGCGGTTGCTTCAGCAGCAGCTTTTGCTCCTTCACCAGTGCGATCGATATCACTTACACTCATTTTCTGCGCTGCTTGGTAATCGGCTTCAAAATCAACTTTTGGTGTTTTTTCTTCGCCACTTACCATGTTTTCCGCTGCTAGTTGTGCATCATGAGTAGGTGCTTGAGATGCATCAGGTTTGATTTCGTCAGGCATAGGTCACCTCATAGGTAATTTTGTCAATGTAGCGATTGTATCAAAGCTATCTACTTTTTCCTTGGCATCCTAAGGTAGATTGTTACCTCTATTAAAAGACAGAGAAAACATTTTTTTTTAATCTCTTTCTCTTGGTGGTGGAATTAGATTATAAAACTTTGATACGCCTTAATAATAAGTAAGAGTTAGTAATGAGTGGTTAGTTGTGAGTCAACAAAAACAACTAACCACTTACTACTAAGCACTAACAATTTAAATAATTTTGGAGATACATTATGACTGCAAGTTACAATAAACAAGCCCCTCAAGCCTTAAGCGAGCAAACTCAAAAAGTAGTTGATGCATTTAATCGTTTAGATACTGATGCTAAACTTGCTTGGTTGTATTATGCCTATAAAAAAATGGGTGATTCTATTACTCCAGCTGCACCAGCTGCAGCCGAACCAGAACTAGCACCAAGACTTATAGGTGATGAATATCTTCAACTGTCTGATGACGAACAATTAGCGATTATGCGACAAATTGTGAATCGTGAGGACACAGAACATTCTCGTGCATACGGTGCTATAAAAGAAAATAACCAGCTTTTTGTTTGGTATGCATGGGCGGTTGCTATGGGTAAGAACGTTGTTGATATACCAGGAAACTACAAAGCAACTGATGCAATTAATAATGTGCTTTCTCAAATAGAAGGATTAGATTTTGAAGAGCAAATGTCTGTACTGCGGACAATTGTCGGACAAATGGGTTATACCGCTGTTAAGCCCATTGAAACACAAGCGCAAACTGGTAAAACGGCAAGTTTGTAAATAGCTAATGGCTAATGGCTAATGACAACTAACTACTAACTACTAACTACTAACCATTAGCCATATGAGCCAAATCAGATGGAGTTAAGTTAGAGTGAACGACTTGACCATCACGAAACCACACAATGCGCCTTGTTTGACGCGCAACGTCTGGTTCGTGAGTGACCATGACGACGGTAATACCGCTTGCATTGAGTTCGCTAAAAATATCGAGAACTTCTTGCGTAGTGCGGGAGTCAAGAGCGCCTGTAGGTTCATCAGCAAGAAGGACAACCGGACGTGTGACGATCGCCCTTGCAATTGCTACCCTTTGTTGTTGTCCTCCAGAAAGTTGGTTTGGTTTGTTGTTAAAACGTTTTTCCAAACCAACTTTTTTGAGTGCTTCAGCTGCGCGATCGCGACGTTCGCTGGATTTGACTCCAGCGTATACCATGGGTAACATCACATTTTCCATTGCAGAAAGTTGAGGTAACAGGTGAAACTGTTGGAAAACAAACCCCAATTTTTTATTGCGAATATGTGCCAAGTCTGTATCGTTCATCTGGGCGACATCGATATTATCTAAATAATAATGTCCTGATGTCGGGCGATCTAAACAACCAATGATGTTCATGGCTGTAGATTTGCCAGAACCAGAAGGTCCCATAATAGAACAATACTCCCCTTCTTCTACGGTAAGGTTAACATCATTGAGCGCTCGCACTTCAGTTTCACCAGTGCCATAAACTTTAAAAATACTTTCTAAGCGAATAATAGCAGGTTGGGAAACAGTTACTAGTTCTGAGGTTTGAGTTTTTAGTTGATTATTTGTCATTGGTCATTAGTCATAATTCATAATTCATTTGTGAGCCAATCATGTAATGCTAATTTTTTAGTTTATTTTCATAATTCATAATTCATATAGTACTAATTTTCAATGTTATTTTCATAATTCATAATTCATAATTCATAATTCATAATTCATAATTCATAATTCATAATTCATAATTCTTACGCGCTTCTTAAAGCTACGATGGGATCGAGTTTAGCAGCGCGACGTGCGGGAACAATACCAAAGAACAAACCAATAGCACCTGAAACACCAACAGCCGTTGCGATCGCAAAAGGAGAAATCGCTGCTTCTAAGGGAGTCACAGCAGCTACCAGTACGATACCACTGACACCAACTGCAGTCCCAATTAAACCGCCTGCTGCTGAAAGAATCACTGCTTCAATTGTAAATTGCAGCAAAATATCTTGTGGAGTTGCACCAATAGCTTTTCGCAAACCAATTTCATGAGTTCGTTCGGTAACGGAGACGAGCATAATATTCATAATGCCGATACCACCAACGAATAGAGAAATTCCTGCTATTGCAGCTAGCATAATGGTCAAAGCACCTGTAATTTGACCGATAGTTTGTAGGGCGTCTTTTTGACTTTGGATACTAAAGTCATCTTCGGTAGTAATTTTGTGCCGCAGACGTAGCAAATTGGTAATCTGAAATTCTGCTGCATCAACACTGTTGCTATCGCGTGCAGAAGCAACGATATAATCTAAAGCGATACCATAGGGAGAATTTTTGCCTACAAGTCTGTTTGCTGAAGTCGTGATTGGGACTAGGGCTGCTTCGTCGTAGTTTGCACCAAGGCTTGAGCCTTTTGCTTCCAATATACCGATAACTTGAAAGCTAGAATTTTTAATCCGCAACTGCTGACCGACAGGGTTAGTATTGCCAAAAAGCCTTTTTGCCAACTCAGCACCAAGTACAGTGACTTGATTGTTCCGCTTTAGGTCGATTTCAGTAAAAAACCGCCCTTTAGCAGTGTTAAAATCTCGTACTAATGGAAAGCTGGCTGTTGTGCCAATAATATTGACGTTGGTATTTTTATTACGACTTGTAATAACGTATCTCCCGTTTAACTCTGGAGCCACTCCGGCGACGGTTGGGACTTGAGATGCGATCGCTTCTGCATCTTCCAACACCAAGTTTTTCGGAACTTCGTTGGAGATGCGTTGGGTTTCTCGATTCCCAGGAATGACAAACAGCACGTTTGGTCCTAAAGATTCCAACTGCTTGTTAACGTATTTTTGACCGCCTTCACCAACACCAATCATGCCAATAACTGAGGCATTACCAATTACAATACCTAACATGGTGAGGGCACTACGTAACTTATTTGACAGCAGGGTTTTTCCTGCCATTTTAACGCTTTCTAAGATGTTCATTTGTTCTGCTGTTGTTGCATCTTCTGAATTTTGTAGTTAGGTGGTGGGTTGAGGAAGACGCGATCGCCCTGTTTTACACCCTCTAAAATTTGAGTTTGGTCTTGAACTTGCGCTCCAACAGTCACCGAGCGGAACTTAGGCTGATTTTTCTCATCAGGTACCAAAACACCCGTTTCGCCCTTCTCCGTTACAATTGCGACTGTTGGTACCAACAAAGCACCTTGTACCTTGTCTCCCAAGAAAGTCATATCCACATTCAAGCCAGAACGTAACTTATCTATACCAGTATCAATGGTAACTTTCACTTGGAACAAGGTGACACCTTCTTCCTTCACGGCTTCAGGAGCAATCAAGCGTACATGACCTTTAAAAACTTGGTCGGGATAAGCATCAGACGTGATTTCAACCTGCTGACCCTGTTTGATTCTGCCTATATCTGCTTCCGGGATACTAGCCAAAACTTCTAAGCCACGTGCGACAGCCACAATCGAACTCGAAGTAGCTGATGCACTCGAAGATGCAGAAGTCGTTGGTGTGACATACGCACCAATGTTGGCATACTTTTGGGTGACAACTCCTGTTAAGGGAGCGCGGATGATTGTATTATCTAAATTCACTTGCTCTATTTTGATTTGAGCTTGAGAAGCCGCAACAGCCGCCCTGCGTTGAGCTATTTCCTCAGTACGAGTTCCACTTTCCAAAAGCTGTAAGGAGGCGCGTGCTTCGGAAACAGCAGCTTCTCTACGAGAGATTTCTTCAGAACGAGTTCCACTTTGTTGGAGAGCTAGACGTTTTTCAGCTTCTCGCAAATTTGCCTTGGCAGAGTTATCTTCGCTGACAGCTTGGTCTAGTAATTGTTTTTTCTCCGCGCCTTGTTCGTACAGGTATCGATAACGCTTCACCTGTTCGCTCGTGTAATCAGCTTTTGCTTTAGCTGCATCTACTTGAGCTTGGGCTTGAGAAATTTCTTGGGGGCGATTACCTGCTTTTGCTTCAGCAAGTTGCGCCTCTGCTTGTTCCAAACGCGCTCTGGATTGAGAAATTTCTTGAGGGCGATTTCCTGCAAGGGCTTGGTCTAACTGAGCTTGGGATTGTGCTAAGTTAGCACGGGCTTGAAGGATGCGAGCTTGAATATCTGCGCTATCCATTTTGGCAATAATTTGCCCCTGGCGCACTTTATCGCCTTGCTCGACGTACAACTCTACAAGAGTTCCAGAGTTTTTCGGGCTAATATTTACACTTTGGATTGGTGTAACCTTACCGCTTGCAGAAATTCTTAAGACAACATCTTTTGCTCCCACTGGAATGGTAAGGGCTGTAATATCTTGTTTTCTTGCTGCTTGTTCGATAACTGCATTATACGTTGTGGCAGTCCCTGCAACTAAGGCACCAGTGGCTACTAAAGCGATCGCCCAACGCAATGGGTGTTTCACTTTTTTACCAATGACAGGAATTTCTAAATATGTAGTCATGTTACTAATAATGTATGTTTTTTTACTTAACAAGCTTTGATAAAAGAGTAGAAGTTATAAAAACTTCAGGGGGAATATAAGTATTAATACATCGAGAGCGTGTGTCAGCAAACGGAGTTATACTGCTTAACTTTCCTTTATACTATTTTCTCTGCTTGTATATGGCTTCACCTGAATGGATGACTTTTACTAGATATTTAGGTGAGAGCCAGTTGCAGTAGTGGCACAGTATTTGTTGATTTTTTGCAGACTTAGTAAGCCAGCGATCGCAAACCAAATTGTGTCATGAAAAGTAAAATTTCTACGGGGATTGCCTTGGCTTAAACTCGTAAATTGCTTCTTGCTCTTTGGGAATAATAAATCCAGAAGCATTGAGGATGAACGCAGTATGATTGCCACTCAGGTTAGCATCCCTGAATATAAAGTTAATGAAAAACTTTATGATGGTTCCAGAACCGTTGTTTATCGAGGATATCGAGAAGTCGATGGCAAACCTGTAGTCATTAAGCTGCAAAAAAATCCTTATCCTAGCTTTAGTGAATTGGTACAGTTTCGCAATCAATATACTATTACCAAACATCTTAGCTTGCCAGGAATTATTCAAACATATAGCTTGGAAGCTTACCAAAATCGCTATGCTTTAGTCATGGAAGATTTTGGAGGAATTTCCCTGAAAGAATGGCGGGAGAGAGTGGGAGAGAGGGGGATGGGGGAAAGCCCCGAAACCCTGATTGAGTTTTTACAAATAGCTATTTCTCTATGCGATACATTAGATATTCTCATCCGCAACAGGATCGTTCATAAAGATATTAAATCCGCAAACATTTTAATTAATCCAGAAACAAAACAAGTTAAGTTAATTGACTTTAGTATTGCATCTTTGCTGCCAAGAGAGACTCAAACACTGATTAGCCCTAATGTTCTGGAAGGAACCTTGAGCTATTTATCGCCGGAACAAACAGGGAGGATGAATCGCGGGATTGATTACCGAACTGATTTTTATTCTTTGGGTGTTACGTTTTACGAGTTACTGACGGGAGAATTACCATTTCAATCGGATGATGCGATGGAGTTGGTGTATTGTCATATTGCCCAACAACCACCTGCTTTAAGGTCAAAAGGAAAAGAGATTCCCCAAGTCCTTGATAACATCGTGATGAAATTGATGGCGAAAAATGCTGAAAACCGTTATCAGAGCGCGTTAGGATTGAAATACGATTTAGAAACTTGTTTGCAGCAATTAAGAGATTCAGGCAAAATTGAGAGTTTTCAGATAGCACAACGGGATTTATGCGATCGCTTTATTATTCCTGAAAAACTCTACGGTCGGGAGAAGGAAGTTGCAAAATTACTAGCAGCCTTTGCTCGTGTTGAGGAGAAGCGGAAGGCAGAATTAATGCTGGTAGCAGGTTTTTCCGGGACTGGGAAAACGGCAATTATCAACGAAGTTCACAAACCTATTGTGCGCCAGCATGGCTATTTTATTAAAGGCAAATTTGACCAATTTAATTGTAATATTCCTTTTTCAGCTTTTGTGCAAGCCTTTCGCGATTTAATGGGACAATTGTTGAGTGAAGATGATGCTCAATTGTCCATTTGGAAAAATAAAATTTTACAAGCTCTGGGGGATAACGGACAAGTCATTATTGAAGTCATACCCGAATTAGAAAGTATTATCGGCAAACAGCCAACAGTAACGGAACTTTCGGGAGATGCGGTACAAAATCGCTTTAATTTATTCTTTCAGAAATTTATTAAAGTATTTACTAGAAAAGAACATCCATTGGTTATCTTTTTGGATGATTTACAATGGGCAGATTCGGCATCTCTAAAATTAATGCAAGTATTAATGAGTGAATCAGAAAACGGGCATTTTTTGTTAATTGGAGCTTATCGAAAAAATGAAGTTTTTGCCAGTCATCCTTTGATATTAACATTGAAGAAAATGAGTATGGCAAATACAGAAATTAATACAATTATATTAGACGCTCTCTCCCAAGAAAGTTTAAATCAACTCGTTGCGGATACACTGACCTGCCCACCTGAAATCGCTCAGCCACTAACTAAATTAATTTATCAAAAAACTAAGGGCAATCCATTTTTTAGTACCCAATTCCTTCGAGCATTATATGAAGATGGGCTAATTGTATTTGATTTGGATGCTAGAAGCTGGCAGTGGGATATTGCTCGCGTTAAAACTTTGGCTTTAACAGATGATGTAGT
The DNA here is from genome assembly GCF_000760695.4 of Tolypothrix bouteillei VB521301. Lineage (GTDB taxonomy): Bacteria > Cyanobacteriota > Cyanobacteriia > Cyanobacteriales > Nostocaceae > Scytonema > Scytonema bouteillei_A. The sequence continues at coordinate 3,230,917 of NZ_JHEG04000001.1, read as the reverse complement.
TCAATTTATGACCTTACAATTGCAAAAGTTACCACCAGCTACACAGGAGGTTCTCAAACTAGCAGCTTGTATTGGAAATAATTTTGATTTAGAGACGTTAGCGATTGTATCAGAGCGTTCGCAAGCAGAAACAGCAGATGTTTTATGGCAAGCATTGCAAGAAGGATTTGTTCTACCGGGGAGTGACGTTTATAAGTTTTATATCGGGCAAACTCAGCCAGAAAATAACTCAGCATTTAACAACTCTTCTGCTAGGATACTACACGGACAGACAGCATTAACTTATAAGTTTCTGCACGATCGCGTTCAACAAGCCGCTTATGGACTCATTCCTGTAGAGTGGAAACAGAGAACACATCTGAAAATTGGACAACTGCTACTACAAAGCACTCCACACGATGCATTAACAGCCAATATATTTGAACTTGTCAATCACTTAAATAAAGGTATTCTCCTCATCGAGTCTGTTAAAGAGAAAACAGAATTAGTCCGTCTGAATTTGCTTGCCGGACAAAAAGCAAAAACATCCGCTGCTTATAAAATCGCCCTCGATTATTTGAATATAGGATTAAATCTCCTAGTTGAAGAAAGCTGGATATCTGAGTATGACTTGACTCTTAATCTCCACTTAGAAATGATAGAGATTTGTTTCCTAAATACAGACTTAGAACGAGCAAAGCAACTGGCTGATGTAACTTTAAAGTATGCAAAAGCATTATTGGATAAAATCAAAGTATACGATCTTGCAATTCTATCTTACTCCTCTCAAAATCATGCTTTGAAAGCTATTGAAATAACTCTAAATGCTTTAAATTTGCTTGATATTCCTTTGGAGACAGAACCGCCAAAAGATTTAGTTGTTAAAAACTTAATCAATTTGCCAGTTATGGCCAATCCCAATACATTAGCAGCAATGCGTATTCTGTCTAATGCTTATACTTCAGCAATTATGGCAGAGCCAAATTTATTGGCCAAACTTGCATTTACAGCAGTTAAACTCTGCCTGGAATTTGGCAATTCTGTAATTGCTGCTGTCAGTTATGTTTTTTATGGATCGGTATTGGTAAATAGTGAAGATATTAATTCTGGATATCAATTTGGAGAATTAGCAGTTAGTTTGTTATCTAAATTCAATTCACGCTCCTACTACTGTATCGTTCATACAATGTTCAATTTAGTTTTGAGACACTGGAAAGAGCCAATCGGAGAGACAGTTCAGCCACTTAGAGAGGCTATGAATATCGGGCTAGAAAGCGGGGATTTTTATTATGCCTCTCTTTGCTCAAAAGACAGATGCACTAATTTGTTCTTAATGGGCGAACCATTGGATTATGTCCAGCAAGAGCAAATTGAGTCTCTAGAATTATTGCAAAAATTAAAACAGCAATATTCTATTTACTATGCTGGTATGTGGCAGCAACTTGTTCTAAATCTTAGAGGTCTTTCAGCAAATCCATATTGTCTAATTGGTGAAGGTTGCGATGAGGTTAAACTGTTGCCCATACTACAGGAGTGCGGCAATCAAACCTTACTGTTTAACTTTTATTTAATAAAGGGAATCTTGCTTTATTTATTAGAAGATTATGAAAACTCAGTGACTTACAATTCCTTGGCTGGGGAGTACATTGTTGCTTCTGCTAATATGACGACTCTCCCAGCCTACAACTTCTACAGTTCTCTTGCTTTAGTAGCTCAATATCCTAATGTCGATTTAGAGCAACAACAATATTTACAGCAAATACAAGCAAATCAGGAGAAGATGCGGAATTGGGCTGACCATGCACCCCAAAACTTCAGACATAAATACTACCTGGTGGAAGCAGAGCAAAATCGCGTATTGGGGCAAACTTACAAAGCAATAGAGATGTACGAGTTAGCTATCTCTGGAGCCAAAGAAAATGGGTATACCCAAGAAGAAGCACTTAGCAACGAGCTAGCAGCTAAATTTTACCTCGGCTGGGGTAAAGAAAAAGTAGCTCAAATTTACATGCAAGAAGCCTACTACTGCTATGCTCGTTGGGGAGCAAAAGCCAAAATCGACGATTTAGAAAAACGCTATTTGCAATTACTAAAACCTATCCTACAACACAAAGAACTCACTTCTAATTCCTCAGACACTATCGTTAAGCGCACAATTCATTTCTCGAACCAAACATCTAGCCATAGTAGTAAAACACTCTACTCGGCGTTGGATTTTGCTACCATCCTCAAAGCCACTCAAGCTTTATCTAGTGAAATTCAACTAGATAAATTACTTTCTACCTTAATGCAAGTGGTGATGGAAAATGCTGGAGCGAAAAAAGCTGCTTTGCTCATCCTCAAAAATAATACTCTCATGCTTGAGGCAATAGCAACTGCAAATGAAGGGGTCAATCTACCCTGTGTACCTTATGAAACCAGTGTTGACATTCCTACTACGTTCATAAATTACGTCAAACGAAGCTTAAAAACTATTGTATTAGATGATGCTACAGACCAAAACGATTTTATTGCCGATCCGTACTTAGTTCAGTCACAACCCAAAAGTCTGCTGTGTACGCCGATTTTGAATCAAGGTCAGTTAATTGGGTTGCTGTATCTAGAAAATCAATTGACGATTGGCGTATTTACACGCGATCGCTTAGAAGTTATTCAAATATTATGCGCTCAAGCTGCCATTGCTTTAGAAAATGCAAGGCTTTACCAACAAGCTCAACAAGCACAATTACAAATTGTCCAAAGTGAAAAAATGTCAGCACTGGGGAATTTAGTTGCTGGAGTTGCTCATGAAATGAATAATCCTCTCGGTTTTATTGCTGCTACCCTCCAACAAACTCAACCCATGATTTCTGATATTAAGGAACACTTGGAGTTGTATCAAAAATATTTCCCGAATCCTGGAGAAGAAATTATTAAACATGCCGAAGAAGTTGACTTGGATTATAGCTTAGAAGACTTACCTAAAATGATTGATATAATGATTATGGCTTGCGATCGGTTAAAAAATATTAGTACCAGTTTAAGAACTTTCTCCCGTGCCGATAAAGATTATAAAGTAGCATTTGACATTCATGAGGGTATTGACAGTACAATTCTAATTCTCAAACATCGCCTCAAGGCTAACGAACAACGTCCGGAAATTCAAGTTATCACAAACTATGGAAATATACCTCCCATACAGTGTTTTCCGGGACAGTTAAACCAAGTGTTTATGAATATTCTGGCAAATGCGATCGATGCATTAGATGAATCAAATAACGGACGCAGTTTTGTAGAAATTCAGGCAGACACCAACCGAATTACAATTACAACTTCAATGCAAGATAAAAAAGTTAAGATTACTATTGCTGATAATGGTAAAGGAATGACGGAAGAAGTTAAACAAAAAATATTTGATAATTTATTTAGTACAAAAAAAGTTGGTAAAGGTACGGGATTGGGTTTGGCTATTTCTCGGCAAATTGTCGAAGAAATTCACAGTGGTAAGTTAAGTTGTAATTCAGTTGTCGGCAAAGGTACAGAGTTGATTATCGAAATTCCAGTTTGATTTATCTCTGCTTAAAGTACAGATGTGACACCTAATCTGTGGGAGTACCCCTCAGAATAGAATTCTGGGGCTACACAAACAAAGCCTGCCTTCGCTGGCTGTGATTTATTAGTCTACGTAGGCGGTGAGTCCAGTCCCGCAGGCAGGTTTCATTTATTTGAAAGAACCAAATCGATGACGTAGAAGCAATTGTCTTTTCGTTTCAATCCCGCGAACGGGTTTCATTTATTTGAAAGACTCGCGAGTCGGCAAGAAACTGTTTCCGCAAGGGCTGTTTCAATCCCGCGAACGGGTTTCATTTATTTGAAAGTTCAAAATCAATTTTTAGCTTTACAGGCATTTCTGTTTCAATCCCGCGAACGGGTTTCATTTATTTGAAAGTAAAGTGGCTCAAGAAGCTTTTGAATTGTGGTTGAAGTTTCAATCCCGCGAGCGGGTTTCATTCATTTGAAAGAGGAGAATAATTTAATATCTGACCAAACTTTTATTGTTTCAATCCCGCGAGCGGGTTTCATTCATTTGAAAGTTAGTAATGAGATTAAAGTTGATTATTGGGCTGAAAGTTTCAATCCCGCGAGCGGGTTTCATTCATTTGAAAGAACGCCATTTGAATATCTCCTAATAAAATTTTGTCAGTTTCAATCCCGCGAGCGGGTTTCATTCATTTGAAAGTTTGCCGCTTGTATCTGTTGCTGCGTGTAATTCAGTTTCAATCCCGCGAGCGGGTTTCATTCATTTGAAAGTTCTGTCTTAATTTGCTGAATGTCAGCGTTTGAAATGTTTCAATCCCGCGAGCGGGTTTCATTCATTTGAAAGTTATATGTAATACATTAAAGACATGAAAGGGAACGGTTTCAATCCCGCGAGCGGGTTTCATTCATTTGAAAGTGACCGCAGTTGGGACAGACGCATTCAATTTCATTATGTTTCAATCCCGCGAGCGGGTTTCATTCATTTGAAAGTTGCGACACGCGGCACAACGAGGTCATCTTGGATCGTTTCAATCCCGCGAGCGGGTTTCATTCATTTGAAAGTTTAAAAGATATCAAAGCGATCGCTATTCAAACTGTCAGGTTTCAATCCCGCGAGCGGGTTTCATTCATTTGAAAGAAAAGGGGATGTTTCCATAGTCAATCTCGATTGAATTGTTTCAATCCCGCGAGCGGGTTTCATTCATTTGAAAGGTTCGGAGAGTGATTTCCTCCCACTCCCCGCACCGTGTTTCAATCCCGCGAGCGGGTTTCATTCATTTGAAAGTAGAGGTGTGTACCCACGCACTGAATCGCAAGATGCTGGTTTCAATCCCGCGAGCGGGTTTCATTCATTTGAAAGCCTTTCAAATATCTTGGGTTAAGAAGGTCTTGAAAGGTTTCAATCCCGCGAGCGGGTTTCATTCATTTGAAAGGGCAGCCCAACCGAAGCTAAGTGTAAAGCCATTTCCAAGACCATTTTTGGCAGGACTGTTTGAAAAGTCCATTTCAGGCTTTCATCAAAAGGCTCTTGCTCATACCTCAATCGCTGAAAGTATTGATTTGTCAAGGTTCTGACGATTTGGCGGGAGGTGGGGGTTTTTGCCCGTGCTTTGCCCTGCCAAAAAACTTGCAAGATTACCCTAGCATCATAATATTATTGTATCTTGCTGTCGAGGTATACCCTTAATGCTTTGAATAATTCAAATGTAGGTGCGGATAGCATCATAATATTATTGTATCTTGCTGTCGAGGTTGTTCGGAACCGTAGGTAATGATCTTGCGTACCGAACAGGCTAAGTCTGCCAACGCGGACTTAATTAAAGCCTGCGTAGCGCCCTCTTCATTACGTATAGCCCAAGAATTTTATTCTGAGGGCAATTTGCCAAAATGGTATGCACTCTCTCACTTGGTGGACTAATCCACCCAATTTTCTAACATCAGTGCGGGGATTCGTGATAATTCTCTCACGTTATTAGTGACTAAAATTAACCCCAGACAAATTGCTTGAGATACAATGAGCATATCCATAGACCCAATTACAATTCCTTGGTTCTCTAACTCTGCTCGAATGTTTCCATAGGTTTGTGTTGCTTGTTCATCAAAAGGTACAACCTGTAAAGGAATTAAAAATTGAGTCAGCGCTATCCGATTTTGCTCTTGACGTTGACTTTTGTATACGCCGTATTCAAGTTCTGCAATTGTAATTGATGAAATTCCCACGTCAGATATATCTAACGCTTGAAATTTATCTAGTACTTTCTTTGGTTTACGTTTAATAATGTAGATGCAAGTATTTGTATCTAACAAAAATCTCATTCCAAATCTTCTCTGTCTTCTAAATAAAGCTGTTCTCTATTTTCCATAAAGTCTTCAGAGAAAATATCTAGACTATCAAATAATGTTTGCCAAGGATTTTCCTTAGAAATCAGTACCACAGCATTACCTACTTTTTTAATATAAACTTCATTACCTTGTAATTGAAATTCTTTAGGTAATATAACCGTTTGTGTATCTCCATTCATTATTAATTGAGTAGTATTCATTCTTTAATCCGTCAACTTACTTAAATAGACAATAAAAGTTTCATAACGAAGCAGGTTTCATTTACTGAAAGCACCTCTGCCTATCTGTATCTATAGTAGCTAGCTTGTTTCAATCCCGCAAGCGGGTTTCATTTATTTGAAAGATCCACTTTATCGAAATAAAAACAGCTAAAATGTTTCAATCCCGCAAGCGGGTTTCATTTATTTGAAAGTCGCCAGCGCTTCCGCCATCGTTTTTTGGTGTTCCGTTTCAATCCCGCAAGCGGGTTTCATTTATTTGAAAGCCGGACAGGGTTCCATATCCTGAGGATAATAGTAGTGTTTCAATCCCGCAAGCGGGTTTCATTTATTTGAAAGCAAGGAAGACTTGGACGAACTCAACAATATGGGTTGTTTCAATCCCGCAAGCGGGTTTCATTTATTTGAAAGTTCATCGTTATATGATAGAAACTCTAGAATGGGAAGTGTTTCAATCCCGCAAGCGGGTTTCATTTATTTGAAAGTTGGGAGATGGGGCTTTATATGTTCCGTGCCTCGTTTCAATCCCGCAAGCGGGTTTCATTTATTTGAAAGCTGAAAATATGCTGATATTCATAAATGTATTGAAGATGTTTCAATCCCGCAAGCGGGTTTCATTTATTTGAAAGTTACTTGATAATTGACTCGCGATCGCATGAGACCCGGTTTCAATCCCGCAAGCGGGTTTCATTTATTTGAAAGCGGGGCTTGTTCCGCACCCAGCATTCGCAAGTGGTCGTTTCAATCCCGCAAGCGGGTTTCATTTATTTGAAAGTGGGGAAAATTCATACATTAAATTCCCTATCTCAGAGGTTTCAATCCCGCAAGCGGGTTTCATTTATTTGAAAGGGCAGCCCAACAGAAGCTAAATGTAGAGCCATTTCCAAGACCATTTTTGGCGGGACTGTTTTAAAAGTCCATTTCAGGCTTTGATTAAAAGGCTCTTGCGCGTACCGCAAGCCCTGAAAGTATTGATTTGTCAAGGTTCTGACGATTTGGCGGGAGGTGGGGGGTTTTTGCCCGTGCTTTGCCCTGCCAAAAAACTTGCAAGATGACCCTAACATCATAATATTATTGTATCTTGCTGTCGAGGTTGCTCGGAACCGTAGGTAATGGTCTTGCGTACCGAGCCCGCATCTAAAACATAGATCCGTACTGAATCTTCGACAGGTTTAATCAAGTTCTCAACTTGCACTGTCAGTTTAGCAAACTGCGTGGCGGTCAAAAAACATTCAAATACGCTGTACTGCGTCCATGTCCCATAGCCAGAAAGCATTTTGTGGAGCTTTGTTCGCCGTTTATTTGCTGCTTTATTGTCTGGCAAGTCGTAAATTACGAGGCAAAACAGAGTACTCATCGCAGTGTCAGAGCTTTGTAAGGAATTCCTTCTTGTAAATGCCGACTGAACAATCGTGCTTGCAATTCGATCGCTCGTCGGTAGCTGCAATGATATCCAAAGGTGGGATGCTTAAACTCATCGTTCATTTTTCGTTCCCACGCTTGCAAAAACTGTTTGCGTCCGCTTTCGCACAGCCGATATGCACTAAGATTATCGGTAAAATCATCGGGCTTAATTTCTTTATGGCTGATGACCGAAAGAATCAAATTATCAGCAATCAACGGGCGAAATTCTTCCATCAAATCGAGAACCATAGCTGGCTGTCCTCTTGTGGCTTCATGCAGGTAACCAACGTAGGGGTCTAAACCAGCCATATGTACTGCAGCCGTTACCTGAACTTGCAAAAGCCCGTAGGCAAAACCCAATAATGCATTGATTGCATCCGTGGGAGGGCGACGATTTCTACCGTGAAATGACCATTCTTCCTCAAGCATCTTTGACCAAGCGGCAAAATATTCTCGCGCAGCCAATCCTTCAACACCGCGCAACTCATTGAGGGTTGTTTGTTCTTTAACAAGCTGTTTGCGAGCTTTCAGGGGATTGTCTTTTTGGTCGTGGCGGTATAAAACAGCGTGTTGATTGTGGATTTTGCCAGTCACAATTGTTTTGACAATTTCCAAACGATGGGCTGCATCACAATAAGCAGCATACTGCGCCAGTCGCAACTGACCGTTACGAGAGTATGCAGGAAGCGCGGAACCCAAGTATTTACCAAAACCGGAAAGGTAATGTACGGGCATTCCCAGTTCTAAAGCATACACTAGTGCATCACCTGTAATCTGGGGATTTCCCATCAACACCACTTGTTCGACAGTTTGGGCGGGAACCGATTTTTTCTCCCAGTTGCCATCTTCTTGTTTGAGAGCAACTTTAAAAGCTTCTGCAGCTTTGCTTAAAACTGCATCCGGTTGAGTGACGTAGAGAACAGACATAATTTATACCTCAATACGTAGTTTTTTGATTTCTTTTGGTAAACAAATTTTCTGCAAGCTACAATCCCGACACTTTTTCGGATTGTCAATTGGTGGTGGCATTACCCCTCCAATTGCCGATCGCGCTGCTTGAATTGCTTGTTCTGTCGCCAGCCGCAATGCGGGTGTAAAATTGATACGCTCGCGACGGCGGTTGGCGTAGTAAAAAATTTCTCCGTAAGGAATAGAACTTCCTATCCGTTCTTCCAGACACATAGCCGCACCACAGAGTTGAAAATGGTCGTTCAAGTGGTTTGCCATGCGTCCTTTCTTAAATTCCAAAGGGACTAACTGGTTGTCTTTTTCCTCCACTGCATCGATAATGCCATTGATAAGTAAGCGATCGCTCCACTAAGTATGTCGGTTTTTGTGCCAGTTCTCCTTGAAGGCGATAGGGTTGGGGAATGTAATGAATTGAAAAAAGTGCAAAACTTAGCCCCCAATTATGCAAATATTTTTCAGTTTCATAGAGAATTCCCATTTCTCTTGTAGCGAAGAAAACGTTATCGTGTAGCGTCAACGTGCAGTGGTATAGCGCCATTTTAGATTTTATATTTTGGATTTTGGATTGGAAAAGCTTTGTCTACTCTCTTACCTCTGTCTACTCTGCGCCTCTGTGGTTCAAAAATTATTTATTTAACCACAGAGGCGCAGAGAGCGCAGAGAAAAGATAGAGAGTTGAATTACTTACTTACCCTTCTTTTTCAATGCTCCAAAAGACTCTGCGTAAGCTTTAGTTTGCTCATGCAATGCAGTCATAGTTTCTACCAAGCGAGCCTCATCTTGGTATAAGGAATTAATTTCACCGACTAAATCATCTAATTGCGAACCAAAAATCAACTTAGTATTGCGTACAGGTTCGTCATTCAGTAAATTCTTTGCCACTATTTCTACCTGCTGTAAAACCTCACTAATAGGAGTATCGATATCTCCTTTTAAAGCATCGTACAGTGCTTGAGTGAAATGTAAATTGCTAAAGATTTCACCGTCGCTAAAGACAATTCCAGCAATGTAATTTCGCATTGTTCCCGTGCGCGATTCTTGAGCACCGTATCTTTTAGTCCGCAACAAGTTACCCAACACGTAAATAAAGCCTTCGTAGGTAGAGTCGCGCAGCGTTTCTACGGTAGGGAATGTCACCTCTGGAATCACGCGATCCAATTCATTGATACTGCTTCTCATTTCCCCACCTTCACTCATCGTTCCACCTTCAAAAGGCGCATTGAATGTAAAACTGCGATGGGACTGTTCGTAAGCACTTAGGGAAAAAGCCGAATCGGAATAGACTTTAGAACGTTCGGAACCACTATCACCGATCGCAAATCCATAAATAATACAATCCGGGCATTTTTTGCAGGATTTTTCACCATTGTATTCACAGTGTTTATCCTTATTTGCTTCATCCGCACTCGTCAAACTTAAACCACGGAGTAATTCTCGTCCAGCCAGTCTTTCAGGTGTGGTTTGTTTGCGCTTAAACATCACTAAACGGCTAATTTGTTTTTTGCTTTCATCTGTATGACCTAAACCTGCTTGCGTGCGTGCAGTATTCAGGATTCCATCTGTTTGAAAGACGGGGAACGATTGACTGTGGCGTCTTGAAAGTGCGTTATCGCACGAGCGGACAATTAGCCAATTATAAACCCCGACGCAAGGATGAAGTCATTGTTTGCAGTGACCCAGAAGGAAAATTTCGCGACATCGAAGCCACGATAGATTATTGGTTTTGGTTTCGTCAGCGTCTTTTGAAATATGGGGAAAGTGTTCAAATTATCAGCCCGCAAAAGCTGGCTGATGAGATCAAAAAAGAGTATCAGAAGATATGGGAAAAATTATCAGCAGTTGAAAGCAGTAGAAATCAAAGTTAATATTTCTTTTATTTGTAGTAAGTTGAAAAGTATTAAATTTCTCAAGCTGAAAACCTCATAGCAAAGTTTTCAGACTTCTTGCGCGATCGTCGGCGCTGCGTTTCATATTAATGACTTCCGCTTGCGGAATTGAAACGTATTGGTAGATTGGGAGAATTCCAGTCGAGTCGGGAAACGCAGCCCGATTGCCTCAAAATTCATCTCATACTAAATCTGCATCTTGCACCCCCTTCATAATCTAGTCCGCGTAGGCGGACTTTGTTTGTATAGCCACGATTTCCAATCGTTGGGCTAAAAGGGGTTAGAAAATCGGATTTGCTATCACACTCCTACGAAGGTATCAGCTGTGAGGCTTGTTTTGGATTGAGCTAAATTCTGATGAGTAAAATGATGTTCATACTCATCGTCCGATCCTATTCCTTTGCGCTCTTTGCGACGCCAGGTGCTTCAACGGGGGGAACCCAGAGCAGTCGCCTCAACGGGGGGAACCCCCGCACGGCGCTGCTCTCCGCAACGCACTGGCTCGTCTTTGCGGTTTTTTATCACCTCTCAAAATCACTGTGGTAAACTACTAAATGCTTCCCACACTTCATAAAATCTTTACCGTTTCTTTACAGAGAACTTGTCAAATATTTTAATATACTAAATGTAAAATCCCTGTGTCGATAAAAAGGCGCTTTAGTAAATATGTAAATTATCGTGGTACGTGATGATTACAACATCAGCAAAAGGTGAAAACAGGCTGCGAAAAAGCCGCTATAGCAGTCGTGGAAGTATTTACTTATTCGCTCCAATGATTGATTTCAACGTGATGGCTGAAGTTGGAGACACTCCTCCTTGATGGGATGGACTTAATATCGGCTTGGAAATTTTACGAGAGTTTGAATAGACAGATCCAAAAAACAATGTTAAGACGCGCCATAGCTCGTCTCTATAAGGATTTTAGACAATGCAAAGTGAGTTTGTAAAGATATCTAAGTATCTGTTCAAATTTTTCTTCCTTTGTAATTAAATGGCAAAACTGGAATAGCACATACACCATACACAGAGCAGCCAGAGTTTTTTTCTTGTTGCTGCTTGTCTGTCTATTTATTGCACCAAATCATCGTTTAAACGCAAACAGCTACCTTCGTTACTGCGTTTATTCCAAGCACCTTAGGCGATCGCACTATATTTTTTAGCAATTTTCGCTCTCTCTTTTTTCAAACAGGCTTAAGAAATCTGGGTTAAGTGCTCCATTAAGAAACTGACCCTAATTGAGATTTTGTCGATCTACCCTATCAAAAGTAAACAATTATGACAGTTCAAGAACTCAACATTAACCAGCTACCATCTACCTCACCTACAGCTTTATCACGAGTATTAGAGTTGACACTCACCAATCTAATCGGATGGATTCCTCGTCCACTTGGTATTCTGCTGCGCCGACTGGCTTACCGTTCCATCCTTGCTCGTGTGGGTCGGAAAATTTATATTCAGATGGGAGTTGAGTTCCTTGGAGCCTCTTCAGTTGAGATTGGCGATGATGTGAAAATCATGAGAGATGCACGCTTTGACATGAGAGCACCAAACAGCTTATTACGTCTTGGGAACAAAGTTTGTATCGATCGCGGTGTTGATGTTAAAGCTACTGTTTCTGATTGCGTCATTGAAATCGGTGATGGCTCCTATTTAGGACCTTATGTCTGCATGGCTGGACCCGGTCACATCAAAATTGGGAAGGAATGCCTAATTGCATCTCATACAAGCATTTACGCCAACAATCACAGAGAGTATGGATTGAGCCGTGAAGGAATTGAAATTCAGGACAATGTTTGGATAGGTTCTGGAGTCAGGATTTTAGACGGAGTGACTATTGGGAAAGGAAGTGTCATTGGTGCTGGAGCAGTTGTTACTAAAGATATCCCTCCCTTTTCTATAGCAGTTGGAGTCCCTGCAAAAGTTATTAAAGCCAGTCAGGGAGCCGGTACAGCTTGATGGTTTACAACGGGAGCATCCCAAAGAGTGCCAATTGCCCTCAGAATAGAATTCTGGGGCTATACAAACAAAGCCTGCCTACGCAGGCTTTAAAACGAGTAGTTTAATAATATACCCTAGCTGTTTCTTGTTGTCACAGCACGTTGTAAATTAGCTAAAGCTTTGTTGTAATCCAAAATCGCTGTAACGCGATTACCTTCAGCAGTGGTGAGGTCATTTTCCGCATCTATAACTTCTGTTTGAGTTCCCACACCCGCTTGAAATCGCAAACGAGCCAATCGCAAAGCCTCCTTCGCCTGGTCTACAGATGTAGTAGCAGTTTGAACATTTTCCAAATTAGATTGCAGTTGAGAATAATATTGTTCCACATCAAAACGGATTTGATTGCGTTGGCTGGCAAATTGAGTTTCAGAAATGGCTATATTCAATTTTGCTTGAGCAGCCTGGGCTTTTGCAGCTCCACCATCAAATAAATTTAAACTTGCTTGGAGTGCCACAGAATAGCCATCAGTCACACTTGCACCGTCGTTAAATTGGTCTTGCAATTCGTAACTAGCAGCTAAACTGACTTGAGGACCTAATTGCGAAATTGCTTGACGTCGCTGTTGCTCGTAGACATTACGTTGTGCTAAATACTGTCGCAGTTCCGGACGGTTTTGAAAAGCCTGTACGATAGTCTCTTCTAACGTCCGGTTCCAAAGACCGGCTAGTTTTACAGAATCGGCTGCACTAATATCAACTGACTGTGCCAAATTTAACCTTTGTGCCAAACGACGACGCGCAATCCTTTGCTGTGAAAGAGCATTGGTCAAATTTTGTTGGTTATTTGCTAAGTTAACTTGCGATCGCAACACATCAAACCTTGTACTTACTCCAGCCCGTTCTAAAGCTTGTGCATCTCGCAAACTAGCTTGGGCGTTCTCTACAGATGACTGATAAATTCGTACTTGTTCATCTGCTTGTTGCAGATCGTAGTACTCAGTTGAAACATTGAGACGAAGCTCCTCAGTGATACGCTCCACATCAAATTCATCTACCCTAACCTGCTCTTCAGCCTCTCGGATACTCGCCTTCCTCCTTCCCGAAGTATAGAGATTGTAACTGAGCTGTGCTTCACTACTAAAAGAAGTACTGGCTCGATCTGCACTGGAATCGCCAGAAAGTTCCGCAGAGAGTTGATTGCTAGCAGATTGACTGCGAGTCAGGCTACTGTTTAAGCTAACGGTTGGTAGCAAAGCAGCTTGAGATTGCCGCAATGAAGCCTGACTGCGTTTTAGTTCTAACACCGCTACTTGTAAGTCACGATTATTTCTAAATGCTAACTCTAAAGCCTGTGCCAAAGTAATAGGTTGTATTCCTTGAATCCTGACTTCTTCTGGTTTCGTGGGAAACTGTAAAGGATTTGGATTGGGATTGAGATAATCAGGAACCTTTAAAGCATTAGGGCTTTGCAAACTTTGTGCGATTTTAGTTATCTCAGGAGTTGTTGCACCCGCTTTTTGAAAAGCAGCAACACAAGCAAGCCCTCCTACAGCAATCCCGAGAGAATACATGAGGAATGAGTAATGCGCCATATACAAGTTTTAGATTTTAGATTTTTGTTTCAAATAGAAAGTAAGACTCTCTATAAAAATCCAGTTTAGTTTTTGAAATTTTCTGTTTCTTCCCTCCACTTTTTCAGCATTTATTGCAATTTGTAACTCTATAGCCGTCCGTTTCAGGCTTAAGAAGATCTCTACCTTGTCTCCCTTGTCTCCCTTATCCCCCTTATCCCCCTTCTTCGTCTCTCAAATAGGATTGGTAGAGTTACCACATACCAATTCCAAATCTTTGCTTCAATCACTTCTTAAAGCAGCAATTGGGTCTAATTTTGCTGCATTGCGTGCGGGTATAACCCCAGCCAATAGCCCCACCACAAACGAAAGCCCAAAACCAACTATAATTGACCAAGGTGCAACGATAAACGGAAATTTAAACACAACGGCTGCTAATGCAGCAATACAAATCCCGGTTCCAGTACCAATACAACCTCCTACTGTAGAAATCACGATCGCTTCTATTAAAAATTGGTTGAGAATGACTGAATAAGTCGCTCCTACAGCTTTACGAATCCCGATTTCTCGCGTTCTTTCCACAACAGAAACTAGCATAATATTAGCAATTCCAATCCCTCCAACTATTAACGAAATACTCGCGATCGCAACTACCATAACCGTACACAAACCCACGATACTGCTAAAAGTATTGATAATATCTGCTTGACTGGTAATTTTAAAATCATCAGGTTGGGGTGGGTGAATATTGTGACGCAAACGTAAAAGATTGGTAACCTGAAACTCGGCTGCATCTAACGTTTCGCGATCGCTTGCTTTAATCAAAATCCCATCAACAGAAACACTCGATAAAGCATTTCGCCCAACCAATCTTGCTGACATGCTGCTTAAAGGAATATAAACTTGGTCATCTCGATCCATTGGTCCGAGAGCACCCTTAGCTTCCATCACCCCAATCACCTTATAAGCATCTCCTTGAATTCGGATTCTTTCTCCTATCACCCGGACACCTTCTTTAAAAAGAGTTTTTTGAACTGTTGGACCCAAAACAACAACTTGTTTTGCAGTTTCCAATTCCTCTTGATTAAAAAATCTTCCTTGCTGGGGATAAGTATTTCTTAATTCTGGATAATGTAAATCCGTACCGTAAATTGTTGTTGAAGTATTTTGCCCTCCATAAACTACTTGTGCTGTCCATTGTAAGTAAGCAGAAACAGCCTCTGCAGAAGGTGCTTGCTTTGCGATCGCTTTAGAATCCTCCCAAGTTAACGTGCTCGCCGATCCCTGTCCTTGACTGATATTTCCGTTTCTAGCAGCACCAGCAAAGACTTGCAAAACATTCGTACCCAAGGCTTGTATTTCCCTTTCAACTCCCTTTTGTACACCCTGACCAACAGAAGTAATAGAAATAACTGAAGATATCCCAATAATGACACCAAGCATAGTCAATCCCGTGCGTAATTTATTGCTCCATAATGCCTCTGCTGCGATTGAAAAGATTTCTAAAATTGCTACGTTATGGTAACTGCTGAGCGGGTTCAATTTCATAATTCATTGGAAGACTGAGCAATACCTTCTCATTTCCTTTCAAACCCGCTCGAATTTCAGTCAAGTTTTCTACCGTAACGCCAATTTCAACAGGTACGAATATAGGTCTGCGATCCCTACCTGCGACTAATACACCCGTTAAATTTTCCCGGCGCACCACTGCTGCAGTAGGAACGACTAGAGCATCTTTCAAGCGCTCGACTTGAAACTGTGCTTCCACATTCATCCCAGATTTCAATAAATTTTCCGAGTCAGAGATAATTGTAACTTTAACTTCAAAACTGGTGACATTCTGCTCTACAGTTGCTTGGACAGCAATTTGGCTGACCAGACCTTCAAAAGTTTTTCCTGGATAAGCATCTGCTGTAATCGTGACTTTCTGACCGAGACTTATCTTAGCAATGTTTGTTTCTGCAACATTTGTAACTACCTGATTTGTAGAAGCCAGAGACAGGATGGAAGAAGATAGTGCCGAAGAGACGGAACTTGCAGAGGTTGTAGGAGTTACAACAGATCCAGGATCGGCAAACTTTTTAGCGACAACGCCATCAAAAGGGACGCGAATGATAGTGTCATTGATTTGTGTTTGAACATTTTCTAACGCACCACGAGCAGATATCACTTGAGCCCGTGCTGCATCAATGTCTTCTTTGCGTGTCCCTGCTTCTAACAGTGTCAGGGCGTGCTTTTTTTGTCTGGCGACAGCCCGTGCTTGTTCGATATCTTCTTGACGGGACCCTTCTTTTTGCAATACCAGTGCTTGCTGTACCTCCATAACTTGAGCCTGAGCGCTATCTCGATCTGCACGTTTTTGATTTAAAGTCTGAAGGGAAATAGCACCAGCTTTATACAGAGTTTGATTGCGCCGAAAATCGTCCTCTGCTTTTCTTAAACTCGCTCTAGCGTTTTTTAAGCGTGCTTCCGCTTGAGCAATTTCTTGAGGGCGGTGACCGACAACAACTTTTTGTAAATTGGCTAACGCTTCATCCAGTTGAGCCTTTGCTTGAGCAATTTCTTCAGGACGGCTACCTGCAATCAATTTTTGCAAATTCGCTTCCGCTTGTGCTAATTGTCCGCGTGCTTGCATGAGTTGTCCTTGGAGGTTTGAGTCATCCATGTAAGCGATCGCTTGCCCTTTTTTAACAGCATCTCCCTCCTTCACTAGTAGTGTTTTCAGTACACCTGCATTTTTTGGACTGATATTAATCGATCTTTCTGGTTTAATCGTTCCATTTGCAGAGACTGTTACTGGTAAGCTTTGTCTCTGTACAAGAGCCGTTAAAACCCTCTCAAGCGCTTCTTGACGGGGAACAATCACTAACTGGCGGTAAACAATATAGCTCATTCCACCTAAAAGAAAAGGGATGAGTAGCCAAGGTACCCAACTCGTGATGCTGTGTTTCTTAAATGGTTTTTTTCGGAATAAGTGTGAAGATTTTACTGGTTTTGATGTATCAAGTGTCATTTTTAGTTTTGTGTAAAAAGAAGGGCTACCAAAAGACACTGCTGCCAGATTTAAAATAACTATAGTCTGGTCATTATACAGTCAATATTGATGCTGTTTTTTGAAGCTTAAGCATTTATTTCAATGTTTTCTGCTTTTTTACTGGTGTTTAAATTGTTCTTCCATGTACCGATAAAAATATGCAATTAACACCACAATGTTATAACTATTTTTTATAAAAAACTTGAGTCCCAAGTCCTAATTCGATCGAGGACTAAGGTACTACTTGCACCGTTTGGTATTTGAGAATTTGTTAATTCCTATACTTAATTCTATAGGGCTTCTATTTGATTTTTGAAATATAAGTCAGTCGGCGAGAAAAAACACAACTATATAACGCTCTGGTAAAATCTCTAAAATTGGCTTCTTAGTTGCTGTAAGGCTGATGCCACGCTATGCAAACAGTGAAGACAGCGCAACTACAAACGAGTGATGATTATTTGCGCCAACTGACTTATGTATTTACTTATCTTTACACAATTTGTTTTTTTCACCTCGTTCTACCGATCGCAAAATTGATTGCACTCTAAAATGTTAACAGTCGTGAAAGAGCTAATTATAGTAGTGGAGAATTATTCAACCCAGTCCGAAAACAATGTCAATATATATCCAGATATTTAGTTACAGTTTCCAGCCCTGTTAAAGATCTACGGTATACAAAGATCTCGAGAAAAGAGATGAAACATTGTGAAAAAGGAGAATTGGAATTAAGTTCCCCCCTTTTTTAAGGCTACGGTGGTGTACACATCTCTGGAACAAAGCCAAAATCGTCGTAGATCCCCCTAAATCCCCCTTAAAAAGGGGGACTTTAAGAGTTTTTTTCCCCCTTTTTAAGGGAAACTTTAAGAGTTTTCCTCCCCTGTTTAAGGGGGACTTTAAGAGTTTTTTCCCCCCTTTTTAAGGGGGGTTAGGAGGGATCGAAACCGCAAGAATACACTTTAGAAGACTTGTGTACACCACCACAGTTTAAAGATAGGGGATGTATCAGCCGCTTGCAATGTAGGTAGTTCACAAGTCAATTTCTAACTTGCGAAGTTAGATCGAGCGATCGCAAAAATCAAATTTTTGACAGGCGGAGCTACGGGAGCGAGAAGGGATAGGATGTGAGTATCAATTTCAGTATCGTATATATTCTAAGTATAATAAATTACATAAAATCAATCGTGCGAAAACACTCTTTCTACCACAAAATCTAAACGTGGGTAAAATTTTGCTGCCGTCCATAGGGGAAATCGTTTAAGCTAGCTGACAGATTCTTTAATTTTTGGCTAAGGGGCGGTAGTGTGCCTAAACGAATTAGTTTAATTTCTCTTCTCATTATCTTTGGTTTGTGCAGCATACCGCAACCAGGAACTGCACAGGCATTAGTACCTCATACACTGCAACTAGACGCAGCCAAATTGGAGCAGCAAGGTTTGGGTTTGGCAAAGGAAGCAGCTCAACTCGCTCAGTTCCAACAATTTGAACTTGCTTTACCAAGAGCACGGTTGGCTTCGCAACTTGCTCCAAACAATGATAAAGTCTGGTTCCTCTTGGGTGGTTTGTATTTACAAACGAAGGATGTAAATACAGCAATTTCTGCCTTGAAAAAAGCAGAAACCCTCAACCCCAAAAACGGGGACGTTCAATTTGCTCTGGGTTCGGCTCATTTTCAACAGCAAAAGTACCAAGAAGCTGTCAACTACTATCAAAAGGGATTGGCGCTAAAACCCAACGATCCAGAAGGTTTCTTTGATTTGGGTAATGCTTACTTTATGCTGCGTAAATTTCCGGATGCAGTCAGCCAGTTTCAAAAAGCAGTTTCCTTTGACAAAAAATTCTGGCCAGCCATTAATAACATCGGATTAATTTTGTACGAGCAAGGGAATATTCAAGGTGCGATCGCACAATGGCAGAATGCGGTTGCTATCGATAAGCAGGCGGCTGAACCTTTGTTAGCTCTTGCTGTAGCATTATATACTAAAGGTGACCAAAAACAAGGATTGATAATGGGGCAAGCTGCACTCCGCATTGACGATCGCTATGCTGATGTAGATTTTCTCAAACAAAACCTTTGGGGCGATCGCTTACTATCTGATACAAAGAAATTTTTGGAATTACCCAGCATTCAATCTGCTCTCCAACAAGAAGTACCTGGTTCGTCATCTCCTGCTAAGCTCCCACAGCAGCAGCCTCCACAGTGAAGGCAGTGGGGATATGGTGAATGGGGAGTGGCGTGTTTTATAGTAAATTGTTATTCCCAGTACGCCTGTCGCTTCAAGGGGTTCGGTTCCCGTTGAAGCGATTAGCTCCCCGACTCCCCAAAAATACTTGCTCTATGTGCCCTATAGTAGTACATATATATTAAGTAAAGGAGAACATTTTATAGTTGTCATGAAATGGGGGCTGGGGATTGAGAACTGGTGAATGGCGAATTAGGGAATGACTTTTAACAATCTCCAAGACCCAAGATCTAATGCCCAATGCCCAATCCCTATTTCAGACTTGTGTTCTTAAGCCAAGAACATTACCATTAAAGTTCTCAGGGTGCGACTGACAACCAGAGTGGATTCCATAATTGATTCCTCTCCAGAAAGTCGGCTTAGTTATCGTTCTTAGGCAGCAGTGCTATGATTTGGTCAACAAACTGTTGGTGATCCACAACGGGTTTGGAGATATAACCATCTGCACCACTAGCTTTGAGAAAATTCTCGCGATCGCCCTCCATAGCGTGTGCTGTCACGAGAATAATAGGTAAAGAAGCTGTTTGTGGATCGGATTTCAGCATTTGTGTGATTTTGATCCCATCTACAGATTTACCTTGATAAACACTTCGTGACAGAGAAACATCCATCAAAATAATGTCAACTTCCCCTCCTTGGGCAAATTTCATTACTTCGTCCACGTTTTCAGTGTGTTTTACGTCCAAGCCGCCACGCTTGGTCAAAATCTTAGAAAAAACGCGAGCATTAATCAAATCGTCTTCAACAATCAAAACAGTTTTCATGAGAATTTGACATTCAGATAGCTCATCTTAACTAAAGGCACACAAGAGTTGTCAGGGGGATTACCACCAGTAAAAACTACGAGTGTTGCCTGCTGTGGAAATAATGAATAATAAATTGTCGTCAACAAGGATAATACTACTGCTTTCTATTGTATGACTATCAAGATTTTGTAATGAAGAGCAGTTCATCCGCTATGCTGTGGTTGCTGCGGTCTTTATTAATGGCAAATTTTGTGTAGTTGAAATTTTAGGGAAACAAAACTCATGGCGAAACAGTTAAACCTCCTCTCGGAGGGACAGGTCATTACCACAGCCTTGCATACTGAGATGCAAAGGTCATATCTAGAATATGCCATGAGTGTCATAGTTGGGCGGGCGTTGCCAGACGTGCGAGATGGTTTAAAACCAGTTCACCGGCGTATTTTATATGCTATGCACGAATTAGGTCTTGTCCCTGACCGACCCTATCGTAAGTGCGCTCGTGTAGTGGGAGATGTATTGGGTAAATACCATCCCCACGGAGATCAGGCTGTTTACGATGCCCTAGTAAGACTGATACAAGACTTTTCCAGTCGCTACCCCTTACTAGCAGGACATGGCAATTTCGGTAGTGTGGATAATGACCCTCCAGCTGCGATGCGTTATACAGAAACGCGTCTAGCGCCAATCAGCCACGAAGGTATGTTGGCGGAAATTGGAGATGAGACAGTAGACTTTATAGGAAATTTTGATAACTCTCAACAAGAACCAACGGTATTGCCAGCACAGTTACCCTTCCTGATACTGAACGGTAGTTCTGGCATTGCTGTAGGTATGGCAACAAACGTTCCACCCCACAACTTGAGTGAGGTTGTTGATGGATTGATTGCGTTAATTGACGATCCCAATCTATCTGACGAAAAATTGTTCGCTCTGATACCAGGACCGGATTTTCCCACAGGGGGCGAAATTGTGGGAAATACCGGAATCCGCGAGGCATACACTACGGGGAAAGGGAGTATCGTTCTGCGAGGAGTAGCCCGGATTGAGGAAGTTCCCGGTAGTAAAGGAACTAAGCG
Organism: Tolypothrix bouteillei VB521301; assembly: GCF_000760695.4. Lineage (GTDB taxonomy): Bacteria > Cyanobacteriota > Cyanobacteriia > Cyanobacteriales > Nostocaceae > Scytonema > Scytonema bouteillei_A. The sequence goes on along the minus strand of NZ_JHEG04000001.1, from coordinate 3,209,994 downwards.
GCGCACGGCAATTGTTGTGACGGAATTGCCCTATCAAGTGAATAAAGCAGGTTGGATTGAAAAGGTTGCAGAACTGGTCAACCAGGGTCGCTTGCAAGGAATTGCTGACATTCGAGATGAAAGCGATCGCGAGGGAATACGTGTGGTCATTGAACTCAAACGCGATACCAACCCTCACGAAATTCTGCAGAACTTGTATCACCAAACTGCGCTGCAAAGCAACTTCGGAGCAATTCTCCTAGCGTTGGTTGAGGGACAACCCCGCCAGTTGAGTTTGCGTCAGATGTTGCAAGAGTTTTTGAACTTTCGCGAACAAACGCTCAACCGTCGCTACAGCTATGAGTTGGTTAAGGCAGAAAGTCGGCAACATTTGGTGGAAGGTTTGCTCACAGCGCTCTCTCATTTAGATGAAGCGATCGCGATTTTGAGAAGTGCTGCTGATGGAACTACCGCAAAAATGAGCTTGCAAACCCAACTGAGTTTAAGTGAAGTACAAGCAGATGCGCTTTTGTCGATGCCTATGCGACGCTTAACGGGTATGGAACAGCAAAATTTACAAAAGGAGTACGAACAACTAAGCGAGCAAATTCAGTTATTGGGGAAATTGCTGAGCGATCGCAAAGAGCTATTGAAGTCACTGAAAAAAGACCTGCGTACTCTTAAACGCAAGTACGGTGATGCTCGTCGTACAAGAATCTTAGTACCAACAGAGGAAAACCGGGGAGGTAGAAAAGCTTCAGAGCAAAAGAGTCAGGGAGCACAGGAGAAATCAACAGCCACATTCTCAGACGGGAGTCTTGCAGCAAATCCAAAATTGTCAGTCCCAGCAGAAGATGTGGTTTTAGAGTTTAGCCACCGGGGATATGTACGTCGTCTTCAGCCTTCAGCTAAAAAGCCAAAAGCGGAAAATGGTACGTCGGATAATGACTTTATTATCCAAACTGTTTCTACTGACACGGAAAAAGAAGTGCTTGCACTTTCGAGTGGTGGGAAAGTTTACCCGGTTAAAGTTGGTGATATTCCTCCCACCAACGGACGTTCTGCACGGGGAACACCGCTTATTACCTTACTCTCCAGTACCGCTCAAGGTACACAAGAAACTGTTATTAACCGCTTTGTAGTACCTGAAAATCCAGATACCGATCTCGTTCTTCTGACCAAGCAAGGACGCATCAAGCGTTTGTCCCTGACAGAATTGACTAACCTCTCTCGTCGCGGAATTACAGTTTTGAAGCTAAAGGATGATGATGAATTGTTGTTCACTCAGTTTGCTACGACAGGGAAACACTTGTTTGTAGCAAGTTCGGGAGGGCGAGTTTTAAGGTTTGTGGTGAATGACGAACAACTCCCAATTATGGGTCGTACCGCTATGGGTTTGCAAAGTTTGCGCTTGCGTCAACGGGAAACCATGGTGGGGTGCGTAACTTGTGAGACCGAGGAAAACTTATTACTTGTCACTCAGACAGGATATGCTAAACGTTTGTCTATCAACGGGTTGCGACCTGCTAACCGTGGAGATATCGGGACTCAAGTTTTTAAATTTGCCGAAAAAGCTGATACACTCGCAGCAATGGTAAGAGCGATCGCGTCTTCTGAGGTCGCGTTAATCACCAATCACCAACGAGTGGTTCGCCTAGCCGTAGAAACGGTAGCGACTCTAGGTAGAGATAGCACGGGCGACAAAGTACTCCAACTTAACCGAGATGAAAAAGTTATTACAGTAGTCCCACTGCATTAGCTGTTGTTATGTCATTGTTAGTGGTTCGTGGTGCGTCTAGCCCTGAGGACTGGCGTATATTCCTTGCGAGCGTAGCTTTTGCGTAGTGTCTCCGCTCCTGAGATAGGGAACCTACCTAAAGGAGTTAGTACCGACTAACCACCAACCATTAACTATTAACTCATTGATTCATAAGCCAAATAAATACAAAAAATGTAAAAAGAACTGACTTTTCTTAAGAAATTTTATTATACTTGTTTACATAAGGTAACATTCTGTTAAGGAAGTTAAGGTACTGACTATGCAAGATACAACAAGAGCTACTACTCCAGTCATCGACGATCGCAACGCGTGGCGCTGGGGTTTCACTCCTCAAGCAGAAGTTTGGAACGGTCGTTTGGCAATGATTGGTTTTGCTGCAGCCGCTTTAATTGAATTGTTCTCCGGTCAAGGTTTCCTCCATTTCTGGGGCATTCTATAATAAATGAACTTAGATTAATTTTCCGACCAAGCAAAAGAAACCCGATTTCTGTTTGAAATCGGGTTTCTTATTTTGTTGTTCACGCTCTGCTTCAAAAGAGAAGTTGAAGCAGTTCTAACGAAAAAATTTCACCGCCTTTCCTCAGTTCTAGTGGGGTTAGCAATGCCAAGCAACATCGAAATGGCAGGTATTACTAACCCTACTTTCTATTTTCAAGGCAGTTCCAATGAAAAAATTTTCACCCCGAGCGTGAAATAAGTATTCTTACTCTCTGCCCTCTGCCTTTTTTAAGACAAAGACAGCCTCGAAATCAACATTCCCAGATAAAATCTGGGAACGAGACAAGAGTATCTTGCAAAAGACTTCTAGCGGATGTACTCTTTAAGAACGCTGTTGCGATTTGGGTGACGTAACTTGCGAAGTGCCTTCGCCTCAATTTGGCGAATCCGTTCGCGAGTGACATTAAAGATTTGTCCGATTTCTTCTAGAGTCTTCATGCGACCATCATCTAAACCGTAGCGCAATCTAAGAACATCTCGTTCGCGAGGGCTGAGACTATCAAGAACTTTTTCCAAATCCTCTCTCAGCAGATTCTTGGAGACTTGATCTTCTGGAGTTTCGCCATCGGACTCGATAAAATCGCCCAATCGAGAATCTTCTTCTTTACCGATTGGTGTCTCTAGTGAAATTGGTAACTGAGCAGACTTAGCGATAAACCGCAGTTTTTCGATAGTCATTTCCATTCTCGTAGCAATTTCTTCCTCTGTGGGTTTGCGTCCCATTTCTTGAGAAAGCAGCTTGGTTGTTTTCTTAATACGAGAGATGGTTTCATAGAGGTGAACTGGCAGACGGATCGTCCGGGATTGATCTGCGATCGCTCTTGTGATTGCCTGACGAATCCACCACGTTGCGTAAGTAGAGAACTTATAACCTTTTTCGTGGTCAAACTTTTCTGCAGCGCGAATCAAACCGAGACTGCCTTCCTGAATCAAATCCTGGAAAGACAAACCCCGATTCATGTATTTCTTAGCAATTGAAACGACAAGACGCAGGTTGGATTGCACCATTTTGTCTTTCGCTCTACGACCAACGTGCAGTCGGTAGCGGAATTGTGGCAGTGGTAATTGTACTGCTTCTGCCCATTCACTATCGTAAGGTTCGCGAGCCAACTGTTGTGAAAGTTTTTCGCGTATCCGTTCCAATTCGAGCAAATCCGCAATTTTCCGCGCCAGTTCAATTTCTTCGTCTGCACGTAATAGGCGAATTCTTCCTATTTCTTGCAAATAAAGGCGAATAGAATCTTCGGTATAATGCTTCTTCTTAGTTTGAGACCGACGACGCGATTTAGCGGCTTTCCCAGACTTTGCGTCGTCCTCATCAGACTGAGGTTCTAAAAATTCATCAAGTTCGCCGTCATCGCCAATCAGCAAGTCCTCTTCATCATCTATCAAGAGTTCTTCCAACTCGAGTTCAGGCTGATTCATCTCGATTTCTAGTTCGTCAGGCTGATATGCTATTTGTTCGAGTACGTTATTAGCCTGGTTCATGCCGCGTTCCTCATGCTCCTTGCAGAATCAATTACTCAAGATTACGTTTACCGCTCTTTGCAGTAAGCTAATTAGCCAACATAAAAGAGGGTTTTTGGCAATTTTGCCACTCTATTTCTCAGAATTTTATGCGCCTTTCAAGCAAGCTGTATGCCCAGAGGGGGCAGTTTGCCTGAAGGTCAACATATTTTTCAATTCCCTATTGCATGTGTTGTTTTGCAACACAACAATCGGTCGGTTTGTCTAAAAAAGACCTGTCTTGCTAAAAAAATTTACTAGTTCATACAAATGAATATGACTGTTGGGGGATTCTTTTGTAAAGACTGTACCGATTGTAGCCTGTTTCACAGAAAATGCACTCTTTTTGTAGTGTAACCATGAAGTTATTAAAATGGGTTCAAGGCTGTTCTAGCAAAAAGAAATTAAAAACGGTACCCATATTTTTGAATTTTCTTCAAAACTTTCTTAGGTAAAAGTTTACAGGTACAGGTGCTCATCTCTAGTTCAAAGTATTAAGCAAAACAGCAATTACTTAGAAATAGTGCCCTCGCACACTTTCTCATACTAGAAAGACACTTACATCCATTTTTACATTTCCTTCATAAGTTATCGCAGAATCTTTAAAGAAGCTCACTCGCGCAAAAGTTTGTCGTCTTAACGTTACTTAGGGAGGTTTTACATTTTCTTCTAACAGGCATTTCATAGGTAAATGACAGTCGTAGTGCTTTGTGAAGTTGACTCAACCGTGTTCCGCTTGCTGTCTTAACTAGGGAGTTAAGGGCTTGGGCAGAATCAGCTTGACACTTAAGGGATCTAGACTTAACTCAAATGGTCTTTCTCCCAGGTTAGCGTACTGCTGAAATTTCCATCCTTTGAAACTTGACAAACTGTTCCTATTGTATACAACGATATTCTAATCAATTTAAAAAGGATTTGACAGTTGAGAATATCGATATTAACCGATTTAATACATTAGTGCATAGGTTAAATGCAAAATATACTCAAGTTTAAAACACGGCTTGGAGAAATATATTTAACACGCTAACCTTAATGCTAATCGTAGTGACCCTTAGATTAGAAAGTCAGTACAGGTAACTTTCTATGCTTGGATGATTTCCCCTCTCATCAAGATAGTAGTGCAACCTCAGAAACATGGTAGTCTACGAGTAATGCTACGTATTTTATTCTCCATGTGTGCCAGACAATAGGGCTGTTGGTTGAAGGTGCAGATTGCCAACTATAAAGGGATGATAAGCTTATGATTACAATTTACATATATTTTCTTGAGATACTGTGATCTTTAATACCTTTACAAAAAAATAAATAAATCTGTCTGATGGGAGAAAATTATAAATATTTTTTATATGTTTTATTAAAAAATATTAAATAATATAAGCTAAATCTTTAAAAATCTTTACTGTCAAAATTTTTTCTTAAAGTATAAATCCCACAGTCTCCACTCAAAACAGACCTTACCCCAAACCTCAATGAGAACGTTGCTATCTCCTTCAAGGAGAGGGGTTTGAGAGGGTAAGGTCTGTTGAACTCACGTGTTTTAGATATCTAAGTCCATGAGGTTAAGTTTAGAACCGTAAGTTTCAATAAATTCGCGACGGGGAGCTACACGATCGCCCATCAAAATTGTGAAAATGCGATCGGCTTCAGCGGCGTCTTCAATTTCCACTTGTTTGAGGGTGCGTTGCGCTGGGTCCATAGTCGTATCCCAAAGTTGTTGGGGCATCATCTCACCCAAACCTTTGAAGCGTTGGATGGTGTAGTTAGCGTTTTCGGGAAAGCTTGCTATGTGCTCCTGTAATTCGCGATCGCTGTAAAGATACCTATGATTTTTGCCCCTTTCCACCTTATAAAGTGGAGGACAAGCAATGTAGACGTAGCCCTGCTCGATCAGCGCCCTCTGATACCGATAGAAGAAAGTTAACAACAGAGTACGGATATGAGCGCCATCTACGTCAGCGTCCGTCATCACCACTACTCGGTGGTACCGGAGTTGGGACGCATCAAATTCTTCACCCTTGACTCCCAAACCAAGCGCTGTAATCAGGGATTGAATTTCCGTGTTTTTGTAAATTTTGGCGTCATCGGTTTTCTCAATGTTGAGGATTTTCCCGCGTAGGGGAAGAATCGCTTGGAATCGGCGATCGCGTCCTTGCTTGGCACTGTTATGGACGAATACACCACTGGCTAAAGCAAAGTTATGCGTATGGGGAACTTCTATATCGTAAACGTCCACCCTTTCTTCTAAGCTTTCGATGGAAACAACACGGTGGTTGTAGTTGGTAACTGCTTCAGTGGCAAGAGCTTGATTTCCATGAAAGTAGCGATTGCAAAAGCTATCAAACCGCAGCAAAGATTTGTCTTTTGTTTGCAAGCGATAGCTTTGATATACATCCAAATCTAACTTGCCTTGCTCAACTTCGATTTGCTTAAGAGCAGCAAGGGTTTTGCAATAGTATGTTTGTTCTAATGCTGCTTTGCGCTTCGCTCGAAACTCTGGTGTCCATTGTTCTTGAGTCTTTTCCCGACGCCAGTTCAACAGATTCTCATCCTGCCATTGTTGCTTTGCCAGCTGAGAATTAACGGTACGCGCTTGGGGATGATTGGCATAATAATTGCGAACCCCTTCAGCCTGAGATATACAGTTTGCTTCGTCGCTCCAATAGTCCTGCTGCGCTTTGTTAAGACGTTCGGTATTTTGTTGGCGGTACGTGTCGTTGGTATTGTAGTGCTCGCGCCACTTACTAACCATGTAAGCTTTGTAGGCTTGGTCTTGCCACTGTACTCTCGCCTGCTGTGAAAGCATTTGCCGCGTTTGACCTTGCTGCATTCTTTGGCTCATCTTGGCACGGAATTCCTTGCTTTGACGAGTTTTCCGGCTTTTTGCGATCGCATCTTGTCTGTGCAATGTCTGTCCAACATGAGCGCGATGTAGTGCTAGATGTTGAGCGGCTGGTAAACGTTGCAAGTTAGTAGGATTGTTATTGCGCTTGTTGAAATCAATGTGATGGCAGTGGTCTCCATCTGTCAACCGATAAATTCCCAACGAGCGATTATACCAATCTGCCAACACGTGAGTAAACAGCCAAGAATCAGAACGAGGGTTCCAAACCATTTCATAACCATTAATGGTAATTCCTGGTTGACGCGTATCTGATAACTGACGATACAAAGGCATTAGGGAATCATGTGGAGTGAGCAATGCAGCTGGCTTATAGCTACCGTCGCGTAACATAAAACGGTGATCCGGCGTGCAAACAATGGTTTCTCCATTATCCAAAGTCACCTTAATAACCTTGGCATTTGCCTTGGTCATTCGGGGGTTAACGATCCGCTCTACACCCACAGTACCGTCATTACGGATGGTATAGCAAAAATGCTCTTTCCCCATCGCTTGCTCAGCCACAATTTCTTTGAAACTGAGGGATCGCCCATCAGCCAGAGCTACGAGTGTATCTCCATCAAAGCACCCGCCGGCTGAATCTCCTTCCACAATAAAGATTTCCGACTCTTTAGGGTCTCTGGTACTGCAATCTGCCAATTTTCCCGGTAAAGGGGAAGACTCGAGCACCGATTTGCGCCGCACGAGTTCCCGTGCGTGGCGGGCGGCTTCTGCGGCTTTAAAAGCCTGGATGGCTTTATCTAAAATGGAATCAGCGATACTGGGACGAAATTCCAGGTACTCGTTGAGAGCTTCTCCTACCAAAGAATCGACAATTCCCCTGACTTCGGTGTTGCCTAATTTTGTTTTAGTTTGTCCTTCAAATTCTGGGTCTGGAACTTTGACAGAAATTACACCTGTCAAACCTTCTCGGACATGTTCCCCACTCAAATTCGGTTCGTTTTCTTTTATTTTGTTGCGCTTGCGGGCGATCGCATTGAGAGTCCGAGTCAGGACTGTCTTTAATCCTTCAAGGTGAGTCCCTCCGTCCACCGTCCGAATATTATTGGCAAAACCGAGAACATTGTCTGTATAAGCATCTGTACACCACTGCAAAGCCACTTCGACTTGAACGTTATTGCGTTCGCCCTGCACGTAAACAATTTCCTCGTGCAGTGGCTGCTTGTCGCTGTTCATGTAAGCGATGTACTCTCGAATCCCGCCCTTGTATTCGTAAGTTTCTACTTTAGGTTGGTCGCTTTTTAGGAGTTCTAAACGGTTATCAGTAAATGTAATTTTGACACCTGCATTCAAATATGCGAGTTCGCGCAAGCGGCTTGCTAAAGTGGTGTAGTCAAACTCAGTGGTAGTCGTAAAAATTTGGCTATCCGGTTTAAAACTAACAGCGGTTCCAGTTCGGCTTTCTTTATATGATTTTGCTACCAGGTCTGTAACGGGAACACCTCGTTCGTAGCGTTGGTTGTGAACCTTCTTATCTCGCCAAACTGTCACTTCTACCCATTCAGACAAAGCGTTGACCACGGAAACACCCACCCCGTGCAATCCTCCCGAAACTTTGTAACCGCCACTGCCAAACTTACCCCCAGCGTGTAGTACAGTTAATACTGTTTCTAAGGCTGATTTTCCTGTTTGCGGGTGGATATCAGTGGGAATACCCCTTCCGTTATCTACAACTGTAACTGAACCATCGGCATTAAGATCCACCTCCACATGGGTACAGTAACCCGCCAACGCTTCATCTATAGAGTTGTCCACAACTTCATAAACTAGATGGTGGAGTCCTCGCGGTCCGGTAGTCCCTATGTACATTCCCGGTCGTTTGCGGACGGGTTCCAGACCTTCCAGAACTTGAATCTGAGCGGCGCTGTAACTGCTCGTCATGAAAATTCTCCTGATTAGTGGGGGGGAAAAAGTCGCCCAAAGGCGAAAAAGTTAAAAACACTCCAGAATTCTAGCACAAAAGCCTTAGTGACGACTGTGGGCCGACCTGAAGAGAAATTTAATATGGGGATATACCCTTTGGGAATTATGAATTATGAATGATGAATTATGAAAGTTAGGCATTTCTTCTGGTTTCATAATTTATAATCCATTATTCATAATTTTTCTGATGACCAAATTAATTGTGATTTGTGGCGCAACAGCAACAGGTAAGTCAGGTTTAGCATTGGCTTTGGCGTTGCGACTCGGTAGTATCATTCTCAGTGCCGATTCCCGTCAGGTATACAGGGAGTTTGATATCGGTACAGCTAAGCCTACAACAGATGAACAAAAGTTGCTACCTCATTACTTAATCGATATCTGCAACCCCACAGACACTTTGACAGTTGCTGATTATCAAGCACAAGCACAAGCACTGATCTCTTTTCCCCCAATTGTGGGACAAGGGGACAACGGAGAGCGAGAGGACAAGGCGGACAATTCTACCTTGTCTACCCCCTCCCCCCATCCCCCCCTCCTATTAGTTGGAGGTACAGGGCTATACATTAAATCCATAACGCGGGGAATGAAGATTCCTAGAGTAGCACCCCACCAAGAACTGCGATCGCAACTCGAATCGTTAGGTCAAAGGCAATTGTATGCCATGTTGCAACAAATTGACCCAATTGCTACAGAAAAAATTCATCCTAACGATCCAGTGCGGACTTTAAGAGCGTTAGAGGTATTTTATGTAACTGGTCGTCCAATTTCCAAGCAGCAAGGTGAAAACCCTCCAGATTATCCCATTCTGCAAATTGGGTTGGATTGCTATCCCGCACATCTGACAAATCGCATTGCACGGCGTACTGAAAAAATGATTGCAGATGGTTTGGTAGCTGAGGTAGAGTTTCTTTGTCAAAAGTACGGTACCGATTTACCTTTACTCAATACTTTAGGATATCAAGAAATTAAGCAATATTTAGCGGGGGAAATTTCTTTAGAGAAAGCTAAAGAACTCACCGTTTTGCACACACGGCAATTTGCCAAACGTCAACGGACTTGGTTTAGAGCATATCCTGAAATTGAATGGTTCGATGCCGAGAGCCCTGATTTATTAGAAGATGTTTGGCAACGCTTGCAAGCCTTTATGACTCTGTAAATATTTTAACATAAAATATGTTAACCTCAGTAGTGAAAGTCAACCTATTTTTAACGGGGAGCGGTGATTGGGTAAGTAGTAACCAGTTATCCCTTTTATTAAAATAGGAGCTTCAAAAGGTCGATCTTTTTCTTTTTATGAAAAAATCAAGACTGATAGAAGAATGCAATTCATCAAATCATGAACAGTAGAAATTCAATTTTGTTTCTTTCCTTACTATTTAATACTTTATTTATAGTAATTGGTATTATATTTGTTCTCAAAAAAGGTGGTTTTCCCTATTTGTGGACAAAAGTTTCAGCTAAAACTAGCTCAACTGCTGTTTACAGCACGTATCACTTACATAAAAAAAGCCAATTTGAAATTTTGCCTAAATCCAACTTGGGAATTGTTTTTCTAGGAGATAGCATAACTGATGAAGGTGAATGGGTAGAGTTACTCAAAAATTGCGATGTTCAAAACCGTGGTATTAGTTCTGATACAACCGAGTTCGTACTCAATCGTTTAGACGCTATAGTTGAAGCTCAACCAAAGAAAATTTTTTTGATGATAGGTATTAACGATATTATTAATTACAATAAATCTCTAGAAGAAGTCCTAATAAATTATAAAGCTATTCTAACAAAACTCCAGAAACAAACACCAAAAACAAAAGTTTTTATTCAAAGTGTTTTACCTGTAAACAATCAAATAACTCGTTACTATAAAGATAATAGTAATATTTTAAAATTAAATTCAAAGTTACAAGAGTTATCAAAAGATTTTTCCTATCAATATATAGATTTGTTTTCTTATCTAGCAGATTCTAAGAATCAATTAGATATTAAATATACTTCTGATGGACTGCATTTAAACGGTCAAGGTTACTTGATATGGGCAAAAGCTATTGAAAAGTATGTTAATGATTGAGAACCCTCTAACGAGATGTATATAAGGAGCTTCCAGAAAATTTTATTTTTTTATCAAAGTGAATAGCGAATAGCCACTGATAACTAAGATAAAAAGTATGGTAGTGGGAAAAATTACAACATCTCTCACAATAAATAAAATCCAATCTTTCCTAAGTTCCTGTTTTGCTTTAAGTTCTCGCAGTTTTCGCTCAAGCACTGCATCTTCTTGAGATGGTAAATTTACAGATAACACAACTAGCGACCGCTCGCTTTTGTTAGCAATTATATCTGATAAATCTATGAAATTTTCCATAATGCTAAATGCCAACAATTTTACTTTCCATATTGTTATTTTCGTCTGCAATCCATAAAGATTTACCCCTCTGCTTTGCTTCCACTGCTACCTCCATCAAGGTAATAGCTTTTAGAAGAACTTCAGCATTATCTCCATTAATCTTATGAGCTAATTGGTTCAATGTTTCATAAAGTTCAAATGAGATATCTAAACTGATTTGCACGCGTTGATTTTTCTCTCGTAAAGTCATTTTAAACTAGAATGATAACTAATTTGTATTAATATAATTAAGCACATCACAAATTATAATCTTTGCTAGAGGTATTGCGACTATCGTACATATCTTTGGTTATTTCCTCTAGTGTGCGAGCGTCTTCTCAAGCACCAAAACTTTCCATAAATATTTCTAGTGAATGTTCTGTGGGTATATTTTCTAAGGGAAGAATTGTTTCAGAAGCTGTAAGTCGATTTGCTTCAGTCCTACCTAATTTCTGCATTTTTTCCGAGCTTTTGCCATCATTTTTACTAAAGTAATTCCTTAACATAAAATGTCACTATTCGTTACACAATTTTTTGAGCAACTTTTTCTAACTTCTCATTAAGTTTATAATATGCATAGTGGTTAAAGTAAATTATTCTTTTATAGAAGTGATAGTTTTATCCTTCTATAAAATATTTGTAGCGTTTTTTATTGATTTTCTAAAAATTCATCTACTGTCATTCCTGCTTGTCGAATCAAACTTCTAAGTAAACCTGGCGCTAATTCCCGATGATTAGGAACTGATAAAGTTGGTTTTAATATGTGCGAAAGAATCATGTGGCTCCCAGTTTGATGATCTAAGACGTAACCAAACTTCTCAAAAATTTTTACCGCTTCTTTACCAGAAATATTTGATAAACGTCCCATTTATCAAGAAAGGCAGAGGGCAGCTTTGCTGGAGGCAGAAGGGAATACTGGCTCCGCTCTCTGCGAGTTACCAAAGGGAACAAGGGTTTAAGACCCCGACTGAACTCCGTTCAGTCGCTACCATTTAGGAGGGGTCTGAATCCCCTTCTAAATGGAACCTTCTGCCCTCTGCCTTCGTACTTCTGCCTTCTTCAAACTATGACTTCCCCAATAAAGGTTTGAGATTCTTTTGGAACATAGGGCTTACCGTGCTTGGCTTCAACGTGAAGATAGCCTTTAATCGCATCCTTAATATTTTCAATCGCTTCATCCAACGTCTTACCTTGACTTACACAACCAGGAAGTTCAGGAACTTCAGCAACATACCCTTCATATTCCGAATCAAATGTAAAAATCACCTTGAATTTCATAAATAATTTGTACCAAATTGAGCATCAGGTGCAATATATAGTTAAATCGAAGGAATTTCCAAGAAGTAAATTATCCCCTATTGCGAAGTGAGCGTCTTTTCCTGCCTATTTTTAAGACGGACACTAATCCTATGATACAAGAAAAATTTAGAGATTTTTTAATTTGGAAGTCCTTAATAAAACTACAGATACACGCATAAAACGCTAATTTATCCGCGTTCATCTGCGTGCATCTGTAGCTCAAAATCAAAACTTAACCTACCAACTCAAGCCCCCGTTTCTTTAAAGCCGCAGCAGTTAAACCATTAAACGCCATCAATTCGCCAGCACTTGCAGTTGTTTCTCCACGCTTCCAAGCGAAAGTATCACGCTTACTAGTACTTCTCAACATAATAGGTTCAAGCATAGCACTAGCACCACCAGTTACACCAATCAAAGCATCACCATCAAACAATTCAGCAAATTTTTCATCGCTTACAAAATCGCCATCAGGTTCGGAACAGGTATCCCAAGCCGTATCACCAAGACGATACAAACGACGCGGGTTAATAACAGAAACTATCTTAACTCCAATACCCTCTTGTTCTAAGGAAGCAGCAGCTTCAAACACTGGTATTAAAGTCATATCGCCAATTACAGCAAAAACAACTTTCTTCTTACCAGAAGTTTCATGCAATGCGATCGCACCATCATGCAATCCCTGACGAGTTTGTTCAAAAGTCGTGCGAATGGGTAAAGGAGATTTACTAGCAGTAATGACAATTCCCTTATTCTTAGTTGTTAGCGCCCAGTCATAACAAACTTGAATGCTATTAGCATCCGGAGGAAAAACAGGAAACACATTACCGTTCCGCATCATAGAAGCAAAATAAGCTTCAATTTCCGGACGTTGGTGAGTCCAACCATTGCGCCCTTGCTCCAACGCACCAGCAGTAAATAACGTAATAGTCGAAGGTGTAAGACGGCGCAATTCTGCCATTGCTTGGGTCACAGTTTGCCAAATAGGTAACCCGTTGATAGCAAAAGATTCATAAGAACACCATAACGTTCTCGCACCCATTAAAGACAAGCCAACAGCTAACCCCGCACAAGCATCTTCACTCAAAGGTTCGTAAACTTGTCCGTTGGGTGTTTGGTTGTATAGATCGTCAGTGGTGGGGTGAATGATCTTCAGTGCTTGGTTAATATTACCGATCCCAGATGCTTCGTTACCATCAGCATTGGTGACAAGGAAGTGACTGTCTATCTGTCCAACTTTTGCTACCAATTGTCCCATGGCTGTGGTAGAAACTTTTGCTTCCCCTCCAACAGCGTATTCTTCTAAAGGCAATTTGCCTAAATCTGGCAAAGGATATTCAAATTCTGTCACAACAGTCTTCGCTGCAGGACCCCCACCCGCACGCTCGCAATTTGTTCTTACCAATTCCCAAGCTTCTACAGGTAAAGCTCGTTCTTTCAAAGCACTAACAATGTGGGGTGCGTCTAAAGTATCTTTCGGATAGAGGTTGTGAGACTTAGCACCTCGTGCGTGAACTCCCGCGCCTTTGAGTTGTTTGATAATAAAAACAGTCAGCTTACCCCCCAACGCCGAACGCGCAGCTTTATCCACCCCTGAGAGTACAGCTTGAGTAAACGCTAACCTCTTCTCAAAGGAAAAAGCAGTACTGTCAACATAATCTCCCGATTGGTTTGTGTCGTCAAAATCTTTAGCATCAACTAACACGACTTCCTCAAAACCGTTACCCCGCCAGTATTCGAGCATCTGTTGGTTAGTTTTGAGAGATACCATGCTGTGGTGTTCTTGACTGTAACCGTTCCATACCAACACAGGTAAGAAATTAGTCACGCCAGGAAAAGCGGTGTGGAAGTGCGCCATTGAACTCATGACATAAGGTTCGCCCAACCCACCATCGCCAATGGTAAAGGGAAAAAGCTTGTCTTTGTGCAGCAGCGCAGCCGCCATTGCAAAATGTTGCCCCTGTCCTAAAGGACCAGCAGGTGCTAAAATACCGGGAATGTAGCCGGAGAGATGCCCTAACAACCCGTGCTTTTCTCGGAAGCGATCGCGCAATTGCTGCACCGTGTAAATTCCCATGTCCTCTAACGAACGATCTAAGAACATGGCACTGTAAAAGCCAGGGGCATGATGTCCCACTTCGGTAATAATATTTTTGTAACCGAGCATGACAAGCGATGCGTAAGCTTCCGCTTGGCTGGCAAACCCACCAGGGTGTCCGGAGGCTTTACTACCAGTAATTTGCAATGTTAGATAGCGCAAAGCATCAGCAGCAAGTAAGGTTTGGAAGACAGCTGCTGGATCTGAGGCATTGGCGATCGCACAATCACCCGAATCTACTGCTGGTATTTTGCCATAAGTTTCAAAACCTGGGATAGCTCCGCCAAAGTATTGAATTCCTTCACAAAAATTAGGAGCCGTTGAAGTTTCCTTTGGGGTAGTTGCTGTCATGCTGAGTACCTTTATCGAAGTGTTCTGAAGAGGCAAAATAAATGCTTGTTCAATTTAACAAAAATTTTACAACTTTCATGTTGTCAGAATAAATTACTATTTAGTCATACAACGATAATAATCTTGAATGTCGTGCATCACATAATTGAATGGCTTTATGGTAGGTTCAGTAAAAAGATTTTTATATAAGAAAATTTATGATACTACCAAATCCGGTGCAGAAGCCACCTTCGGTACAGCTATTGGAGTGGATTTTCACTCCCTTGTCACAGATGGAAGAATGCGCCAAACGCTACGGCGACATATTTACTCTCCAGTTAGGTCGCAACACTCCACCTTTGGTAGTCACGAGTCATCCCCAAGCCTTGCAAGAAATTTTAACCAACGATACAGAAAAGTTTACATCTCCAGGAGAGTTAAATACAGAATTTGAACCCCTAGTTGGGAAACAATCGGTTTTCACCTTAAGTGGAGAAGCACATCAGCGTCAAAGGCAATTATTAATGCCTCCTTTTCATGGTGATAGGATGCGAAGCTACGGACAAGTCATTAACGATGTAACAGAACAGATAATGAGCCAATGGCAAATCGGTAAACCTTTTTGTGCTCGTTCTGCAATGCAAGCCATAACCTTACGCGTAATCATACAAGCCGTGTTTGGACTGTACAACAGTTCCCGCGCCCAACAATTAGAGCAACTGTTAGCTGCGATCTTAGATCGAGGGAGTTCCCTGCTATCCATGACTTTGCTGTTTTTCCCAGCATTAAGAATGAGTTATCCAGGTTCGTGGCTCTGGGAAAAAGGAATGCGCCGTCAGCAAAAAGCAGACGAACTGATTTACTCAGAAATTCAAGAGCGTCGCAAGCAGGGTAACTGCTTGCGTACAGATATTCTCAGTATGCTCGTAGCTGCAAGAGATGAAATGGGAGAACAAATGACCGATGAACAGTTGCGCGACGAGCTCATCACTGTACTGACAGCAGGACACGAGACAACAGCCACAGCTTTAACCTGGGCGTTGTACTGGATTCACAAATTGCCTGCAGTTCGAGAACAATTGCTGCAAGAACTAGATAACTTAGGCGAAAATCCAGATCCCATGACTGTTTTTAAACTCCCCTACCTCAATGCAGTTTGCTGTGAAACCTTACGTATTTACCCAGTAGGAATGCTGACCTTTGCACGAGTTGCTCAAACATCAGTTTCACTCATGGGACACACAATAGAACCCGGTACAGACGTAATTGGATCGATTTACCTTGCTCACCGACGTCAAGAAACATACCCCGAACCAGAAAATTTCAAGCCAGAACGTTTTCTAGAAAAGCAATTTTCACCTTATGAATTTTTACCATTTGGTGGTGGAATTAGGCGCTGTATTGGTTTAGCCTTTGCTCAATTTGAAATGAAACTCGTGCTGGCAAAAATTCTATCAACTTATAACTTAGCTTCAGTCAATTATCATGAAGTTAAACCAAAACGTCGCGGTTTAGTAACAGGTCCCAATCGTCCCATTGAATTAGTAATTAAAAATCAACATAAAACTAAACCAATCCCCAGCACATCCTCCTTGGAATTGGTAGAAAAACCTCTGTAATTTTTCTTTGTAACCTTTGCGTATTTACAGTTCATTTATTTCAAAAATAAAATAGAGCCATGTAATAAATGGAAGCTATTAGGTGACGCTTATACTGCTATAATTTCAATAGGATAATTATATGTTCCCCGATCTCAATTATGGAAATCACAAAAATATCCAATGAAGGACAAGTAATAATTCCCGAACCATTGCGAAAGTCTCATGGCTGGGAAGTAGAACAGGAACTGATAGCAATTGATATGGGTGACGGAATTCTTCTGAAACCAAAAAAACCTTTTTTAGAAACAACACTGGCTGATGTTGCTGGATGCTTAAAATACCAAGGAACACCAAAAACTGTTGAAGAAATGGATGATGCTATTCGTCAGGGTATAGAGGAATCATGGCATGGTGGCAGTTGATACTAATATAAAAGAGCTAAGGGATTAACTAGTTGTGAAGTACAACAACCTTAAGTTGATAATTTTACTCAGTCAAGCATTAATTCCTCTCTCCCTTTCAATCCGGAGCGAAGGTACACTCATTACCTGTTGAAATTGCACCAACTTCAAAAATTTTACAAATAAAATAGAATTCTGATAAGTAGCCAATCTATCAACTTCAAAAAAAATGTTTATCTAAAGTTAGTTTCATTGGTAAAAAAGTCGGTGAGATAACAAGATATGATGAAACTACCAAACACTGTCCGAACTCCAGGTCTTATCCAAATTCTACATTGGATTCTCAGCCCTATGGCGCAAATGGAAGCCTGTGCCAAACGCTATGGTGACATTTTTACACTAAACTTGATGCAACCAGTTGTTTTTGTTAGCAATCCTCAAGCGCTACAACAAATATTAACTAGTGATACAAAAGAATTTGAAGCACCTAGCGATTGGAATACTGTGTTTGAACCAATGCTTGGGAAGAATTCCGTAATTACTTTAAGCGGAGAAGCACACCGAAGACAACGGCAATTATTAATGCCTCCATTTCACGGTGACAGAATGAAAGTCTACGGACAAGTGATGAGCAAAGTTACTGAAGAAGTTATGAGTCAATGGCAAATAGATAAGCCATTTTCTCTGAGAAATGCAATGCAAACAATTGCTTTGCGCGTTATCATGCAAGCCGTATTTGGATTGTATGATAGCGATCGCGCTGAAGAAATAGAAAAAACTTTATGTTTGTTGTTAGATGAACGCGAAAATACTCCTATAAGAGTTCTTCAACTCTATTTTCCTGCTTTACAAAAAGATTTGGGACCGCAAAGCCCTTGGGGAAGATTTCTTCGCAATCGAGCAAAAGTTCACCAACTTCTACAAGAGGAAATTCAAGAACGACGAGAAAAACCAGACGCATCCCGCACTGATATCCTAAGCTTGCTTATGGCTGCTACAGATGAAGATGGTCAGCCGATGACAGATGAAGAATTACGCGACGAGTTAGTGACCTTACTTACAGCCGGTCACGAAACAACCGCAACAGCCTTAACTTGGGCAATATACTGGATTCACAAGCTACCAGAAGTCAAAGAAAAACTGCAAGCAGAACTCGATTCGTTGAGCGCTCGCTTGGATTATAGTACCGTGTTGAAACTACCCTACCTCAATGCTGTGTGCTGTGAAACTCTCCGGATTTATCCAGTAGGAATGCTGACCTTTCCAAGGGTAGTCAAAACCCCTGTCTCAATGTGCGGTTACGACCTCGAACCCGGTACAATTCTACTTGGCTCAATTTACCTCACACATCAGCGCGAGGACTTATATCCCGAACCCAAGCAGTTTAAACCAGAACGTTTTTTAGAAAGGCAATTTTCGCCATACGAATATTTACCTTTTGGCGGTGGTGTCAGGCGCTGCATTGGTACTGCATTTGCTCAATTTGAGATGAAAGTGGTGTTAGCAACAATTCTGTCTCAACTTGACTTGGCGTTAGTTACAAAAGATGATATTAAACCAAAACGTCGTGGATTAGTCACAGGTCCTCATCGTCCCATAGAAATGGCAGTTGCAAGTCCGCATAGCATTAAATCTCAACTTTTGGAATCTATTTCCGGTTAAGTGTTCTATCTCCCTCACCTCTGTCCTCTGCGTACTCTGCGCCTGGTGCGGTTCAAAAGGAAAAATTTTCGGCGAATAGAATCCGGTATTATACAAACAAAGTCCGCCTAAGCGCAAAGCGCACGCTACGCGATGCCGCAGGCTATGCCCGTAAGGGCTATACGCGGACTAACGGTTGGAGATTTTGAAACCCACGTAGGTGGGTTTCGCCTGTATAGCCGCGAATTCTATTCGCCGGGGTAAAAATCAAAAAATTTATTATGAAATTACCGTTATTACAAACAATCCAATTAATAATCAACCCGATAAAGTTCTTAGAAAACAGTGCTGCTCGATATGGTGACCCTTTCTCAGTCCGAGTATTAGGACTGAATTCTCCACCTGTGGTATTTTTTAGTCATCCTCAAGCCATTGCAGAGTGCTTCGCAGTACCAGCTAAAGAGTTGGATTTTAAAAAAGCGACTCATGTGTTTGAACCTTTGTTTGGCTCAAATTCTATAGTTTTACAAGAAGGACGATCGCACAACCGACAGCGTCAGTTATTAATGCCACCTTTTCATGGCGATCGCATGAAAACTTACGGTGAAGCTATTTGCAATATAACAGAAGAAGCCACACAAAACTGGCAAGTAGGGACAATAGTTTCTATGCAAAAAATTATGCCAGATATCACTTTGCAAATTATTCTGCAAGTTGTCTTTGGTCTTCGTCCAGGCGATCGCTATCAACAACTTAGAAAAAAATTAACTTCATTACTAGAAGATATTACAAAACCATTATACTCTACTTTCTTTTTCTTTCCACCACTCCAGAAAGATTTAGGTACGTGGAGTCCTTGGGGAAATTACAAAAAACGGATTGAGGACATTGATAAACTCATTTATGCAGAAATTTCCGAACGCCGGGTGGAAAATAAGAATTTAGACAGTAATTCTCGCACAGATGTTCTCAGCCTGTTAATGTCAGCGAGTGACGAAGACGGGCAAAAAATGACAGATATAGAGTTACGCGACCAATTAGTCTCACTATTACTTTTAGGATATGAAACTACAGCTGCTGTTTTAACTTGGGTATTTTATTTAATTCACTCTCACCCACAAGTCAAAGATAATTTGTTAAAAGAACTAAATAGTTTGGACAGTAAAGCCTCTCCTGAAGACATAACTCAACTTCCCTATTTGAGTGCTGTTTGCCAAGAAACTCTGAGAGTGCATCCCATTGCCTTAATTTGCACCCCAAGAATGGTTAAAGATAAAGTAGAGATTGCAGGTCAGAAATATGAATTTGGAACAGTTTTAGTTCCCTGTATCTACTTAGCACATCAGCGTCTTGAAACTTATCCAGAACCAAAAAAATTTCTCCCGGAGAGATTTTTAGAGCGGAAATTTTCGCCTTATGAATATTTGCCTTTTGGTGGAGGTTATCGCGGTTGCATTGGTACAGCATTTTCCATGTACGAGCTAAAATTAGTGTTGGCAACAATTTTGATGCGCTTTCAATTAGAACTGGCTGACAATCGTCCAGTACATCCAGTGCGTAGGGGAATTACCATTGTTCCTTCAGGGGGCGTTAAGATGGTTATAAAAAGTATTAGCGATGGATGAGATTTTCTATATCTTCATGCAGATACACTTCCTAACTATCCACGTCTAAATTAGGCGATAAGAGATGTAGGGTAGGAGATAGTGAATTTATGTTGGAACAGCAAAAAATTGAAGAACAAATGCTGTCACAAGTTGCAGAAAAGACGCTATCTCAGCAGATGGATAGTGCAGACAAAATAGAAGTAGACGTACAAACAGATCTGCTGAAGATAATTCAGGGAGAAGCTGATGGAGTTTCGGTTGCAGGTCGAGGGCTAGTTATAAAAGATATCCGCTTGCAGGAATTAGTACTGCAAACAGATGGTATTTCTGTTAATCCTTTAAGTGCTCTGTTTGGTCAAGTTGAGCTTAACAAACCAGTCAATGCAACTGCTCGTGTTGTGCTTGCAGAAGCAGATATAAACAATGCTTTGAAGTCAAACTACATTCGCAGCAAAATACCAGATTTTTATTTGAATGTAGATGACAGAATTGTCACCCTTAAGCCACAAGAAATACAGATTTACTTGCCAGGAAATGGTAAGATGACGTTTAATGGAAAAATCCTGGTACAAGATCGAGGTAAGACTCAATCGGTATGTTTTGCAGCAATGGCTAGTCCCCGGACTCAGGATAAACCCGTGATGCTAGAAAATTTCAACTGCACGGAGGGAGAAGGGATAGCTCTAGATATAGTTGTTGCTTTAATGGAAAAGGTAAAAGAACTGCTTGCTCTACCATATTTTGTATTTGAGGATATGGCTATAAGAGTGAAAGAGATGAAAGTACAAAAGGAAAGCTTAATACTTTTGGTAGAAGCTTATGTAAAACATCTACCTTCGTAGAGCGATCGGCAAGCAGTAACTGAAAGCTTAAAATTGGGAAATTGAATTTTTGAATGTAGCTTTTAGGTTTAGTAATGTTAAGGGTTAACCTTGACTAATCTCGACTGCATTCAGATCCCCGACTTCTTTAAGAAGTCGGGGATCTGAATGCGGTATCTTCCTAAAGGTTAATTTTTCTAACTCACGAGCGATGAAAGGTGACTGAGGATTTTCTAATATCTGAAGTATATCGAGAGGCTTGAAATAAATTATGCAAACGTATGATGTTGTAATTATTGGAGCAGGACACAACGGGTTAGTTTGTGCTGCGTACTTGTTAAAAGCGGGTTACAGCGTCTTGCTATTGGAAAAGCGTTCTGTTCCCGGTGGTGCAGCAACAACAGAAGAATGTTTGCCAAAGGAAGCACCAGGATTTAAGTTTAACTTGTGTGCTATTGACCACGAATTTATTCACTTAGGACCAGTTGTAGAAGAATTAGAGCTTCACAAGTACGGCTTAGAATATTTAGAGTGCGATCCAGTTGTTTTCTGTCCCCATCCTGATGGAAAGTATTTCTTAGGTCATAAATCTTTAGAAAAAACTTGTGCAGAAATCGCTCGTTATAGCGATCGCGATGCCAAAAAATACGCAGAATTTACAAATTATTGGCAGCGAGCACTTGGTGCAATGATTCCCATGTTTAACGCACCACCAAAATCAGTATTAGATATACTAGGCAATTACGATATTGCAAAGATAAAAGATTTATTTTCAGTGATAGGTTCTCCTAACAAAACGCTGGATTTTATTCGCAACATGATGACCAGCGCAGAAGATCTTCTCAATGAGTGGTTTGATTCAGAATTTTTGAAAGCACCCCTTGCAAGACTCGCTGCTGAATTAGGTGCGCCACCCTCACAGAAAACCATTGCTATTGGTGCAATTATGATGGCAATGCGTCACGACCCCGGTATGGCAAGACCTCGTGGTGGTACTGGGGCATTAGTACAAGCTCTCGTTAATTTAGTAACAAGTAAGGGCGGTACAATCTTAACGGATCGACAAGTTAAGAAGATTTTGATAGATGATGGTCGTGCAGTCGGCGTACAAGTTGAAAACGGTACGGAGTATCGTGCTAAATATGGAGTTATCTCTAATATTGATGCCAAGCGACTCTTTTTACAATTAATGGATACAAGCGATGTAGACGCAGCCGATCCCAATCTTAGAGAAAGATTAGAACGCCGCATTGTCAATAACAACGAAACGATCCTCAAGATAGATTTAGCTTTAAACGAAGCTCCACGTTTTGAACGCTACCAACATAGAGATGAATATCTCATTGGCTCTGTATTAATTGCTGATTCTATCGCCCATGTAGAGCAGGCTCATAGTAAATGTACTTTGGGAGAAATTCCAGATTCCGACCCATCCATGTACGTAGTAGTGCCAACAATGCTAGATCCATCAATGGCACCACCAGGAAAACACACTGTATGGATTGAGTTTTTTGCCCCATATCAAATTGCCAATGCAAATGGTACGGGATTAAAAGGTACTGGTTGGACAGATGAACTTAAGAATAAAGTTGCAGATAGAGTCGTTGATAAATTAGCAGAGTACGCACCGAATGTGAAAGATGCAATAATAGCCCGTCGTGTAGAAAGTCCGGCAGAGTTGGGAGAAAGATTGGGTGCGTATAAGGGGAATTACTACCACATTGATATGACCTTAGATCAAATGGTATTTTTCCGTCCTTTGCCAGAAATAGCGAACTACAAAACACCAATTGAAAATCTGTTCCTGACAGGTGCGGGGACTCATCCAGGTGGTTCCATTTCAGGAATGCCGGGACGCAATTGTGCGCGAGTCTTTTTGCAAACAAAGCATCCCATAGCCCAGACTTTGAAAGATGCACGGGATTCTATTAAGTCCACTGTTGAGTCTGTGTTCAAGATTAATTAATGACACCAGTTTTTGAACAGTAATGCTTTCTCGCAGTCCCCACCTAAAAATACTAAAAAGACATTTACATTTTAGGTGGGGTTAGGGAAAGTCAGTATAAAAAGTGGAGCTACATTGTAGTAGAAGTGAATGGTGGGCAGTGTCCACCATTCTTGAAAATCTTGCAGTCCATCAAAATCATTATCAAGTATTAAATAGCGATCGCAGGTATTGCTGCTACTGCTTGACATCTGAAGCAAATAGTGAAATTTCCATGACTGCGGATTTTTCCTTTAGCGAGCTAATTTCACTTCTATTGGTTGGTTTGGAATGATAAACATTAAATTTGCTCTGTCTGGTTTTTCTTCTGTAGTGGGAGTTAACTTAAGCCATTCATGAAAACTTATTCCTAATTTTGCGATCGCTTGTACTTCTAATTGATATGCCTCAAAACGGCGATTTGTTTCAACCATTGATTCTATGACTTCCAAAATTTGAGGAAGTCGTTTGTAAGCCTCTTGCTTCAAATCATCTTTATTGGGACCGAACCAACCTCCTTTAACTTCAACTTGAGTTAAAATTGCGGCTGGTAAAGAATCTATCCATTGATTGGGGTCTTGCACTAGCTTAATCAGGTTTTCACGTTGCATATCAAATACATCATTTTCATCCAAGTTTGGATCCAGCCATTGATAAATTCGAGTCAATCTCCGCAAATCAATTTGACCTTTAAACTTAGGAAGTAGATATGCAGATGGATTGGAGGTTAACAAAAGTTCCACGTATTTTTGAATCCGCGATCGCAAAACATTTGCCCCTTCCTGAAAGCGGTGAAGCGCCGTTTCATGTTCTTCTAATTCCAAATAGCAACGTGCTTCAGCGAGATAGGCTAAAGACAACGTTAGCAGATATTCGTCAGCAATTTGGCTCTTTTGCTCTAGTTCTGTATCTGTATAGCCAGTGTAAATGTGTTCTGCTTCTAAAAAGCGGTTGATAGCTTGTAAAGCGCTGCTTCTGCGATTTTCAGGTTTGCTCATTGTAAAAGCGTTAACAGCTAAATCTAGGGCAGCACGAAAATTAGCATAATAGCCAATGTCGATTTTACGATTAATTTTGTTTAAAAGTTCTTCTGCTTGGTGTAGACGTTGTTCTAATTCTTTAAGACGCTGTGCTATGACAGCAAAACCCATTACCGAGATACCAAGATTAAGCATACTGGCAGCAGTAGTTACTTGCAAAATCCCTTGAGTAAGTTGTAGACTGTGCTCTACAGCACCTAACTGATTTTCAATGCCACCCAATCGCTGATTGACATCAGCTAGTTCTTTTCCTGTCACAGCCGCACCAACAGCTGTTGCTAATAAGTTTCCTCCTGAAATAACAAGATTACTTAAACTTGCTTGTTCTACTCCAATTAGTTTTTGATTGACATTTGAAAGTCCTGTGCCTGTAATAGCTGCATTAGCTACCGAACCAACTGCGTTTGTTCCAGACAATATTAAGTTCAGGAGATTATTTGAAGAGGAAGAAGAATTTAGTTGAACATCTCTTAACCAAGCAGCAACTTGTTTTGTTGCAACATACCGAATCACACCTCCAACTCGTTCCAAAGTTCCATCTGCCAATCCCTTGACAATCCAATCTGCAAGTAAAAATGTTGCTGTTACTGGTATCACAATGTTCTCCTAGTTGCTAAATTAGGTTATTAGCTAGCATTGGCTAATCGTTAACCCTTGCGTCTCATTCAGTATTCCCAAGCACTGCTAGTATTTAACAACTCGAGTAGCTGCGAGTTTAAACCTTTTATATACTCGTGTAACTCTTGTTTATAATGGAAGTTAAAAGACAAAGCTGGTAAGAGATGGTTGAAATCGTCACTATAGAACTTCCTGAGATGCTAGCACAACAGGTCAAAGAATTTGCTGCCCTTACCCATCGACGACTTGAAGATGTATTAGTAGAATTCATTGACCGCGCCATTACTGACTTACCTGTAGAGTCATTGCCGAATGAACAGCTTTTGGCTTTGTGCGATCTACAGATGGTTCCTCAACAGCAAGAGTCTTTGAGCGATCTCTTGGCACGTAACCGGGAAGGTCAACTTAATGAGTTAGATGTGAGCCAATTAGATGAACTAATGCAGATCTACCGACGAGGATTGGTGCGTAAAGCAAAAGCTTTGAAAGTCGCTGTTGAACGGGGATTAAAACCTCCTCTCAACTAACGGCGATGACTCGAAGTTACATTCCTATTGAAATAGAACGTCGTGTTCGGAAAGATGCCCGTAACCGTTGTGGTTATTGCTTAAGTCCTCAGCATCTAGTTATGGCTCGTTTGGAAATTGAACATCTTACCCCAATTTCCAAAGGAGGCAGTAATGATGAATCAAATTTGTGGTTAGCTTGTCCTCTATGCAATGGCTATAAAAGTGATAAAACTACAGGGGTCGATCCGGAAACGGGAGACACTATCAAACTTTTTAACCCACGCACTCAAGTATGGTCCGAGCATTTTAACTGGAGTGAAGATGGTTTGCGTATTGTTGGGAAAACACCAACTGGTCGGGCAACAGTTGCAGTATTACATCTGAGTGACGATCCCGATGCAATAGAAGTTCGCAGTTACTGGGTATTAGCTGGTTGGCATCCACCAAAAAATTGAAAAGTACAATTACTAAACATTGTAGCGAAATTGCAAATATTTTGAGAAACCCACGTAGGTGGGTTTTGTTTGTATAGCGACGAATTCTATTCGTTATCAATAATTATTTTCTTATTGATGACAGCGAACATAACAGACAAATCTGAAGACACTCGTTGAGTTAAATTTAGGGTTTTCGCAGCAGTTTCAAATGTTTTTCCTTGCAGTATCTGATGACCAATTTCCATGAATTCAAACCAAGTAATATCGCTTTCAATATAAGATTTAGCTATAGTAATGAGTAAATCTTGGTATTGATTACCCTCAGATTTAGTCATCATGGTGTGAGGAATATCAAAAATTTTATCAAAGGAGAAATACCAGGACTTTGGTTGATGTTGAAGTGAATTTCTGAACAAATCTTCTAATTCACGACGCTCAATTGCGCGATCGCTTTCCGCAACAATCACAAAAATTGGTGCTATTGGTTGGTTTTTTACCTTTTCGAGGGTTTCTTCACCCAGATCTAAAAAAAGCCGTAAAGCCGGAACGCGAAATCCTTGATATCCAAAATTTCCAGGATTATCCTTATTTAACCATTCCACATAAATTGGTACAACTTCTATAAATAAATCTACTAGTGAATTAGTCCCACTAATATAAGGAGCAAACAGTATTGCTTTGTTAATTGCTTGGGGACGTTCTAGGGATAACCAAGCAGATATATTCCCCCCAGTAGAGAGTCCTCCTACTATAATTTTCTCCCCTAAAGTTTGTGCTACCTCTAACCAATAAAGAGCAAATTCTTGATAAACTTCTGCTTCCGTAGGAAGAGGAGGCGGATTATGACCATCCCAATTTCCTGCAACTCCATGACCGGGCTGTAAGGGAACTAAAACATTATAACCAGCTTCAAATAAGATTTTTCCTATTGGTTCAAACTGGTAAGGACCAGCTGTAAATCCATGAAAGAAAAGGCAAACTTTAGAAGTAGGCTGTGGGTGAAAAAAGAATTTTGAGCGGCAAGCATTATTTTTTACTGGAAGGTTATCTTCAAATGCTTTTGTTCGTTGAATGATGGTATCTATTATGGTGTTATAATTGGACATATTTATGATTCATATCTAAACAAAAGAAATTCTACGCTGCTGATACCGTCTGCCAGTAATGATTATACCCAAGTTAGAGCATACCTCAAAAACTTTGAAATCGATTTTTCCCGATTGTTAAATTATTTTGCCTGTAACTCACTTGTGCCATTTTTCTAGGTTGCACAGAAACGGGTTGAAAAAGATGCAACGGATATGCGATCGCCATCCTTTGGTAAAAGTACTTTTTAGTAGCAAATTTTACTTATCTTTGCTTCATCTTCAGTTTCTGACTGAGTAAGGTTCAATACGGTTCAGCTAACAATATCTCATCCTTGAAGATCCCCACAACCCCGCGATCGAAAGGGCGCTAGAGTGTGGGAAACCCGTCTATAAGACTGGACTCATACTAAATCCGCGTCTTATACCCCTTTTATAATTGAGTCCGCGCAGGCGGTGAGTCCAGGGAAAGCAGGCGGGTTTCCCGCGCCCTGGGGACTGGCGAACCCGGAGGGACTTCGTTTGTATAGCCGTGATTTCTAATCACTAGGGCTTATTGGGATGATAAAAACGGATTCGGTATCACCGCACGCAACTTCTCTGGTACACCTCTGCGGTATAACCCGTATAATACTGAGTGTTAATAATTTCCTGGAAATCAATAATTCCAGAAAGTGGAACGGGTGTCCTTAACCGTTCTATACTAATGGCGGGCTAAAAGCCCCGCACAGCGATCCTCTCCCCACACAAAAAATTTTAGCCAATTTTTGATTTGGAAGCGCCTTGGTTATATTGTGAACTTTTCCTCCTACTTAAGTCATAAGCAGATTTACTTGTAGGAGCAACTTTAGTCAAAGAAGGTTTATCTATTTTGTTGAAGCAGGAATCAAGACGTTTTTCAGATGTTTGTTCTTAGTTCAACCTCTAGGATAGAAATCATAAAGGAATTGAGAAAACTCCTAAATTAATTTCGAGTTACTCAATTCTAAAGTAATGTTTTCATTTTCATGAATTCCAATTAGGAGGAATACTATGCCTAACCATCATGAATTTCAAAAACAGAATCAGTTCTCCAGTAACTCCAAACAAATTTTTGAATTAGATGATAGTGACTTAGATAATATTGTTGGTGGTGTTACTAGTGGCGAACAAGCTAGAAAAGAGGCAGAAAAGGTTAGAGAAACTCTAGGCAGGGTTCAATACGTTTTGAACCAAAATAGCTTTTCATAAATGCCTCTATTTTATCAATCTATAACAATTGAAAAAAAGGAAACATTATGTCAGATGAAGTTTTTGAAGACAGTGCAGATGTAGAGCTTACAGAGCAAGAATTAGAGGTTGTAGCAGGAGGTACAGAGGAAAATCATAAGTTTGTTTCTCACCTAACCAATTCCGGCCCCGATCGCAGTTCAACACTAGTTCTCAAGTCGATGAATGCAGTTGCTTCTGCTTTTCAGTTTATCGCCTTGGATCTAAATGATGTTTCTACGACTAGAGCTGTAGAGAATTAAGTGCTAAGCTCCTCATGTTCAAACACTTGCACTTGTTAAAGTTCAATATTGCACTGCTATCAAGAACGCTATTGAGTGTAGTCTGTATGGACAACGCAAAGCCGATATCCCACTAACTCTTAGTTTTCATATTGGCAAGCGTTGCCCATCCTACCTTTATTAAAAAACGGCTGCAAGTGATTAGCAAAGATATTCTCCCGCTCTTCTTAAACTCAAGGGAGTCAAATTATGACAGAGGTTCTACTGAAAGAACTTAGTAATAGCGATATTGACTGGATGTTGGCGACGGGTATCAGAGAAGAAATTCCTCCCGGTAGAGTTCTTATCCGTCAAGGTCAGCCTGTTAATGCACTACATATCCTGTTAGATGGTGCTTTGGCAGTTTCCATCTCTCAAGCTAGTGATAATCCATTAGGTCGAGCTTTTGCCGCCTTAGAAGGTGGCGAAATGTCAGAGCGTGAAATCGCGCTGATATCAAGTGGTGAGGTAGTGGGAGAAATGCCCTTTATAGAAGCTTATCAACCCTCTACTTCTGTTAAAGCGCTAAAAAAGTCCCTAATACTATCGATTCCACAACAGGAATTAGTGACAAAACTACAACAAGATGTCAGTTTTGCAGCCCATCTTTACCGAGCAAGTGCAATTCTGCTTGCAGACAGATTGGAGAGGATAGTCAACCAACTTGGTCATAGCACGCTTGTTCTTGCTCAACCCCAGCTTAGAGAAATCCTGTTTATTTTTGCACAATTGCATGATAGTGATATCGATTGGTTAATTGCCGCTGGTAATGTAAACAGAATTTTTGCAGGATCTGTCCTCATTCATGCAGGAAGACCGGCTGAAGCACTCCATATCCTATTAGATGGAAAAATGACCCTTTCTGTCTTTGAGGATGAGCGCAATCCCTTAGCTCGCGCTTTTTCAAGCTTAGAAAACAGCGAAACTCCAGAGCGTGAGTTCGGCAGATTATCTCGAGGTGGGATAGTAGGAGAAACGCCCTTTGTCGAAGCTCGTCCACCCTTTGTTACTGTCAAAGCATTAGAAAACTCTCTTGTATTGTCTATTCCTCGATGGAGACTAGCAGCAAAATTGTTGCATGACGTAAGTTTTGCTGCGCGATTTTATCGAGTGCTTGCAGTTTTGTTAGCAGACAAACAGCAGGCAATAGTCAGTCGGCTAGGTTATGGCAGGCTTATTTACAGCACTGGTCAGCCCTTAGATAAAAACTTGAAATATGAAAATGAACTGAGTTCCGATTTTTTGGCTCAAGTAGCACTGGCTGGAGCCAGATTTGATTGGATGTTAAAAAGAATTCTTGGGAATAGTTAGTGCTTAGTTGCGTATTAACAACTAATCATTAACAAATAATAACTCACAACTAACAACTAATAAAAATAATGGTAACTCCAAAAAATAACTTGTTTCGCCAACAAGCTTTAGAACATTCATCTTCTCCCGAACAGCTAGATCAACTGATGCAAGTCGTCAGCCCTAAGAAGTGGTTACCGTTGGCTGCTTTAGGCACACTGGTTGCAGCAGGGCTAAGCTGGAGTATCGTGGGTCGTATCCCTATTACCGTTACGGGTCAGGGAGTACTTGTTTATCCTAGCAAGGTTGTGACGTTTCAAGCATCAAGCTCCGGTCAGTTGCAAAGCATAAATGTACGTGTTGGGGATTTCGTTAGGAAAGGACAGGTGCTAGCTACAATCTCCCAATCAGAACTGCAAAAACAACTTTTGCAGCAGTATGCCAAGCTAGCAGAACTCAAAGCTCAAAATCAGGATGCTAGTTTGCTTCAAACCCAACGCAGCAAGCTGGAAATCATAGCAATGCAACAGCAGCGCCAAAGCTTGCAACAACGCCTTGTAGAAGCTCAGTCCCTAACTCCAATTATTAGGGATAAAGACATAGGCGCAATTCAGCAACAGCGACAAAATCTCAAACAACGCCTTTTGGAATCTAAGTCTTTGACTCCTACTCTCAAAGACAGACTCGAGCGGCGCAAAAAGTTAAAGATCGAAGGGGCGATTTCAGAAGATACGCTCTTAGAAGCGCAACAAACTTACCTTGATGGTATTAAAAAAATTGCCGATCTTGAAGACCAGTTAAAGCAATTGGATATCAATCAGGTTCAAGCTGAAAAATCCTATCGTGAAAATAGGAGCCAAATTGCTGATATTAAAACCCAGTTAAAAGAACTAGATAGTAAGGAAAAAATTCTGGCTGAGCAAAATTTTCAATCCGCAATTACCCGACAAAATCAAATTCAAGAATTAAAACGGAATATTACTCAAATAGAATTGCAATTAAATAACAATAGCCATATAAAGAGCGAATATACCGGACGCATTTTGGAACTTACCATAACTCCCGGACAAATTCTCAGTCAAGGAACTCGTATTGGGTCAATAGAAGCGCAAGAGCCATCTGCTAAACTAGCGAGCGTTGCATTTTTTCCAGTGAGCGAAGGCAAGAAGATTCAAAAGGGTATGACATTGCAAATTACACCCTCTACAGTTAAGCGAGAACGCTTTGGCGGAATTGTGGGCACTGTTAAGAAAGTATCTTCTTTTCCTATTACTAAAGAGGGTGCCTCTAATATGATAGGCAACCCCGAAATCGTAGAAAGTTTAATGACTCAGGGTCCTCACCTCCAAGTCATAGCCGAACTTCAACCAGACACTTCCACCTTCAGTCACTACAAGTGGTCTTCTTCTAAAGGTCCGCAGATGAAAATGTCTCCTGGAATTACTACCTCTGTACGAGTGACTGTGGAGGAACAAGCGCCCATCACCTTTGTCTTTCCCATCCTTAGATCCTGGAGCGGTATCCAATAATCTATGTTTCTACGAAATTTATTTTTTTGGCGCAAGCGCATCCGGCGTCGTACACCGACTCTTTTGCAAATGGAGGCAGTGGAATGCGGTGCTGCTGCCTTAGGTATTATTTTAGGTTATTATGGTCGAATTGTCGCACTTTCAAGACTTCGTCAAGACTGCGGAGTCTCGCGAGACGGAAGCAAAGCTTCTAATATTCTTAATGCTGCTAGAAGTTATGGTCTGAAGGCAAAAGGTTTTAAAATAGATTTGGAAGCCTTGCAAGAACTGGAATGTCCCTATATTGTATTTTGGAACTTCAACCATTATTTGGTGGTAGAAGGATTTGGTAGGGAACGAGTTTATCTTAACGACCCCGCATCTGGAGTGCGTACTGTTTCTTTACAAGAATTCAGTGATGCCTATACTGGTGTTGTGTTGGTTCTCGAGCCCGGTCCGGGGTTTAAAAAAGGAGGTCGCAAACCCAATACACTCCTGGCTCTATGGCAAAGGCTGCAAAAGTCTGGAGGGGCGCTAGCCTACTCCGTGTTCGCAGGATTTCTGCTTGTAATTCCCGGATTGGCAATACCAACATTCTCTCAGGTTTTTATAGACAATGTTTTGATTGAGGGTAGAAACGACTGGTTGCGACCGCTCATTTTGGGGATCGTTCTTGTAGCGGGGCTGATGGGATTTTTAACTCTACTACAGTTGCAATCCCTGCGTCACATGAAAATTAAGCTATCTGTGGGGATGTCCAGTCAGTTCCTATGGCATATTTTGCGTCTACCTGTCAGTTTTTACGACCAACGCTTTGCTGGGGAAATTAGCAATCGCGTCCAACTGAACGATAAGTTAGCTGACATTCTCTCAGGTAAGTTAGCGACTACAGCGATCGCAGCAGTGACAGTTGTTTTTTACGCAGCTGTCATGCTGCAGTATGACACTGTCTTAACCTCGATTGGAATCGCCTTTGTCGCTGTCAATCTTCTTGCATTGCAATGGGTGAGGAGATGGCGCGTAGATGCAAATATGAGATTGCAACAGGATGAAGGAAAAGTAGCTGGAGTTTCGATTTCTGGTCTTCAGAGTATGGAAACACTAAAAGCATCCGGTTTGGAGTCAGATTTCTTTTCCCGATGGGCTGGCTATTATGCTAAGTCAATTAATGCCAAGCAGGAAATGGATGTAACAAACCAAACTTTAGGAGTGCTACCGTCTTTTCTTTCCACACTTTCCTCCATGCTGCTTTTGGTTGTGGGCGGTTTCCGGGTGATAGATGGATATTTAAGCATTGGAATGCTAGTGGCTTTTCAGAGTTTAATGCAAGCATTTTTACAACCTGTTAACGAGCTTGTGACTCTTGGAAGTAACCTCCAAGAAGTAGAAGGCGATTTGAATCGTTTAGATGATGTTTTACGCAACCCTATAGATTCGCAATTGGAACAAGGGGAAAAGGATAAGAGGAAAGGGGGTAAGAAAGCAAGGGAGCAGGGAGAAAATGATGGTTTACTTTCTCTTCCACCTTCTCTATCTCATGCCAAATTACAGGGATATGTCGAGTTAAAGAATATTACTTTTGGGTATAACCGTGTTGCTCCTCCCTTGATTGAAAACTTTAATCTTTCGCTCAAACCGGGACAGCGAGTTGCTTTGGTGGGGGGAAGCGGTTCTGGCAAGTCTACAATTGCCAAACTAGTATGTGGGCTCTATGAACCTTGGGAAGGTGACATTTGCTTCGATGGTAAACTCAGAGGGCAAATTCCTCGCCAAGTACTTGCAAATTCGATTGCTTTGGTGGAGCAGGATATTTTTCTGTTTGCAGGCAGTGTTAGGGACAATTTAACTCTATGGGATACCACTGTACCTGACAATTACATTATGCGGGCTTGTCAAGACGCAGCGATTCATGATGTTGTGCTCTCAATGCCAAGAGGTTACAGTACCCATCTCCTAGAAGGTGCTAGCAACTTGAGTGGAGGACAGCGACAGCGTTTGGAAATAGCCCGAGCTTTAGTAAATAACCCCACCATCTTAGTGATGGATGAAGCTACTAGCGCCCTTGATACCGAGACGGAAAAAATTATTGACCGCAAACTCCGCCAGCGAGGTTGTACTTGTATTATTGTGGCGCATCGATTAAGTACCATCCGGGATTGTGATGAAATTATTGTCTTGGAGCGGGGAAAGGTCGTTCAAAGAGGAACTCATGAAGAATTAAAGAATATCGAGGGTGCCTACTTGCAATTAATTCGCAGTGAAGGGGAAGCACTTTAGATTGAGTCTGGGGGTTTGGGGAGAAAGTGAATTGGTATTTAAAAGTTAAAAAAGAAATTTTTAATTTGAATTGGAGCAAAGCGATTCATGGTCGAGCAAATTAAGTTTGGAATAGCGCAGCAGCAATATATTATTAAAGGTAATGAACCAATCCTGCTAGACGATCGCGAGACAGTTTGGGTTGTAAAATCTGGTTCTTTAGCACTTTTTAGCATTAAAGTCAAACACGGTATTGCAGAAGGTTCTCGTCGTTATTTATTCAACGTAGAAGCGTCGGAGGCAATGTTCTCAACTACACCAAGTTCTCAAGACGAGGTGTGCCAAATTCTCGCGGTGTCGATGGAGGAGACAGAACTCATTAGAGTGCCAGTAGAAGATTTTAGCAAATGGATTGTTAAAGGCGATCGCCAAGCAATTGCTTTGGTAGAGAATTGGATTCATCGATTCAGCTCTTTACTATCCGACGTTACTGCACCCACAATGCCAGTGCAACCTGAAGGCATAAACTACTTTTCTTTAGGGAGTGGCGATATTTTCCAGCCTCAGCATGACACTGTAACTTGGGTGCAAATCCAGCAAGGGTGTGTCAACTGGATGGGGTTTGAGGAACTGCCACTTTTGCCTTTATCCGGAATATTGCCCTTAGACTCAAAGATGTGGTTGCAGGCTACAGATGAAGTCGAGCTATCCAGTGAGGATATCTCTGCAATTCAAGATGCAGATACCTTAGCAGACAGTTTAACTTTGCTAGCAACTTATTTCCTCGACTACATTCAGCTGTTGGAGCAGCAGGAAATTTCAGCAGAATTGCGTAGATTCCAGGAAAGAGAACGTCTCAATTATCAGGTGATGAAAGAGACATTAGGAGAACTTTCATCCGTACTGCAACAGAGAAAAACCGTCTTTTACCCAGCGGTCACACCAACGAGCGATCCGGACGAAGCTCTACTCATCGCCGCTGGTGCCGTGGGACGGGCTTTGGGAGTTACGATTCGCCCCCCTGCTAAGTCGGAAAATATTACAAGAATTCAAGACCCCTTAGAAGCGATCGCCCGAGCCTCGCAAATCAGGATGCGTCGGATTGCATTAACCGATCGGTGGTGGAAGAAGGACTCGGGACCAATGCTAACCTACACCATAGAAGACAATCACCCAGTTGCCTTGTTACCCTTATCTGACAATCGCTACGAGATTTTCGATCCAGTAGCGCAGACCCGTACCCCTGTAAATGCCCGTACTACTTCCAAGCTAGTTCCCAATGCCTACGTATTTTACCGCCCTCTCCCTGAGAAAAAACTCAAAACTTGGGATTTACTTAAGTTTGCATTGCAAGGTCACTCAAGGGAATTGATTGTTATTTTGTGTACTGGTATTGCAACGACCTTGCTGGGAATGCTGACCCCAACAGCTACTGCCATTCTGATTGACAATGCAATCCCAGATGCTAAGCGAGAAGTGTTGATACAAATCGCTTTGGGTTTGCTAGCTGCTGCCTTTGGAGAAAGTATTTTTCAACTCACTCAAGGGTTTGCCATTATTAGGTTAGAAACTTTTGCAGATGCCTCTACCCAAGCAGCCGTATGGGATCGACTGTTGAATCTGAGGGCTTCCTTTTTTCGTCAATACTCTATTGGTGATTTGAACTCTCGGGTCAATGCTGTCACTCAAATCCGAGAGAAACTAAGTAGTACTGTTTTAAAAACTATTTTCTCCAGTCTTTTTTCATTGCTCAATTTGGGGCTGCTGTTTTACTATAACGTTTCATTAGCTTTGATAGCCTGCGTTGTAGCTCTTGTAAATATTGGGGTCACTGTCGTTTCTGGCATTCTCACCCTTCATAAGGTTCGCCCCCTGCTAGAGATAGAAGGGGAGATATCTGGTGTCATGGTGCAGTTGATCGATGGAGTTGCTAAACTCCGAGTCGCTGGGGCTGAAGCACGGGCTTTTGCCTACTGGGGTAAGCAGTACAGCCAACAGCTAAAACTCATGCTAAGTACGCAGGGGATAGAAGACTTTCTTACCGTCACCAATAAGGTGCTACCACCTTTAACAAATGCCATCCTTTTTTGGTTTGCTGTCCAGACATTAAATACAACATCCGGACAACAACTGAATGCAGGAGCCTTGTCTACTGGTACTTTTTTGGCATTTAACTCTGCTTATGCCACTTTTATTAGTGGAGCAACCAGTCTCAGCAGTACGGTTGTGGATGTTTTAGAAGTCTTACCTTTGTGGAATCGAGCACAGCCAATTCTTTCAGCGACACCGGAATTAAATTCTAGCAAAACCGATCCTGGTAGATTATCAGGTAGAGTGGTTGTAGACCATGTGGTTTTCCGCTATGGAAATGATGGACCCCTCACATTAGATGATGTGAGTATTCGAGCTGAGCCAGGAGAGTATATTGCGATTGTGGGACCTTCTGGAAGCGGTAAATCTACTTTGTTCCGGTTACTGCTGGGATTTGACTTTCCAGAATCAGGAACCATTTACTACGACGGACAAGATTTGGCTGGGTTGGATGTCAATGCAGTACGCCGACAGTTAGGTGTGGTCATACAAAATAGCCGAATGATGTCAGGTTCTATCTTTGAGAATATTGCTAGTGGTGCGCTAGTGACGATGGATGAAGCGTGGGAAGCAGCCCGAGCCTCTGGTTTGGCGGATGATATCGAAGCTATGCCAATGGGTATGCATACTGTAGTCAGTGAAGGAGGTTCTAACCTCTCTGGAGGGCAAAGACAACGGCTGTTAATTGCTCGCGCACTGGTGTTGAAACCCCGGATTTTGCTATTTGACGAAGCGACTAGTGCTTTAGATAACAGAACGCAAGCTATTGTCAGTCAAAGTTTAGAGCGGCTGCAAGTGACTCGAATTGCGATCGCTCACCGATTCAGCACGATCCGTAACGCTAACCGGATTTATGTACTCCAGAGCGGTAGAGTTGTGCAACACGGTAGTTTCGAGGAACTGGCACATCAACAGGGGCTGTTTTCCCAGCTTATGGCGCGGCAAATGCTGTGATTGTATTGAAAAACCTTGCTCTGCTTTCTGGTGAAGGTAGAGTTTGTATATTATACTACAAACAAACTTATTTATTTTTGCACTTGGGAAGTCGATCTGTCAGTTGTGGAAGCGGAAGGAAGTATTTTCAGAGGCCTGAAGTACGAGGGCAGAGGGTAGAAGAACCCCTGCCTAAAGACCTAAGGTGGTGTACACAAGTCTTATATAGTGCATTCATTGCGGTTTCGATCCCCCCTAACCCCCCTTAAAAAAGGGGGGAACTTCATTCCAATTCTCCCTTTTCACGATGTTTCATCTCTTTTGTAGAGATCTGTACACCACCGTAGGGGTAAAGACAGGGGATTGAAACAAGGACGCTGTTTTTTCTTGTCCTACGCATCTCGGAAAAACATCTTTTTTTAGTGGGCGCTACTCCCACAACGCGCATTTTTATTTCAGAGGGAAGGAGGTATTCTGCCTCCTTCCCTTTGCCTTTCTTTGTAAGTCCCCTCGCCCTGACAGTTTGCAATTAACAGAATAAAACCGCAGTCTTATCTTCGTCCGTTGAACCAACTGAGTGGAGTTTTGAAGTTCATCGAACTCTTATTATCCTCAAAGAGAATTTGCTTTGCGATCGCACTTACACCTTGAGTCCAAGGATGGTTGGGATAGCGCAAGCAAAAAACATCACGACTGCCTAATTGAAACATTTCTTCAGAAACTGGTAAGATGCTAGCTACAGTTGTGTTGTAACTTTTTTGCATTTGTTGTGCTATCGCTTGAAAGTTGAGAGATGGCAGTGCCTTATTCACTACTAACAGCATTTTAGGCACCTCTAACTTGCGAGCAACATCTACAGTGACAGCAGTACCCTGGTAGTCTTGGTGGTCTGGACGCAGGATGATAACTAAGACATGAGAAATGATAATAGAAAGCAGGGTTTCTTCGTTAATACCAGGGTGAGTATCAATAAACAGGTAATCTAGTTTCAAGCGGCGACTGAGATTGCGGAAGCTGTCATTAAGCAGGCGTGCGTCGTATCCTTCACGCAGTATTCGAGATATTTCCCCAGTTTTAATGCTAGAGGGAATCAGATGAATACTACCCCCGATCGCAGCACCTTTGTGACTTAGATTAAGAATTTGCGTAACATCGTAGGCAGCATTTTCAATAGCACAGCGCCCCCACAGATAATCATTTAGAGTGTAGCCTATCTTTTCCTCATTCAGACCGAAAAGCACGTGGATTCCAGGCGACTGAATATCAGTATCCACAATACCAATCCGTTTACCGGAACGAGCCATAATAGTTGCTAGGTTAGCAGTTACGTTTGATTTGCCTGTTCCACCACGGAATGAATGGATTGACACAATTTTAGACATGATGTATTTCCAAATATTTAATAGTTTCTGAAAAGAAAGGAAGAATATTAGTTTTTCCTTGGAGCGTTGATTCTTCTATTCATCAGAATTTGCCCAGTTATTTCTAATAGCTTTTGCTTGTGCGCTTAAATTCTGGAAGTAGTCAGCTTCTACAATTTCAGACACTTCACGAGCCTTCTTAGTTTCGTTAATTCTAATACTAAGTTCGCGCATTTGTTGTTTCATGCGTTGCTCGCGATCGTAGACTTCACAAACCATTCTCAGGAAGATACGCCCTAGATGACCTAACTCATCAGTGCGCTTAGCGATCGCAACTAAATTTTTGAATTCAAATTCTTCAGCTTGACTGTAAACAAATGTATTTGTGCTAATTTTCTGAGCCAGTTGCGCCATTGGTTTGAGAGGATCGATGACATTTCGCTTTAGTAAAAGATTAATTGTAAGAAGAACCAGGGTAAAGACACCAATAAAAATTGCAATAAATAAAGAAAAAGCCTGAGAAGCTCTGTTATAAACCTCACTTACGGGAAAATAAACAACTTGAGATGCAACAATTTCATTGAGCTTCCAGCCAAAACCATTCTCTGTCCCATAAGTTTTTAAATGATTTTTAGGTGCAATTTCCGGAGTACTATGGCATTGAAGACAACTGGATTTTTTTATAGTAAAAGGACGAGCACTATAAAACACTTTTTCTCCATACAAATCTCGAAATCCTGATAAGATTTGCAAATTTGGTCGATCGCGAAACTTATTTATAAGATTTGTTTCAAAATCATCCGCTTTATCTCGTAGATTAGTGGGATTAAGAGTAGCATCTTTGTAATAATAATCTCTATATTCTTTATTTTTACGTAAATTTTCAAATACCTCTCTAACTGCAAAACTCGGTACTATTTCTGGGATAAAATTTTGTTGATTATCTGGATTAGAGGTTAATAGAGTTGTTATATTGATGGTTGTATACTCTCTTAATGAATTTATCATTTGCATGATAACTTGCCCTCTGTAATTTATTTCATCTTCCGATCTTTGCTCAAGTGCTTTAGATAAAGCAAAACTACTGATTAAGATAGCACCAATAAAAACGATTGAAAGAAGTAGAGTAAATTTGGTAGTAAGCTTGGAATGGTATAATATCGCTTTTTTAATTTTTGTCCACATAATAATTAACTACCAATATTAAAGTCAATGACAATTCTTGATTAGATAAAATTTTATTGCTGTTTTTTCTTCATCTTAATTACTTTAGAGTAAACATTATCTCAAGCACTATGTGATAGCAAAGCTTACCCTATTTGTATTTAAAAAATTAAATAAAACTCCTGTAGTAAACTGAGATAAGGAACTATATCAATCGTAGAGATTCAAGCCAAATCAAACATCTGAAAAACGTCTTGAATTCTAGATGGACGCAATAGACAAATTTCCTCTGACTAAAGTCGAGTCAAGAAGTATAATTACTTAAAATTAAAGTCATAAAAAACTGTAGCTTACAGCGTATTGCAACCTTTCTACGCTCTTTTCAGATGCAAACGATCCATATCCCCTGTAGTTAGATGCGTTTGTTGTAATTCATTGCTAGGTAATCTTGAGGAGAGAAAGAAACTGTCACATCGTGTTTCTGTTCCAATGGGAGTTGTATCTGTGGTGGTATAGTGTGGATGCGTAGCGCACGGAGAGAATTGCGAATTTCCTGCATAGTGGTGACTCCCACCCGTTGCGCTTGTGTTAAAAACTCTTGTGCTTGATTCGGATCGATAGACCAGAATTTCAGAGCGCTTTGTATCTGAATGTTGATGGCTGCTAACGCGTGACCCAAAGCATCATAGCTTTCGCAAGCAACGTGGTGTCGTGCTTGGAGTGCAATGAGTTTTTGCTGTTGTTGGATATATTGTCGCCACCTTTGTTGCTCTCGTGCTAGTTGCTGTTGAATCTGTTGCGTTATTAGCACCTGCTGCATTAATTGCGTAAGTAATAACAACACAATTCCAAACCAAAAAACATCGCTCCACTGGCTCATCCATTGTTGCGATAACTGGCTGAACGCAAGGAGTTTGTGAGTGCTGTAAAGTTGTTGCATTCGTGCAAGCAACACAATTCCAAAAGCTAACCCCGCTATTATCCAACGCCCTTGCAATGGCAACATAAAGAAACAGCGAATCATGAGGATTAGTAACAGAATTGATAACAGCCACAACGCTCCGCTAAAAGGTAGCCATATCAAAACTAGACTAAAGTGCATGCATACATAGATAGTTTTAGTAGCAAATTTATCTATGTATGAGGTAACGCCAAGTAATGCAAATACAGCCAGCACGAGCAGATCTGAGACTTTGTGCTGCCATATTTGTGGTGCTAATACAAGTTCGAGAAAGCTAGCCATGCTTGCTATCGCAAGGAACCCCCATTCCAAGTAAAGCAAACAGCGGATGGGATGAGATTGAGTTTTAAGCCAGTAATTCATAGTAGCAGTATAGAGAAAGTAACCTGCGATACGGCTGTACTCCGTTAAGCCTCCGGCTTATCGCAATGCACAACGTTTCGATCGGACTTGCAAATCTTTCGATTTATAGCTTTTTGGTTTGTAGTTGCACTTTAGTGTTAAAAGGCAACCACTATTGAGTAGATAAAACTATGAGTACAAGTAGAAGCCGCAAGGACGGCTTCTGTGAGAGTAGCAAGGACAAAACGACAGCTATCTACTCCCACAACAATACGGAAGGAAGCGATTCCGGATATGCTAGCCTCAAGAGTTCATAACCGATTCCAGCACTACCTTGAAAGAAACCAGGGTTATAAACATCTCCAGAAAGTTCGGGAAACAGAGAAAAACTACCAGCTTGCTTTGCTCTTGCAACAACCCAAGCTGCTTGTTTTTGAACGGTATCCCAAAGATCCGAACGCGACAGCTTGCACGCTCCCACCAATAAAACTTCCATTCTGCCGAAATTACCGCAACAGAGATGGTCAATATTGTGTAAACCAAACTGCTGTGTTGTATTTATAGCAACTGCAATTTCTTGCCGAATTTCTGCTGTATCCAGAATCTCCAGACTCCCCAAACGGGCTAAACCAATACCAGGAGCACCGTGACACCAAGTCGTCATAAAAGATGGCTTGCTCTTATTTAAGGAGAAATTTCTTACATCTGGCCAGTTTCCTTGAGTGGGTGAAAAGATACTGCGTTCGTAGGCGATCGCTTCCTCTGCTGCTTCTAGAAAAACTGGGTCTTGTGTGGTTTTATACAATCGTAATAAAGCGTAGGCAATACCAGCTGCACCGTGGGAAAATCCCGTTGCTAACTTGCCTTCTAGGGTAGCCCAAGCTCTAAATCCAGTCTCACTCTTAGTCCGGTTGTTGAGTAAATGATAACCCAAAGCTTGTGCGCGATCGAGAACAGTTGGGTTTGCCTTTGTTTGGTACAGAGTCAGTAATCCCAGTATTGCTCCAGCCGCTCCTGCTATTGTGTCAAATGAGCGATCGCTGGCAATGCTTTCCTGAGTGATGAACGAAGCGGCACAATTGGCAGTGTCCAACAGATCCGGTTCATCTAGAAACTGACTGACTCGTACCAAAGTATACACTATAGACCCCAATCCAATGCCGCCACCGATACCACTTTGCTTGGCAATTTTATGCTGAATGTTTGGGTCTCGTATGTCCTGCAAGGGCTTTCTTATGTTTTGTAAGGCGCTCAATGCTACATCGCGAAATCTTGCATCACCAGTTACTTTTGCCAGCGCTGCTAAAAATAAAGAAACTCCACAAACACCATCATATAAACCATCACTTAAAGGCTGAAGTTGCATCCGTCCTGCCTTGGGGAGATATGCCATCCCAATCCAAGTAGCGCTACCATTGGAGGCGTAGATTGCTCGTTGTTGCAGGTCCTTTGCAATCTCTACCGCTTCCTGCACCAGTTGTGTTGATGTTATGGGAGCAAGTGCATCCAAATTTAGATTAGCACTAGCACGCTCGGTGGATAGAGTACTGGTCATTCCTTGAGCAACCCGCGAGTAAAAAGAACCCCGAATGATTGAGATTTGTTGAGCTAAATCTGTGTCATTAAGCTGTTGCAGACAAGAAATCATTCGGTTATAGCTAGGTTCTCTAAAATATCCCTTAACAATTAGATCTGAATTAAGTGCCAGAGCATCACTACTGGAGTTAGCAATGAAATAAGGAATATCCATTTGTTCCATTGCTCGGATCTCAACCCCAAGAATTGACCAAATTGGGGGTTTTTCATCGGCTGCCAAAAATGCCCGACTTAAGACATCTAGTTGAATACTGCGATCTACACCATGTTGTAAAAACTTCGGATTAAGAGTTTTTTCTAGAATATGACCGTATACTTGGGTATTGCGAAACAAAAATCGAACTTTCTGACGGGCTAGGGCGGCTAATGGACTGTCAGCTGCTAAAAGTTCTTCTTGCCTGTGTACCAGGAACTGATACATCTGCCGAAAACCATCTGCGATTTCATTGACGTAATCGTGGGATGACACAACGAGCCCATTAAGGAGAGGTATATTAGCAGAGGGTGACATGAAACCAGACTCGTATTCCAATGTCATATTGTCAGTGTTAATGTTCTGCCACTTTTGTATGCGAATAGGAATTTCCCCGCCATTTCCACCCCCCAAACCACTAATATCGTGAGCAGTTCCTCCATCTGCGCCCAATTCCCATCTTGGTAACAGTCCAGTCCGCAGCACCGAATCTTGAAAAAATTGCTGATTTACTAAAGATTGCGCTTCTACTTCCTCTGTAGGGTTAACCTCACGAGCACGAGGATGTACAAGTGTTTCTAGATCAACTAGCACCGGATGTTCCCCACTAGCGATTAGATTTTCCTCATGGCAGTCGTTCCCTTGCAGCAGGTAGAGCAGGCACAAAACCATCCCAGCACGTTGGTAGTATCGCTCTACAGCAGTTTCATCTTCACAAGGTAAATGCTCTACATACTCCATCCATCCGTGGGTGGTGCTGTTGATAAGTTTTAGTATTTTGAACGGGTGCAAAGACTTTGTATGCATCTCTACAAAATGCTGATTGCACCAAGTCAGTAACTGAAAATAAGCACTTTCCAAGGCTAAGCCTCTAGGTTTGTATATGAGTTTTAAGCCGGATGCAAAGGTCAGCGCTATGACGGAGCGTCCTTGATTGTGAGAGTCAGAGAAATTTCCTTGGATTTTAACGACTTGACCTGTACTTTCTTGGAAGTTTTGCTGGATGCTGGGTAAATCTGATGCCAAACGCTGAAGGAATTCCGCTTTTTCCTCTACCCAGAAATCCACTGCTGTTGCCACCAATCGCGCTAGAACACTGTACTTCTGGAAAAAAGATAATAACCCTCCCGCTTTCAAGTCTTTAACAAAATTTTGGTACTGTACGTTAGAATGGCTAGCCTGTTGTTCTGGTAAAGATATGGACGCAGACTGCTTCACTGCTTTAAATTGTGAAAACTCAAATTCTAGAGATTGAGCGCAAAGAGACGCTAATTTTAATAGTAGCTGACATTCCAAATATAAGTGAACTGCTTCGGACAGCAGGTGCAAATTAGCATTAGCTCGTGCAATAAGTTTTTGCCGCGCTACATGAACAAAGGGTAGATAAACTTCTTCAAAGGGAATTGGCTTTTCAGCTTCCAAACAATGATAGACGCTTGCATAAGCTGTTTCCCAATCAGTTTGCAAAGCTTCCCGCAAAGTGTCTGTCCATGAGGGGAGTTGTTGCCCATCAGCAAGGCGGACAGCACCGAGAACCCTAACCATTGTACTAACATCTAGATTGTCCCATACAAGGCGTTTGGCTAACTTTTCTGAATTCCCTTGTGTAACAAGCTGACACCAAGTTTTCAAGCGAGAC
Source organism: Tolypothrix bouteillei VB521301 (assembly GCF_000760695.4). Lineage (GTDB taxonomy): Bacteria > Cyanobacteriota > Cyanobacteriia > Cyanobacteriales > Nostocaceae > Scytonema > Scytonema bouteillei_A. The sequence continues at coordinate 3,166,698 of NZ_JHEG04000001.1, read as the reverse complement.
ATAGCCAGCTTATTGTTGTCTTCAGCTTCATTTGGAACAAAGCAATTGCTCAATCTTTCTTCAATATTACTAGCTTGTTCTACTATTTTTCGTAAATCTTGTTGTGAAACTTCCATTTATGTTTACCCTATCTGATTGCCAAAATACTTGACTGATTCTCTTTCGATATTTAGTTTAGAAAATTAAAACAAGAATTACAATTCAATTTTTTTAGAAAAGACTGCAATTTTTATAGTCTAAAAGTTTTCCTGTTATTATTTACTCTTATTTTTTTTGTTTGTCTTCCTAAAAAAATCAAATTGACGCTTTTATTTACATATCGCTATTCTGATAAGTATCAAAGATAAATTGACAGAAACAAATTAGAAAATAGGAAACAGGAAAATGCAAGACGAACTCAATCAAGCTATCTCTCAAGCTCTCGACACCAACACCGAGTTCAACACAGAACTCCCCGCACCCAAGACTGAAGGCGAATTATCCGATGAAGCCCTCGAAGAAGTTGCAGGTGGCGTATGTCTGGGTTGGAGTTTCGCAAAAGTTTGCGTTAAGTGGAGTTTTATTCATAACGCCAACAAATCCGTCTAACTTAACTCAACAATTCACTCATTTGACAAATTAAAACAATAGGAGACAAAAAAATGCAAGACGAACTCAACAAAGCCATCTCTCAAGCTCTCGACACCAACACCGAGTTCAACACAGAACTCCCCGCACCCAAGACCGAAGGCGAATTATCCGATGAAGCCCTCGAAGAAGTTGCAGGTGGCGTATGTGTGGGCTGGAGTTTCATAAAAGCTTGCGTTGCTTGGAGTTTTGCCCGGAACGCCAACAAATCCGTTTAAGATTTAGCCCAACAATTCACTCATTTGACAAATTGAAACAACAGGAGACAAAAAAATGCAAGACGAACTCAAACAAGTTATCTCTCAAGCTCTCGACACCAACACCGAGTTCAACACGGAATCAACTGCACCAAAGACCGAAGGCGAATTATCCGATGAAGCCCTCGAAGAAGTCGCAGGTGGCGTATGTCTGGGTTGGAGTTTCGCAAAAGTTTGCGTTGCTTGGAGTTTTGCCCGGAACGCCAACAAATCCGTTTAAGATTTAGCTCAACAATTCACTCATTTGACAAATTGAAACAATAGGAGACAAAAAAATGCAAGACGAACTCAAACAAGTTATCTCTCAAGCTCTCGACACCAACACCGAGTTCAACACGGAATCAACTGCACCAAAGACCGAAGGCGAATTATCCGATGAAGCCCTCGAAGAAGTCGCAGGTGGCGTATGTCTGGGTTGGAGTTTCGCAAAAGTTTGCGTTGCTTGGAGTTTTGCCCGGAACGCCAACAAATCCGTTTAAGATTTAGCTCAACAATTCACTCATTTGACAAATTGAAACAATAGGAGACAAAAAAATGCAAGACGAACTCAAACAAGTTATCTCTCAAGCTCTCGACACCAACACCGAGTTCAACACGGAATCAACTGCACCAAAGACCGAAGGCGAATTATCCGATGAAGCCCTCGAAGAAGTCGCAGGTGGCGTATGTCTGGGTTGGAGTTTCGCAAAAGTTTGCGTTGCTTGGAGTTTTGCCCGGAACGCCAACAAATCCGTTTAAGATTTAGCTCAACAATTCACTCATTTGACAAATTGAAACAATAGGAGACAAAAAAATGCAAGACGAACTCAAACAAGTTATCTCTCAAGCTCTCGACACCAACACCGAGTTCAACACGGAATCAACTGCACCAAAGACCGAAGGCGAATTATCCGATGAAGCCCTCGAAGAAGTCGCAGGTGGCGTATGTCTGGGTTGGAGTTTCGCAAAAGTTTGCGTTGCTTGGAGTTTTGCCCGGAACGCCAACAAATCCGTTTAAGATTTAGCTCAACAATTCACTCATTTGACAAATTGAAACAATAGGAGACAAAAAAATGCAAGACGAACTCAAACAAGTTATCTCTCAAGCTCTCGACACCAACACCGAGTTCAACACGGAATCAACTGCACCAAAGACCGAAGGCGAATTATCCGATGAAGCCCTCGAAGAAGTCGCAGGTGGCGTATGTCTGGGTTGGAGTTTCGCAAAAGTTTGCGTTGCTTGGAGTTTTGCCCGGAACGCCAACAAATCCGTTTAAGATTTAGCTCAACAATTCACTCATTTGACAAATTGAAACAATAGGAGACAAAAAAATGCAAGACGAACTCAAACAAGTTATCTCTCAAGCTCTCGACACCAACACCGAGTTCAACACGGAATCAACTGCACCAAAGACCGAAGGCGAATTATCCGATGAAGCCCTCGAAGAAGTCGCAGGTGGCGTATGTCTGGGTTGGAGTTTCGCAAAAGTTTGCGTTGCTTGGAGTTTTGCCCGGAACGCCAACAAATCCGTTTAAGATTTAGCTCAACAATTCACTCATTTGACAAATTGAAACAATAGGAGACAAAAAAATGCAAGACGAACTCAAACAAGTTATCTCTCAAGCTCTCGACACCAACACCGAGTTCAACACGGAATCAACTGCACCAAAGACCGAAGGCGAATTATCCGATGAAGCCCTCGAAGAAGTCGCAGGTGGCGTATGTCTGGGTTGGAGTTTCGCAAAAGTTTGCGTTGCTTGGAGTTTTGCCCGGAACGCCAACAAATCCGTTTAAGATTTAGCTCAACAATTCACTCATTTGACAAATTGAAACAATAGGAGACAAAAAAATGCAAGACGAACTCAAACAAGTTATCTCTCAAGCTCTCGACACCAACACCGAGTTCAACACGGAATCAACTGCACCAAAGACCGAAGGCGAATTATCCGATGAAGCCCTCGAAGAAGTCGCAGGTGGCGTATGTCTGGGTTGGAGTTTCGCAAAAGTTTGCGTTGCTTGGAGTTTTGCCCGGAACGCCAACAAATCCGTTTAAGATTTAGCTCAACAATTCACTCATTTGACAAATTGAAACAATAGGAGACAAAAAAATGCAAGACGAACTCAAACAAGTTATCTCTCAAGCTCTCGACACCAACACCGAGTTCAACACGGAATCAACTGCACCAAAGACCGAAGGCGAATTATCCGATGAAGCCCTCGAAGAAGTCGCAGGTGGCGTATGTCTGGGTTGGAGTTTCGCAAAAGTTTGCGTTGCTTGGAGTTTTGCCCGGAACGCCAACAAATCCGTTTAAGATTTAGCTCAACAATTCACTCATTTGACAAATTGAAACAATAGGAGACAAAAAAATGCAAGACGAACTCAAACAAGTTATCTCTCAAGCTCTCGACACCAACACCGAGTTCAACACGGAATCAACTGCACCAAAGACCGAAGGCGAATTATCCGATGAAGCCCTCGAAGAAGTTGCAGGTGGCATATGTCTGGGTTGGACTCATCTAAAACCAAAACCTTGCAGGGGTTGGAGTTTTGTTTATAACGCTAACAAATCCGTCTAAGACTTATACCAATTACTGTCAGTAGATCGCAAAGTTTTTAGAAGTGTTACTACATGAAGATTTTAGTAGGACGCTCTTGTATTGAGAAAACACATTCTCATCAGTATTTCGGCCAAGGTCACGACCTTCACTTTCACAAGGCGATTTCTATTAAACAAATGCTCTTTACCTATCAGAGTGACAATGGCTGAAACCCTTATTTCTACATTGATTTACCCAAGTTTGCGAGCTACTGACTTTCACTCGCTCAACAAATTAAAAAATAGGAGACAAAAAAATGCAAGACGAACTCAATCAAGCCATCTCTCAAGCTCTCGATACCAACACCGAGTTCAACACGGAATCAACTGCACCCAAGACCGAAGGCGAATTATCTGATGAAGCTCTCGAAGAAGTTGCAGGTGGCGTATGTCTGGGTTGGAGTTTCGTAAAAGCTTGCGTTGCTTGGAGTTTTGCCCGGAACGCCAACAAATCCGTCTAAGCTAAACTGAACTTTTTGGTAATTACGTCCAGTGACAAATTGTTATAACCCAGTGAACTTTTATAGAGAATTCTTCTTCGTTCACTGGGTTTTGTTGCATAATTAGCACTTAAGTCTCTCATTCAATGACTGTTAATTTTTTTGATTGTCTTTCCTAAAGAATTCAAATTGAAGTTGTAGTTTTTATATTGATATTCTAGTTTCCGTATTCGTTGTCCTTTCAAGCTGTAGCTTTTATGTAGAAATTGCACGCTAAATACTCCTAAAGAAGCAGAAGGCACGATAGTACGGAAAGCTAATGGTTTAAGTGTAAGCTTAACCAGACAAAATAAGTATAAAATTTTACGTTTTACGAAAAATCTTGTGAAGGTTTGTAAACGCTATGAAAAATGTGAAACTCTTTCAAAAAACTGTTACTTCAGGGGCGATCGCAACAACTGTTGCCCTGGTAGGCTTTGTTGCCAAGGTTCAAGCAGCTACCTTCTCCTTACCAATTGAAGCCGCTGCCAAAGCCACAGGAGTCGATATTTTACGCGATCGCTATGGTTTGGATGGTACTGGAATCACCATCGGTGTAATATCTGACAGCTTTAATACTTCGCCAAACAGTTTTGACAGTTTGGGGAAGGTCGATAACTATGCCACTAATATTGCCGACGGTTACCTACCCTCAAATATTCAAGTTTTACAGGACTATTCAGATGCAGACCCTACCATTACTGAGGACGATCCTACAGATGAGGGTCGCGCTATCTTGCAGATCGTTCATGCTATAGCTCCAGGCGCTAAATTAGCGTTTTACTCGGGTGCGGGAGACGTAAATGTTATTAGTCAGGGTATTCAAGCTCTAGGGGCTGTCGGAGCCAATATTATTGTGGATGATAGAGGTTTATTCCCCCAAAGTATTCCTGATGTACCTTCAAACTTGCAGGATTTGGAGCCGCCAGACGGACCGATCAACCAAGCAATTAACGCAGTCTTCGATCGGGGAATTTCTTACTTTAGTTCCGCAGGTAATGAGTTTCCCAATTTACCAATATACGGGCACGTCAATAACCCAAATGCATTGAGTGTCGGAGCTGTGTACTATGGGAATGCACAGTTTTACACAACTCGATCTGGTCTTACTATTACGCAGGGGCAAATAGAGCCTTTCTCTTCGGAAGGGAATCCAGGATCTCTAAAACCGGATGTTGTAGCTCCGGATGGTCTACCAACTTCTTTCAACTTGACTGGAGAAGCTCGTCCTTATGACAATCCTCAATTCTTTAGCTTCTTCGGAAGTTCGGTGTCTGCTCCGTATACTGCTGCAGTCGCAGCGCTGCTACTACAGGCAAATCCGAACGCAACGCCTACTGAAATCTATAACGCTTTGAGAAATACAGCTGAAAGTCCTTTGTCCGGTTTTGATTCCAGATATGGTTATGGTTTGATTCGAGCAGATCGAGCGATCTTATCGCTGGGAGTTCAGCCTAAACCAACAACTATCCCCGAACCTTCGGCAGTTCCTGCTTTGCTGTGTGTCAGTGTTTTAATTGCTGGTGTCTTTCTGCAACGCAATCAGCAAAAGTCTAAAACCAGAACTAAGTCTAGCTTGAGTCTTGCTCTAGTTCACTCAAGCGTTGATCAACTTTCGTACAAGCTACAAGCCAACGTCTTTTTAGAAAACTACAAATAGTAAAATCCCTGATTTTGGGACGGGTTTTCTTACCCGTCCTTTATAAATGGAATTTACTACTGCTCGGTTAAGGGAAAATAGGGTGGGAAATTACTAAGTACGTATAAGCACATGAACCCGCAGAGCAGTATTGCAATAACACGGAATTTGGTTAATCTCAATGTCTAAATTTGTTATTGCCCTTATTTCAGGCTTGACTAAGTCAGAAAATCCAGTGCGAAAATTCTTACATTAATTGTCATAGTTGAGGGATAGCAAAGCTTTCAGTAGCCAGTGCTGCGTACATTTCTTGCAAGGTTGCACTTAACTTAGTGGCAGGATTTATCTTATAAGGAGATACTGTTATTAGTATTTAAACAATTTATTTGAGTTATGTATGGATATTGAAAATTTACTCACACAGTACACCTCTGGGGAAAGAAATTTTATAGGCATTAGTTTAAGGAGTGCCAATTTAATAGGGATTAACTTGAGCGGTGCTAATTTAAGCAACTCTAAGTTAAGAGATGCCGAGTTACATGGAGCTAATCTTCAACGAACTATTCTTAGAGGCATTGATTTAGAAGGTGCTAGCTTACGCTACGCAGTTCTAGATGAAGCAGATTTGAGTAATACCAATTTAACTAACTGCAATTTTCAGTACGCCAGCTTAAAAAGGGCGAATTTAATAAATTGTACAATACTTGAAAGCAGTTTAGAAGGAGCAAATCTAGAGGATGCAAATCTAGAAAATACAGTAATAATTGACACAAATCTTGAAGATACAAATCTGAAAAATACGAATTTACGTAATGCTCAAGTTGAGAATACAAGTGGCTCTCCAGAATTAATGCATGCTATTTTGTGCAACACTATTATGCCAAGCGGTAGTATTTGTAACAATAATCGTAATCCGGCGGCGATTAAGGATACTTTGTTGCTACGCTATGCACGAGGAGAAAGAGATTTTACTAATAATTTTAGTTGTGTAGAATTAAGGCTTTCTGATTTGCAAGGAGTAAATTTAAGTGATGTACAGCTTCCTGGCATAAAACTATGGAATGCTTCTTTAAAAGATGTAAATATGAGTAATGCGAACTTAAGTGGTGCTTGGTTAATTGAAATTTTTTTCCTAAATGCTAATTTAGAAGGTATCAATTTAGAAGAAAGCAAATTAAGTAGCACATCTTTTAGAGGAAGTAATTTAAAAAAAGCTAACTTAAAAGGAGCTAGATTAGATGTAGGTGAACATGGTTTTGTTTTAACAGATTTAATAAATGCTAACTTAACAGAAGCCGATTTAAGTAATGCCAATTTAGCCAGAGCAATACTGAATAAAGCAAATTTAACCAGAGCTATATTAAGAAATACAAATCTCAGTAAGACTGATTTAATACGTGCCAATTTTAGTGAAGCAGACTTAGCAGGGGCAAACTTAAGTGAAGCAATTTACTGTTCAGAAACAATTTTCCCTGAAAATGTGGATTTATCCCAAGCTATACCAATTACCTCTGGTGTAGATTTGTCTGGATATGGCAAATCTCTTTTATCTTGCAAAGATTTACACTCACTTGATTTAAGTAGAGCTAACTTAAGTGGTCTTTATTTAAATGATGTAAATTTTAGCGGTACTAACATGAGTGAATCTAATCTTAGTAATACTCGTTTAAGTCATGCAAATTTAAAAGGTACAAACTTAGCAGGTACTAACCTTACAAATGCTCGTTTAGCTGGGGCTGATTTAAGTAATGCTGACCTCAGCTACAGTATAGTAGCTAATACCGATTTCAGGGGAGCATTTTATAATTCAGCTACTATTTTTCCTAATGGTATTGATTTATCAAAAGCTATATATCTTGTAGCAGGTGCAAATCTATCTCATATCTTTTTTAGTAAAATTAATTTACGTGAAGTTGATTTATCTAATACAAACTTAAGTAATTCTATTTTGAAATATATTGATTTAAGTTATGCCGATCTCAGCAACGCTAATCTCACTAATACTAACTTTGAAGGTGCAATTTTAGAAGGTGCAAATTTGTCAGGAGCAATATTTCATAAAACTATCATGCCTAATGGTAGTGTTAGGAATAGCTATTAATAAATAAATTTCTATTAATAATAAGAAATTTTGAGATATTCCTTATGTGGAAGCCCCTGACTTCAATCTTTGCGTATCTTCTGGTTGCGCCAAACTTGAGGGGTAGTTCCAAAGCTGATACGAAATTGACGAAAGAAACACCCTACATATTGATAACCCACTGCTTCCGCAATCTGTTCTACTGACTGCTTGGTTTCCAAAAGCAATGAGCATGCCTTTGTCATTCGGTGCTCTACGATCCATTGATGTACCGTCTTTCCTGTTTGGCGTCGCATTAAGTCAGTTAAGTATGCTGGGGAATAACCCACGGCTTGGGCTACGTCACTTAAGCTTATAGCTTGGTGATAATTGGCTTCGATAAAGTCAAAAACCTCCTTCAACTGAGGGCTAGCAGGAGAGGATGACTGGGAGTCGGCTGATGGAGCGGTATTAGCAGGAGGTGGTGTGACTTGTGGTGATTGAGTCTCGTACCACTCCTTAATAGTTGCTTGTTTTTTCAGTCGGGTAGCGATCGCTTCTAATAATTCCTCTGCTGTAGTAGGCTTGGTGAGATAGTCATCAGCACCAAGCGTCATGCCTTGACGCACCTCAGCCTTTGTACTCTTGGCACTAAGAAAAATAAAGGGAATCCTTGCTGTTCCCGTGTTTTGGCGTAATGAGGTGAGGACACCATAACCATCTAATTCTGGCATGGAAACGTCACAAATAATGAGGTCGGGCAAGTTTTCTTGTGCTTTCTGAACGCCTATCAGACCGTTTTCTGCACTGATAGTATCAAACCCTTCTGCTTCGAGGCATTCAAGAAATATATTTCGACTTTCTACTTCATCTTCAATTACTAAAACTTTTGTCATAGTTTGTATATTTTGGATTTTCGATTATAGATTGACAAAGTCCTGCTTGGACTTAATTTCGCTCAATTATTTGTTGCCTTCTTTTCTCAAGTTGGTATTACCTCACTGTGTAGGTATTAGTGACACATTTGGCATGGCAATGCGATCGTAAACGTAGTACCAACACCCACTTCACTCTCTATAATGATTTCCCCACCATGTATATCCACAAATTTTTTGACAATTGCTAAACCCAATCCAGTACCCGGTTTATCACCGACATTTCCACCACGATGAAATGGCTCAAACAGCCGTTGTCGATCTGCTTTTGGAATGCCAATTCCCCTATCTTTTATCGTAAAAATAACTTCTTCATCTAGATAGGAGAGTATCATATCAACTGTACTACCATTGGGGGAATATTTAATCGCGTTCGATAATAAATTCGTAAGAACAGGCTGCAATAATTTTTTATCTATACAAACTGCTTTGCTATCACCTTGTATCACAAAATTAATTGCGTTCTGAGAGTTTTCACTCAAATTCATTTGAGTTAATATATCATGGCAGAATGAGATCAAATTAACCGATGTAGGCTCAAACTCTAGCTTTCCTGCTTCTGCTCTCTCGATCGTTAGAAGTTCGTCCATCAGTTGACCGAGCTGTTCGACTGTTGTTTGAAGACGCTGGAAATACTGTAGTGTTTTCTCCTCACTCCAATTGTGATGGTGACGTTTAAGTAAACTAGTGGAGAAGGAGATAACGTTCAGTGAAGAACGGAATTCATGGCAAATCATAGAAACTAATGGCTCTTTCTTTGTCAATGCAAGAGACTTTTCTAGTTCCGCCTCCGCCCGCAAACGTAAAGCTTTCTCATGACATAATTGCTCGTTCATATAACTTAATTTAGCAAGAAGCTTTCGCACTTTTTGTTCTGGTGCTTCTTGTGCCCTTTGTAAAGTCAAGAAAGGCTGTTGGCATTTGTTGATATCGCGAACAAACATAATCTAGTTTTGATAAAAATACTTTTCAATCACTTTATACTTCTATCCTAAATTGTTAACTACTAATAATCATCTGAAAAATGTCTTAATTTCTACTTCAACAAATAGATAAATTCACCCTGACTAAAGTTTGCCAATAAGTAGATCTTCTTAAAACTTTCGTCAATGTTTGTCCTAACTTTCATTCCAGCTTACAGAATTAGCATAAATGGCAAGCTGCGAGCGGTTCTTCAAGTTCAAACGGTTAAAAAGATTGGTAACGTAAGTCTTCACCGTACCTTCGGAGATAATAAGCTGCTGAGCAATTTCGCGATTGGTAGCACCCCTACCAATTAAGCGCAACACATCTCGTTCCCTAGCAGTTAACTCAGCCAAAACTGTTGGAGTTGTCTCGCTACGCCTCGATGCTGAATCCGCAGCTTGAGTGACCAACTTTTCCAGCAGTCCGGGAGCTAATTGTGAGTAACCGCGATGGACAAACCGAATTGACTCTGCCAATTCTTCAGATAACATATCTTTGAGCAAATAACCCTTTGCTCCAGCCCGTATCGACTCGGTAATGTATTCATCATCATCAAAGGTACTGAGAACAATGACTTTAACTTTTGGAAAGTGTTGGACGATCGAGCGAGTAGCTTCCTTACCATCCATAATCGGCATCCGCACATCCATCAAAACCACATCTGGTTGCAGTGCTTCTACTAGCTCGATCGCGGTTTTTCCGTTGTCAGCCGTACCAACAATCTGCAAATCGGGTTCTAAGCTAAGCATAGCTTTAATACCGTCACGCACTAAACTTTGGTCATCTACCAGTAACAGACGAATCATCTAATTCACCTCAAGTCAAACTCATGTATGGATATTCTGCTGCGTAGTATTTGGAGGCGAATCTACCATTAGGTTCACAGCGCTGCAGAATCTGAAGGAATCTAAGGGAATCCAATCGACTTAGAGACCCATCCGTCGTTGAAATTCGCCAGCCACTTGAGCATCGGGAATTTTTGCTGCTATTGTTTCTACCAATTCCGCTCGCGAAATTCCAGGCAAAGACTCAAGCGTTTCCTCAATAAGCAATGGAGCGATCGGTCCTACTAAATCTATTAGTTGTTGCTCGCATTGGTACAAAAAATTCTTATTAATGCTTTGATAGGTCAAGTCAAGGTCATATTCTCTAGAGACTGGATTAGACAGAAATGCAACTTGCTCCTCAAATTCAGTTTCCCGAACGGCAGGAATGTAAGATAAAATTTCTTGCTCTGTTTCAATGTTAGGAAAACTGCTTAATGCTTGTCGAAATTCGACAGCTAGTTGAGCATCAGGAATTTTTGTTGCTATGGCTTCTACCAATTCCGAGGCAGAAATTCCAGGTGAAGACTGAAGCGTTTCCTGAATCAACACCGGAGCAAACGGTCCTATCAAATCAATCAGTTGTTCCTCGCACTGACGAATAAAACTCTCATTGATGGTTTGAAAACTGAGATCGGAAAAGTGCTCTTGAGTTGTTTCATCTACGCTAGGGTTTGAGTCAAACAGAAACGACAACTGCTGCTCGAATTCAGTTCGTTGTGAAGCACAAATGTAAAGCAATAGTTCTGCAACAAGTTCTTGACAGGTCGTCGTTTGTTCTACGACTTCTTGCAATAGCATTGGGGCAATTGTGATTCCAATGTATTCTGCCAAAATGTTTTCCAACTGCAACAATTGCTCGTTAGAAAGAACCAAACGCTCTCTTAGGTCTGCTACTTCTGAGGTAGAGACACTAGCAGCAAAATCTCGCCACTCTTGTGCCATAGCTTGCTCTTGTAACGGCTGCTCAACCGCAATTTTGACACCCAATTCTTGCTCCGTTTCAACGTTAAGTTGAAGAAGAGGTAACTTAGAATTCTTAGAGAAATTAGGGTAAAGCGTCAAGGGTAAAGAGGAAGGGGAAGGTGTTTCCTTTCCTTTGGCTCCCTGCTCTTTTCCCCAGTCTCTTGAAATTATTTCCTCTGGGCTGGGGGATGAGTCAAAAAGAAACGACAAGCGCTGCTCAAACTCGGTTCGTTGCTGCTCGGGAATATAAAACAGTAGTTTTGTAACAAGTTCTTGACGATTTTGTGTTTGTTCTGTTAGTTTCTGCAGCAAGGTTGTGGCAATAGAGCCAACGTATTCGGTTAAAATCTCTTCTAACTGAATTGAGAGATCGCGACTGAGAACCAAGGGCTTTACAGGCTTGACTATAGTTATGGTGGCGTCACTAGCAGCAAAATCTAGTGAGTTCTGCGTGAGAATCTGCTGCTGTAAGGGCAAATCGACTGTTATTTGGCTGCGCTTTCTTGGCTTCGCTTCAAACTTTTGTAACGATTGTTTGTCAGCAAGAACCAAATGCTTTAGGTAATCTGCAACTTTTAAGGGAGAAACATCAACGCCAAAATCTAGAGACTTCTGTACTGGAGGCTGCTGTTGTAAGGGTAACTCAGCCCTAATCTGACAGCCCTTCCCCGGCTCTGTATAAATGTCTATTTGACCTCCCAATGCTGCTACTCGTTCTGCCATCCCCTGAAGTCCGAATCCCTTTGATAGGGTATCCTGTTTAAATCCTTTGCCGTTGTCAGCAACTACAAGCCGCACTCCATACGAAGTGGGGTGAATCTTAATTTGTACTGCTGTTGCTGCTGCGTGCTTGCGAATATTAGTTAGAGATTCTTGCACAACTCGGTAGAGTGTAGTACTTACCTCAGGAGGCAAAATAGCAGACAGAGTTATACAAGTCGAAATTGATACGTCGCTAACTTGCCGAAAATCTTCTACTAAAGATTCAATCAGTGGTTCTAGAGACTGGTGAGACTGGTCCGCCTTTGCTGTTGCTCGTAAAGAACAGACAGATTGCCGCACCTCCTTCATAGCGGTTGTGCCAAGCCGTTGAGCCTGTATGAGAAAACATTCAGCCTTAGCAGGGTCAAGCTTCCAAAGCTTGAGAGCAGTTTGCAACTGAATATTGAGCGCTGTCAGCGCGTGTCCCAACGAATCATGCAGGTCGCGGGCGATACGTTGACGCTCCTTAACTCTGGCAATGTCTTCAATTTGAAATGCACAATGATGTAGTTGCTCGTAAACTGAGGTAAGTTCTTCCCAACCCATGCGATCGCCCCCCTCGCAATTAAAACTGCGATACTTACAATCATGCCACGCTGCAACTAGCTAAAAATCTTTCCGGATGTACAAGTTTACTTCTCGTTGGTGAGTCTTAATTCCAGATTTTTTTATGAAAAAAATGAATTAAATTTTTAAATCCTAACAACCAATGCTTGCTGAAAATTACAGAAAATTACTGAGTTTTTTTCTGGTACAGTTAGTCGGAGTGATTATTATTTTTATGTAAATTTTTATAGTCCCGTTGTGTATCATATATTAAAACGCAATTTGGTAAAATATTTAGTAGAAGGTAACAGTCTAAAAAATGAGCTTTAAAGAACAATCGACCTTAAAAACATGGGTTTCTGTCATTTTGGTGTCATTTATTTGACAAATACTTGTGTGTAGAGAACAGGAGTCAATAAAACAGAAGGTAACAATAGCATTCTACGTCTTGACCCTGGCAGGTTAAACTAGGTCTGGTAACGCAGGCTCCATTGAACTATGAGGCTTTTATGGCAGCAAATCTGCAGCAAATCGCCAAGTATTTAGACAACCTTGGTTGGGAATATCGTATTGATGAAGAAGATGACCGTATTATTACAGGAGTAGAAAGTGATAACTTAGAGGATTTTCTCATTGTTGTTCAACTGGATGAAGAAGGAAGGTTCTTCCGTCTCTTTGCGCCCCAAGTGCTATCGGGTATCCAAGAACATCCTTACAAAGCTGCGATACTGCAAACAATGCTTTCCATTTCCTGGGAAACGAAAATGTTGCAATGGGAGTACGACCCATCAGACGGTGAAATTCGTGCTATTATTGAGTTTCCACTAGAAGACTCAATTCTGACAGAAAAGCAATTTAACCGTTGTTTGCACGGGTTAATTCAGCTTGTAGATACGGTGGCAGTGCCCCGACTGACAGAAGTTATGGAAACAGGTCAAGATCCGGGGAATGTGGAACTTGGAGAGAGAATTTTATTGAGCATTCAAGAACAAGCTCCAGGATTGCTAGACGTTTTGGAAAAGGCAATGGAAGCCCGAAAAAGGCGTGGGAGTTTTCCGAACGACTGAGCCGTTTTGCTGGTGAAATCGCTATACTCCAAAGTGATACTCTCTATATACTGAAGTTTTCACCCTTCTGAATAATATGACATCTTATGCAACCTCTAGTGCTAGAGCAGAAATGAGCGAACTCAGGCGGTTAAAAGGCTTATTACCGCCAGAATTACAAAGCTGGGTTACGGTTGAAGGTACGACTGAGGTGAATCCACCCCTGATTCGTTCTGAAGAAATTGGTAAAGACCAGGTAGAAATTCAAATTGACTTGGCTAAATGGGATGCACTGGCAATGGATCAGCGCAACTTGTTATTCTGGCATGAAGTCGCTCGCATTCAAAATGATACTATTCCTAAAGACGGTTGGGAAATGGCAGCCCTTGCAATTGGTTTGGGTGGTGCTGTTGGCGAACTGTGGGTTCAAGATGGGTTGCTGCTAGTACTGGCTTTGGCTTTGTGCGGAGTCTCAGGCTGGCGGCTGTACCAAAAAAACAATGGTGAGAAGCAATTAAAAGAATTAGTAGAAGCTGATGAGAAGGCTATAGCCCTAGCAACTCGTTTTGGCTATACTCTTCCCAACGCTTACAAAAGCTTGGGGAGTGCTTTAAAAACTTTAATTGATACAACTCCTAGCAAACGGCAACGGTCTAAATTTGAAGCAAGGCTTTCCTCTCTCAAGCGGAGTGCGAATAAAGCAAAGGCAAAATCTAAAAATTTAGAAGAGGGAGCATTTTAAGAGTGATCCTATCTCCTTACGGGGATGCTACGCAATGCCGCAGGCTATATGGTTTTGCCAGTTTCCTGGGGCGGGAAATCCGCCTGCAGGACTGGACCGATCGGCGATCGCTCATGTGTTGCTGATTGCCGATCGCTTTAATAATTATTTACGTTGCTTGAGTAATAAACTACTTATACCACCCAGTAATAACAGCCCAATAGTTGCTGTAGGCTCGGGTACTTTTTGGGATGGAATAAATTTGCCTAACTCAGAAGCACTTACCTTAAATGAATAAAGGTATGCGGGAATTAGAGAACTGCCATCTGGACAGCCACTGTCAATTGCGACTTGAGTACCGTTAGTACAAACATCGAATTGAACATCGTCATCATTTTGGGTAACGCTAAAGTCATTATCAGTTCCCAATAAGAGTGCATAAGAACCATCACTGAGTTTGGGACCGATCGCCAGACCCTCAAACTTTTCTGGTATTGTTTGTCCTGCTGTCTTCAAAGACTCAGCAATGTCTAAGAATAAGGTTTTACCAACCGCTTTAACCCCTGTAGGTAAAGTGTTAGTTCCTACTAAGCTAATATTGCTTACATCTGTTGCGTCAGTTAAGTCAATTTTGTAGACACGTTTGCTAGCAACAGGTGCTGTTCCCAATGGATCGTCTACTCCAATCCCGCGATTATCTCTTTCTAGCACTAAGAATTCTTTATCGTTCAAGGCTGAAATAGCACTGATACCAATATTACGCCCTTGGGAGTTGTCTCCAAAATCATCTTTTGTTCCAGGAATGCGATCGTTAATACTAGTGAGACTTTCAAGCTGATAAATATACTGAGCAGTATTTTGTCCTGTTGCTGTGTCAAATTCTACCAACCTTAGGTTGCGGCTGCGTCTTCCATCTGGTGAACCTTCATTAACTAAAGGATCTTGCAGCAAAGCATACAGTTTTTTTGCATCTGGGCTAAGAGTTAATCCTTCAAATCCTCTGTTGTCTTGGCGACCGTTGGTAATGGTGGGACGCCCATCAACAAAGTTTAAATCACCATTAGTTTCTTTAGGCAGGAGATTTTGTGGTGTTGCAAATGCTCTTACAAAAGAACCATCTGGTTTAAATTCATAGACGGATGGACCGTATTCGTCAGAAATGTAGAAATTCCCATTGGGTGCAATGGCAAACCCCTCAGGATCGAGACTGAGCCCTAAATTGCTTGGATTGCCATTGAGTTTTTCTGGATTCAAACCGTTAAAATTTTGACCATCTTTGGTAAATAAGATGGTCTCTAGTACCTTAAAGTTGGAAATGGCTCCAGTCTTAGGGTCTACATCTAAAGTCAATTTTTGTACTCGTGTTTGGTAGGAGATGACTCCACCTCCAGGACCGCGATCGCCTAATGCATAGTACACGTTGTTATAGCGATCGTAGTAGAGATCGGAGAAATATCCCAAACGATTAATATTGGCACTGCTTCCTGGAAATGGGTATAAATCTGTACCTTCAGCGGGGAGCACAAGAGTGTTAGCCAGGGAAATACCGCGTGCTGATGAGGCAAACCCTGCGATACTCAAGCTAGACATGATAAACGAACACCCGATCGCACAAAGTATGTGTTTTATGTAAATCATGGTCAAGGATTAGGAAATTGATTTTTTTAGCATCCGACCTCCCTATTAAGAACAGGTTAAATATTGAATATGTAATCTTTACTACTTCAAAACTTCACGTAATAGAGTTTTACTTGATAATATCTTTATAAATTAGCGAGTCGTTAGTGGTTCTTATTACTACTAACTATTAACTATTCACATAAATTAGTTAATAGTTAGTGGTTCTTATTACTACTAACCACTAACCATTTACTTAAAGCTGATTCAGCATTTTGTGAGTTTGAGGTATCACCCGCACCTGCTTAACCAATCGCTTCATCAAAGCTTGCCAAGTTAAAACTTGCTCTGGAAAAGGCGCAAGTTGAGGTTTATCTGTCAGATTCAGCGAGGTATCTAGAGGAGTAACGGGCTGTAAAAAGACTGGGATCGATGGATCGACAGACGCCACCAATTCCGCCGAACGTTCCAATTCTGAAGGGTCAGTTGTTTGAGAAACAATGAGCTTGACAAAGAGTTCAACTTTTGCAGTATGACAGAGTTGGAGAAACTCTGCGTGTTCTTGCCAGTGACTTTCACCACTAGTACTGGGTAATTTGAAATCCATCCCTACTGAATCTAAATAAGGTAATATTGCCGCTAGTTGTTTTGGACGGTGTCCGCCAGTTTCCAAGTATATTGGCAAACCCGTAACAGAGCGCACTTGAGGTAAGAATTCTAGCAAGAATGATGCGTGCAGAAGAGGTTCGCCTCCTGTTAGGCTGATAGTATCATGTACGAAAGGCAAATTCTGCCACTCGACCCACTGAAGTAACGCAGGTAGTGTAACGGGGTTAGAGTAAGTTTCAAAGTCACGCAATCCAGGGGTCCGTTCTATCCTACAGGTGGCGGGTGCATGCCAAGTATGAGCGCTATCACAAAAGTGACAGCGCAAGTCACACAAAGCAAAGCGAATAAAGATCTGACGTGTTCCTACATTCAGTCCTTCCCCTTGTATGGCGGAAAAAATTTCTATCAGGCGTGCGGTAGGTGTAACAGTAGTTTTAGCAGTCATGTGATGTTAGCAACGCGTATGCGCCTTCGTTGGCACAAGAACAGGAATGTGTATGTTTCATGAAAGAAGTATGAAGTATAAGGCGTGAAGTATGAATTTAAGACAAAAGTCAAGAATAACGAAGTGGAAATTGAAGTATAAAGTAATTCATACCTCGTTTTTTTATCCTTTATGCTTGTATCATCCTTTGTTTTTCAAACTTCAGACTTTCAGTAACTTCTTGTTCTATTTTGAATCGTTCCTAACGATCGCTCCTCTCAATCAACTTCCTAGTGACTAGTTATTTTTACCACTGATAGTTTATCAGTAGTGACTATTTGCTAGAACACAATTTGTTTGGCAAATTATATAGACATGGCAATGAAAGTGCAGGGCTTAATGACTGGCCAACCCAAAGAGGTGAATTTTCCTATAATGTTCTCAAATGACACGGCAATTGTGCAGGTACCCGCACGGTTAAGTGTGCTAGAGGCTGTAGCCTTTAAGCAGACCTGCCAAGAGATAACTGAGCGAACCCCCAGTCCGATGGAAATCATCATTGATTTTCATCAAACTATTTTCATGGATAGTAGTGGTTTAGGTGCTCTAGTCAGTAACCTCAAAATAGCTCAAGAAAAAAATATTAAATTTACACTTCGTAACGTAACTCCGCAGGTCACGGCAGTACTTAATCTTACAGGGTTAGACAAAGTTTTCAATTTAGAGTCTCAAGCGGAAAGTCCATCTATCAACCGCCAATTAGAAGAGCAACTACCAGCCACCCATCCTTCTGTCCGTTCTTGGATGAAGCGGTTAACAGATATTGTGGGTTCGTTAATTGGTTTGTTTATCACAGGGATTTTATTGATTCCCATTGCTCTTGCAATTAGACTCGACAGTCCGGGTCCGATTTTTTTCTCTCAAACCCGTTGTGGTTGGATGGGACAGCGCTTTCAGATTTGGAAATTTCGTTCAATGTACATTGATGCTGAAGCTCGCAAAGCTGAATTAGAGAAGCAAAACCAGGTACAAGGGGCATTTTTTAAAATAGACAATGACCCGAGAGTTACTAAAGTAGGTCGTTTTTTGCGGCGTAGTAGTTTAGATGAACTGCCACAATTTTGGAACGTTCTCAAAGGAGATATGAGTTTAGTCGGAACTAGACCACCTACACCAGACGAAGTCGAGCGTTATGAAGTTCCAGAATGGCAACGTTTGGATGTCAAGCCAGGAATGACTGGAGAATGGCAAGTTAACGGTCGTTCTACTATCCGTAAATTTGAGGATGTTATTCGGATGGATTTGCAATACCAGAAAAATTGGAGCTTTATGTACGATTTGAAGCTGATTTTTAGAACAGTTATGATTTTGTTTAATAAAAACAGTGGAGCTGTTTGAGCAATAAATCAGATTGAATTCAAACCTTACGATAGAGCCTGATGCTAGAAACACGGAGGAAATTTCAGTACTTTTCTCCGTGTTTTTTTATTTGCTATACCGAGATAAAGTTGACAATTCTGGATCTCCGGCTTCTTTAAGAAGTTAGGTATCTAACTTTTCATAGTGAAACCCAGAATTTTTTCAAACCTTAGCTCTGAAATTTATGCCTTTTACGTCTTTTTCTGAGTTTTTACATCAGGACTATAACCTATAGAAATAAAATTTCTATCTAAGTATATACACTATTTCAAAAATATAAATACAAAATATTCTTAACTCTAAATTTATTACGTATGCTCAAAAATGAAGCATCAAATTTTACTTAATCTTCAACAAAAAAAACTGACATTTGAATGGTTCTGAAGCGAAAATTTTAATTAAGCACACATAACGTGCGGAAACAGGTCACAAGCAAATGTTGTCATTAATAAGACACCAGGGTTCTTCAGACTAGGAGTACAAGAATAACCAATTATGCGTATTTTAATTTACTCGTACAACTATTACCCAGAACCGATAGGCATTGCTCCCTTGATGACTGAACTCGCTGAGGGATTGGTTAAACGCGGACACCAAGTGCGTGTCGTTACCGCTATGCCTAATTACCCAGAACGTCAGATCTACAAGGACTATCGGGGCAAATGGTACCATACTGAATACAAAAATGGGGTTGAAATTCAAAGAAGTTACGTGTGGATTCGTCCGCAGCCCAATCTACTAGATCGGATGTTGCTAGATGCAAGCTACGTGTTCACAAGTTTCTTCCCAGCGCTGTTTGGTTGGCGTCCGGATGTTATTCTTTCGACTTCTCCATCTCTACCTAGTTGTTTGCCAACGGCTCTTCTTGGCGTGCTGCACAGCTGCCCTGTTGTCTTAAATCTCCAGGATATACTCCCAGAAGCTGCTGTTCACGTTGGTTTATTAAAGAATAAATGGCTTATTAGAGCCTTTGCATTACTGGAAAAATTTGCTTACGCAAGTGCTACCAAAATCAGTGTCATCGCTGACGGTTTTGTGGATAACTTGCAGGCTAAAGGTGTACCGGGAAGAAAAATCGTCCAAATTCCTAACTGGGTTGATACCAACTTTATTCGCCCCCTGTCTAAAGAAAATAACACTTTCCGCGCAAAACACAATTTAGAGGGCAAATTTGTTATTTCATATTCTGGCAATATCGCCCTCACCCAAGGTTTAGAAACTGTGGTGAAAGCAGCTGCTATGCTGCGTCATATTCCAGAGATTGCTTTTGTGATTGTTGGTGAGGAGAAAGGTTTACAGCGATTGCATAACGCTTGTCATGCATCGGGTGCAGATAATGTTTTACTACTACCTTTTCAGCCTCGCGAAACTCTGCCAGAAATGCTAGCAGCCGCTGACGTAGGTTTGGTTGTGCAAAAGAAAAATGTGATTTCCTTCAATATGCCCTCGAAGATTCAAGTTTTACTGGCTAGTGGTAGAGCATTGATTGGTTCTGTTCCCAAAAATGGTACGGCAGCAAGAGCTATTAAACAAAGTGGTGGTGGGGTGATTGTCCCTCCAGAAGACCCACAGGCTTTAGCAGACGCTATTTTAGAGTTGTATCAACATCCAGAAAAAGTTAAAACTTTGGGATACAATAGTCGGAAATTTGCTATTGACCAGTATTCTTTCGATCAAGCTTTAAGCCAGTATGAATCCCTATTTTACTCGCTGACAGACGAGAACTCAGTGATTGAGCCAAAAATCGTATCAGAACAGGAAGTTTGACACCTCTGGAGCATTCGTAACGTTGTGAATTTTGATAGCTAGACCAGGAATTGCAAATCAGATAGTACGCAACACCACAGCATCTAAACAAGTAGGGCTTAATTTTCTCTACGACAGGGTACACTCTACACAACCTTACAATCTTGATTTGCAAACGGTCGCAGCTATTGCAATAGTTGTTGCTTGCTAACTGTTAATTGCTGACAGTCAACAATCAACAACTTTTGGCGATCGCTTCCACGTGTTAAATCCACACCTAAGTGCTATCCTGGTAATGGATAGATTTTATGTGAATGATGAAGAAGTATTGCAAGCTATAGCCGATCGTACTTTGGATAGACTGGGCATGAGTCCGCATTCCTGTATTGTGTTTTTATCACACAAACTGGAATCAAGAGGCGGCAACGCTTCCGAATTGCAAGCTTTAAGAATTGCAAGCTTTAAGAATTGCAAGCCATGAAAACATCGATCGCGCTTTGTGATTGACCTGCGATTGCAATCTCAGATTTTTACTAGAAAATTCTTGCTTAATTCCTTAGCAAGTCATACAAGGCGTAATTGATTTCTTCAAGGATGGACATCGAAGGCTCTAAGGTGTAGAGCATAATGCACAGACACCTGTTTTTTTGTTAGTATTCAAAAAAACCAGGTCTCACAGTTGCAAAGTTCATTCCAATTCTTGATTGTTTGGCAGAACTTGTAAAAAAATATTACTAAAGAGATACAGCAGCTGAGGTTTAATGACTGATTCTTTTCAAACAAATTTCCCAAGGCAATCTATCACGGTGACAAACAGTTCAGCAGGAAACCCACCTATAGATGACAACGACGTGAGTGGAAAGATGGCTTGGACTATTGCCGAAGCAGGGTCTGACCGCAAAGCAGGTGATATTCTGATACTTAAGATAGGAGATGTCTCTTATTTGGCGGACTACTTCGTCGTCATGACGGGCTACTCCAGGGTACAGGTCAGGGCGATAGCGGATGCAGTGGAAGATAAATTAGAAACTGAGTGGTCAAGACGCCCCTTGCGGACAGAAGGGAAAGCAGAAGCAACGTGGGTGCTGTTAGATTACGGCGAGGTTATTGTTCATGTTATGTTTCCCAAAGAACGGGAGTTTTATAATTTGGAAGCGTTCTGGGGACACGCAGAACGTATAGAGTATATAACATCCGCAACAAAAGCACGCGAACTGGAGTAACCAGCTTTGTAAATCAGACGGTGGGAGTCAGCCAACATGATAAAGTCTTCGGTCTCAAATTGCCCAGTACCAACAGAACAACAACCGCTTAACGAGTACGAAGAATTAAAATCGTCCTGGCTATTTCGTGACTGTACCTTAAATTGGAGCGAGTATATCACTAAAATCGCGCTTATTTGGGTGTTATCGTCAATAGTAGCAGGACCAATAGCGGCGACAAGTTTTGCTCCACACAAGCATACAGCACAATTTATTCTCAGCAGTGCCGCAGGCGCAAGTGTTGGAGTCATATTAGTACTGGTGCGGTTATATTTGGGTTGGTCTTATATCCGAGACCGCCTGATGAGTCCGATTATTTTTTACGAAGAGTCGGGTTGGTACGACGGTCAAACCTGGACAAAACCACAGGAAATCGTAACACGCGATCGACTGATAGTGACCTACTCGATCAAACCCATCCTTCAGAGATTACAAATTTCATTTGCTGGCTTGGCTGTGTTGTTCGTTGCTGGTACGATAGTTTGGCACTTAGTTTAAATAGTCATTGGTCATTTGTCATTGGTCATTTGCACAAAACAAATGACCAATGACCGAGGACTGAGGACAATTGACACAATTATGGTATACTTTTACCCATGACAATGGGAAAACGAACACAAGCCACCGCACTAGAAGTTAGGTTACTGCGAGAAGGCATTATAGAGTCAAAGCACATAGTCCAAGCAGCGATCTGTGATAATCGCGGGCGGATTCTATCCGTTGCTGGTAATGCTGAAACAAGCACGTTTGTTCGTTCAGCACTGAAACCATTTCAAGCACTCGCTGTGACTAGCACAGGTACCCTAGAACGCTATGACCTCAGCGACAAAGACCTAGCGATCGTTACCAGTTCCCACAAGGGAACGATAGAGCAAGTAAGACAAGTATTTAATATTCTTTGGCGGGCTGATGTAGACCCTTCAGCACTCCAATGTCCCATTCCTGAAGGTAAACGCAGCCCCCTAGAATACAATTGTTCTGGTAAACATGCTGGAATGCTAGCTGTTTGTCAGCAGTGTAATTGGTCGCTCAATAACTATTTGCACCGCAGACACCCAGTGCAGCAATTGATTCTTAGTAAAGTATCGGAATTGCTGCGAATGCCATCCGAAGAATTTATCAGCGCCCATGACGATTGTGGTGCTCCTACCTACTTGTTACAACTTGGGCAAATGGGAGCACTATACGCTCAGCTAGCTTCTCGTAGCAGTTTAGATATGGAGCGCATCGTCCGAGCCATGACCCATCATCCAGTTATGGTAGCAGGGGAGGGAGAATTTGACACGGAATTGATGCGTGCCACACCGGGCGAACTGGTCAGTAAATCCGGTGCTGAGGGCGTACAGTGCATTGGCAGACTCGGTGAAGGCATGGGATTGGCAATTAAAGTTATTGATGGATCGAAGCGAGCAAAACACGCTGCGGCCATTCATATACTTCAGCAGTTAGGCTGGATTACTCCCAGCGTAGCGGATGTCCTGTCGGAAAAGTTTATGAACTTCGGTAAGTACAAGCGTTTAGAAGTTCTGGGAGAATTATCCTTATTGTAAGGGGTTAGGGATAAGGGTTTGGGGTGTTAGCAAAAGTGGAATTACGAGCAGTCTTTTCCCTAACCCCAGATCCTGCTCCCCAGAAAATTCCAAAATTTTTTTATTAGGACTTGTCAAATTTCTAAACCTGTTGCTATAGTAGAGAAGACAGAGCGACGCGGGATAGAGCAGCCTGGTAGCTCGTCGGGCTCATAACCCGAAGGTCAGTGGTTCAAATCCACTTCCCGCTACCAAATTAAAACGAAACCCTACAATCATCATTGTAGGGTTTCGTTTTTTGTATTTGATAATTGGTCAGATGAGCAACTTCTTGAAGAAATCGGTAATCCGACCAAACTTAAATCGTGCAAGTTGCTGAATGTAAAGAAAAATTGGTGCATTCGCCAATGGAGTTTGGAGAAGCAGGCTTGTGAGCTATTCTTAAGAAGAATCGATCCAAAGATTACGGAGAACTAGGTTTGTGAAGTTGCGGCGACCAATTTTAGTGGGAGGATTGGGACTGTCCTTTTCCCTTTGGATGTTAGACAGTTTGCAAGATTCATTGGTACAGGTGGGTGAATTTGGCTTACTGAGTCTCTTAGCAGTTGGCGGCGGTTTGTGGTTGTTTCAAAAAAACCGTCCCAAGGATAGTACCCAACTGCTAAATGGTATGCCTGTAGATAGGGAAACAGTGGAAGTTGCTATTGCAAAAACCCAATCTGTGGTTAACCAACTAACACAAGAAGCAGAAGACTCTGTAGAGAAGCGACGTATCGCTTCTCTACAACAAGAACAAGTTGCAAATCTCACGGCGGAGTTAGACAGGCAACAGATTCTAGCTACTGTCACTGGCGGTAAGTTAGTAGGTAAAACTACCTTGATTGAGGTGCTCGAGCAAAGTGTAGAGACAGGATACCGATCGTCCCTACATTTCCAAGAAACATCTCCTTTGTTTGTAGAAGCAGGCGAGAAGTCAGATGCTGATGTGTTTGTAGAAGCACAAAAATCCGATCTCGTCCTATTTCTTACAAATGGGGATTTAACAGATACTGAATTTCAAGCCTTACAGCAACTCAAGGGTGCAAATCAAAGCACAATTCTGGTTTTTAACAAACAAGACCAGTATTTGCCAGATGAACGTGTGAGCGTTTTGCAGTCCCTAAAACAACGCGTACCTTCATCTGTAGTCGCAGTTGCAGCCTCTCCTGCAACTATCAAAGTACGCAAGCATCAGGAAGATGGTTCCATACAAGAATGGCTGGAGGTACCAGCCCCAGATGTTCAGCAGTTAACCCAGCACTTGGGTGAAGTTTTGGCACAGCAAGCACAGCAACTTGTGTGGGGAACGACCATGAGAAAAGCTTTGTTGCTGAAAGCTGAAGCAAAAGATTTACTCAATGGTATCAGACGCGATCGCAGCGTACCAATTATTGAACAATATCAGTGGATAGCAGCAGCAGCTGCATTTGCCAACCCAGTTCCAGCGCTTGATGTTCTGGCAACAGCCGCGATTAATGCCCAAATGGTTG
Source organism: Tolypothrix bouteillei VB521301 (assembly GCF_000760695.4). Lineage (GTDB taxonomy): Bacteria > Cyanobacteriota > Cyanobacteriia > Cyanobacteriales > Nostocaceae > Scytonema > Scytonema bouteillei_A. Next base: position 3,142,159 of record NZ_JHEG04000001.1, on the reverse strand, counting down.
TGGATTTGGGTAAAATCTACCAGCAAAAACTTTCCTTGGAACAAGCACAAACTGTAGCGGGAACAATGGGAAGTTTGATGGTAAAACTGGGTTTAGTGGAACTTTCTTCCAAAGCAATTGGTATCGTACTTAAGAGTAATGCTGTCACCTTTGTAGCAGGTGGTTTAGTACAGGGAGTCAGTGCAGCTTACCTCACCCGATTGGCGGGATTGAGTTTAGTGGAATATTTCCAACAGCAGGAAATAGCTACAAATTCTGGAACTGCGTTAAATCTTGAGAAGTTGGGGCAAAATTTGCAAAGGGTGTTTCAGCAAAGCCAGCAAATCGGATTTTTGCAGGGCTTTGTTAAGCAAGGCGTCAAGCGTCTGTTACCAGAAGTCCCTGAAGCTGAACTAACTGCTGCTGAGACTGTTGCTTAGTGGGTAGTTTGTGCAAATTTTTACCGCTCTATTGAGCGATCGCTTAACTGTAGAATTGGCAACAGCGAGGAAACTCAAAGTTAGACCAGTTATGGTTGGCGATCGCGATTTTAAAATAGGGTAACTTTTATAAATCAAGAGGAAGCAATAAAATTACATTTGAATACAACACTGCTCGGATTTTGGTTTGTTAGAAAAATTTTCATATATATAGATAGAGTCCCATGTCGAGTCTTTATAAAGATTTTTGCCAAGCAAATTTTTTGCTTGAAGCAGTAATAATTTAATCAATAAGGCGGCAGTAATCGACGAAATCCATGTCCGAGGACAATCAACAAGAAAAGCACATTTCTCACCAATAGTCCTGGTATTGATAAGGGCAAAGGAAGTTGATTTTTACCGCTACTTGATACCTCAAATAATCTTTCACCCAAAGATTTCATCCATTCCACAGTTCTAGGGTATTCGTACAAGCTATTCAGCCAATCTTTAGGTAAACCCGATGTGCCTACACCAGCACCTATAATTCCACCTACAATAGCGGCGGTAGTGTCGGTATCTCCTCCAAGGCGAACAATTTCTTCAATTGCATCCCTATAGCTGCGCTGGTGTCTCAACCAAACTTGGACAACGACAGGTACGGTGTGATATACGTAGCCACTAATACCAGAACTAATTTTACACTGAGCCGCAAACAATGCTGCTGTGTGATTTGCTTGAGCACTGTCATTTTCTGAGATAACCCTTCCAAAGGCAGCCCAATAGCATCTCCAATAGCTGTTCCAAGTAAGCAACCAATAACAGCATCCTTTTGTGTTGGAAAAGATGTTTTCATAAAGAACATTATTTAAACACCTATTTCCAGTTTTCCCCGTTGCTCGGCAGAATCTAACACTGCTTTCAAAGGAAACTAGCTCTCAGCAGCGATCTCTTTACTGCGTCAACAACGACTACCATTATGTCCAGTTAAACAATTATGGTTTATTTCACGCAAAAGCGTAAAGACACAAACAAGTCTACCGAGGTTTTATTATACTTAATTTGCCGGACAAGATATCGCAGTGACTAACGGCGATCGCATCTTATACCAATTTAATATGAAGCTGCATACAATTAGCCTGCGAAGGCAGGCTTTGTTTGTATAGCCCCACTCTTCTAGAGTGAGGGCAATAATGTCCCAGTCAGATGGGGACATAACAAAAATAGATTAATTAAAAAATGCCATTAAATATTATCAAAGCGTGTCACAGTTATTAAATGAATTTAAGCCCCAGAATATTTTCCTTTTTTGCTGGTTCGGGTTTTCTAGATTTGGGTTTTGAAACGAGTGGTTTCCATATTGTTTATGTGAATGAAGTTTTCTCTCCTTTCATGGAGGCATACCGCTATTCACGTTCTAGTCTCAACCTTCCATTGCCAGAATACGGTTATCATCAAAGGGAAGAAGGCGACGTAGCAAAACTGACTGAAGAAGCACAAATTTTGCGCTTGCGTGAATTGGTAGCTGATTGCCGTAAATCTAATAATATTGTGGGATTTATTGGTGGTCCTCCCTGCCCTGATTTTTCTATTGGTGGAAAAAATAGAGGGCAATTTGGAGAGAATGGCAAACTGTCGGCTGCTTATGTTGAATTAATTTGTGAAGCTTTACCAGATTTTTTTCTGTTCGAGAATGTAAAGGGTTTGTGGAAGACAAAGAAACACCGTTTGTTCTTTGAAGGGCTAAAGCAAAAATTAACTCAAGCTGGTTATGTACTTACAGAAAGGTTAATCAATTCCATAGAATATGGTGTTCCACAAGATAGAGAAAGAATTATTCTTCTTGGATTTCAACTTGAGTTGGTTGGGGATTTGGGGATAAAACTCAATGGGGAAAAATTTCTACCTGTAGGGGTTTTTCCTTGGGAAAAATATATTGTATATACCAAAGAGAAAGTTTTTTCCCATAACTGGAGCCGTTGCGAACCCTTTCGGGAAGGCTCTATTTTGCCCTGTCCTGATGGTATTCCTCAAGAACTTACTGTTGAGTACTGGTTTAGAAAAAATGATGTACTGAAGCATCCCAATACTCAGCACTATTTTCAACCAAGGGCAGGTATCAGAAAATTCGCTACTATTGATGAAGGAGACGATTCCAAAAAATCTTACAAACGCCTTCACAGATGGCGTTATTCTCCCACAGCTTGCTACGGTAACAATGAAGTACATTTACATCCCTACAAAATGCGGCGAATTTCCGTTGCTGAAGCTTTAGCAATTCAATCTTTGCCTGCAAGTTTTTCACTTCCCAACAGTATGTCACTGACAAATATGTTTAAAACAATTGGTAATGGCGTTCCTTATTTAGCTTCAAAGGCTTTAGCTCAAACTATTTTGGGTTTTTTAGACGATATCTGACAAAAGGTGAAGAAAATTTGCTCCTGTACAAGCGAGGTTTTTCTGGGTATATCCTTAGACATATACTATACGTAAAGCACGCGCTACACAATGCGACAAGACTACACTGCAAGAGCCAGTGAGCAAAGGCGAGTCTTGCCCATCTGAGAATTCTCTTTGCCTTTGACTTTTCCACACTCCCAAAGACTACTATATAATTCTAAATATAGATTGATACAATTTATCTAAGGATAATTGGTTAGTCTAAAAAATTGCTTTCTTTGAGAGAGTAGGTGTCTAAGCTAAAGTTAGCCCTATCACAATCAGTCATTGATTACACCTAATAAAGGAAAAAGCTTTAGCGGAAATTCATAAGAATTATGATTTAATTTATCTAAAGAGTTTTAAATTTCTTTATAAAGGTTAATAATCAACTACAAAAAAACGATGGCAGCAGATTATACAGACATTGATATTGCGCCATTCATTGACCATGCTTTGTTGATGCCAACAGCTACTCCAGAGCAGGTAGAGCAATGGTGTGAAGAAGCAGACAAATTTCATTTTGCGGCAGTTTGCGTATACCCCGTACACGTAAGGCAAGCAGCAGAACTTTTGCAGGGCAAACAGCCTAAAGTCTGTACAGTTATTGGCTTTCCTACAGGCGCGGTGACTTCAGCAACTAAATTGTACGAAGCTCAAGAAGCTGTGGAAAATGGTGCAACAGAGTTAGATGTCACGATCAACTTGGGATGGTTGAAAGCTGGCAAAAGCGATGACGTGCATCGGGAAATTGCTGAAATTTGTGAAGAAACCGGGCAAACAGTAAAAGTGATTTTGGAAACAAACCTGCTGACTGACGAAGAGAAAAGACTGGCGGCGGAACTTGCTATGGATGCTGGAGCAGCATTTCTTAAAACCAGTACGGGTTGGAATGGTGGTGCAACAGTGGCAGATGTCAAACTTTTGAAGGAAGTCGCAGGAGAAAGGGTAGGAATTAAAGCCTCTGGGGGAATTCGCACTATTGACCAAGCTTTAGACTTGATATTAGAGGGAGCCACTCGTTTGGGAACCTCGCGAAGTGTTGAATTGCTCCGACAGCGCGATAGGCTGGATCGTAGCAAGTAATCATTAGTCATGAGTCATTAGTCATGAGTCATTAGTATGAGACAAAGGACAAATGACAGAGGACAAAAGACAAATGAGTAAAACTTATAAAACAACTGGAATTAATTTGAAAACCCAAGCGATAGGAGAATCAGATAGACTAGTGACAATTTTGACACGAGAGTTTGGTCTGATTCGCGCTGTTGCTCCTGGATCGCGCAAGCACAAGTCTAGTTTGGGCGGTAGAAGTGGAATGTTTGTGGTAAATGAGTTATTGATTGCTAAGGGGCGATCGCTAGACAAAATTACCCAAGCTCAAACTATAAAAACTTTCCCAGGACTTGCAACAAATTTGGGAAAACTTGCAGCCAGTCAGTATTTAGCAGAGGTAGTACTGTGTCAGGCGTTAAGCGAGCAACCTCAAGAAGAGTTGTATGAATTATTGAAGGAACACCTCAGCCGTATAGAAGAATTACCAAGCCACGAGCCATCAGCTGTCATAGCACATTTGGCACATGGATTATTTCACCTTTTAGCCATAGCAGGACTCACCCCACAGGTACAAGCTTGCTGTCTGACAGGAAACACTTTGACTCCAGATTTTACCAACCCCGATTGGCAAGTAGGATTTAGCATTCCTACTGGTGGAACAGTTTGCCTGACAACATGGAAACGCTTGAAGGAAGAGGGGATAAGGAGGCTGGGGGACAAGGGGGACAAGGGGGATAAGGGAGCATCTTCTCCCCTGTCTACCCCATCCCCACCTTCTGTTAAAGAAAAGACTACTAGTTACAAAACTGTTGTCCATCAACAAGAATTACCTGTTATTTCCAGTCGGTTGGATGCTATAGAGCTTTCCATACTCCAACAGTTATCACAACCAGAGATAATGCAAGATATAGCCAAAAACTACGGCTGGTTTTCTGTCGAGCAAATTTTGCGCCAATATGCTCAATACCACCTTGGTCGCTCGATTCGCTCTGCTGCTTTAATTGATTCTTATTTTGCTACCCACCATGATGCAACCGTCTGATTTAGACACAAAAATCCAGCCAACACCACCAAGCCATGTTAAGAAACAAAGTAGGGCTTCGGTACAGCAAGTCACAAATCACCCTAGTGTGACTAAACCTGTCTCCAATCAGGTTTATCTCCAGGAAAAGTCAGCAAACGACCTTTCTGGCAAATACAAAAATGAGAAACCGGAAGTACCCAAACCCAATTTCACAAATGACTGTGAAAAAAAATGGGAATCCCAACCTACTTATAGTCATAACAATGGCAACGGCAACGGTTCCGGACATATCCCAGCAGGAACTGATAATGTCACAGCTGCATCTGATTCCAATAGCAAGATAGCATCAGATGAAAAAAAAGAAGATGGGGGCTTTTTTCCAGTATTAAGAAATCCCAACTTTCTTGCTCTTTGGGGTGGACAAGTTTTTTGTCAACTAGCAGATAAGGTTTATTTGGTACTGATGATTGCCATCATTAGTACTCATTTCCAAGCAAGCGACCAGACCATCAGTGGTTGGGTATCGGCGCTGATGATGTTTTTTACCATTCCTGCAGTACTATTTGGTTCTCTTGCAGGTGTGTTTGTAGATCGCTGGTCAAAAAAAGTAGTTTTGGTATCAACAAATGTTTGGCGGGGTATCTTAGTTTTGAGCATTCCGCTACTTTTATGGCTCACTGAAGATTGGCAACCGTTTCTAGGAGTTTTGCCAGTAGGATTTGTCATCATTTTGGCGGTTACTTTTTTAGTGTCCACGCTTACACAATTTTTTGCACCTGCAGAGCAAGCTGCAATTCCTTTAGTGGTACAAGAGCAACATTTACTTTCTGCTAACTCACTTTACACCACAACGATGATGGCGTCGGTGATAGTTGGGTTTGCGGTAGGGGAACCTCTGTTGGGTGTGGCAGATCGAATTTGGGCGCAACTTGGTGGGAGTTACGGGCTCGGGAAAGAAATAGTGGTTGGTGGTAGCTATGCGATCGCAGGAATTATTTTGTTACTCCTAACCACTCACGAAAAACCGCACAAACCTGATGAAGAAGCACCTCATGTTTTAGCTGACTTGCGGGATGGGTTTCGGTATTTGGGAGAAAATCCTCGTCTTCGCAATGCTTTGCTGCAACTTATAATATTATTCTCCGTCTTTGCTGCTTTAACCGTTCTTGCTGTTCGGATGGCAGAAGTTATTCCGCATTTAAAAGCATCTCAATTTGGCTTCTTGCTGGCTGCAGGTGGAGTTGGCATTGCTTTAGGAGCAACAATTTTAGGGCTGTTCTGTCAGCGCTTTTCATACACTCAACTCAGTTTATTTGGTTGTTTGGGTGTGGGCGCATCTCTTATTGGTTTATCGATATTTACCAAACAACTCTGGGTTGTTCTGGCGTTAGTAACGCTAGTTGGTGTTTTTGGGGCATTGATAGGTATTCCCATGCAAACGGCTATCCAAACAGAAACTCCTGCAGAAATGCGTGGCAAAGTTTTTGGTTTGCAAAACAACGTTATTAACATCGCTCTGACTCTACCTCTAGCACTGGCTGGTTTGGCGGAAACTTTTATTGGATTGCAAGCAGTCTTTTTGGCATTAGCTGCGATCGTCTTTTCAGGTGGTGTATTAACCTGGTTCAACTCTTCCAAGTCATCGTCTCCTGAACTGGGCGCAACAGAATGAATAAAAAGTGCTAGGTAAAGCAGACAATTAGCAGTTGATTTCCGGTGTCCTGAGGTAGCTAACCCCTCTTGCTTGGAGTTCTTTATTTTTGAATGATTATTTGAGTCAAGATTCAGCTTTTATTGCTTGCTTGTTGACTGAAAGCTTCGCTTTTCATGGTAAACTTACCACATTGAAGAGTTCTCTCATACTTGTTGGGTATCGACAAAGGCTTCAACCAGTAACCGATGACCAGCGATCGTCGATCTTTTCTCATGCTTATTGGGAATTGACAAAGACTGTCACTGAATGCGATCGTTAGTATCTGGGAAATGTTTTGTTGAATTAATATTCTTGAGAGAGTAAGTGAAGTCAAAGATTTACTGTCCGGAAAGATTTCAGCTTTTCTGTAAAGGCAGTGATTTTTGAAGTCTTTATGATGACTCAATAACCAACAAGTAAAATTTCAAACAGAACCGATCAAAAAAAGACAAAAAGTTAATATAATTAATTTCGCTTTCCTGATAGCTAACAAAGAATGCGTATAGCCTGGATTGGAAAAAAATCTCCCTTTTGCGGTAATGTCACCTATAGCAGAGAAATTACAAACGCATTGCTAGACGGAGGACATCAAGTTAGCTTTCTTCATTTTGCTCAAGAAGAATCTGATTCGGACAATTGGCCTAATTGCCAAGAAGTAACTTTACCCTTCATTTACAAGTCCCAGGTTTACACAATTCCGACTTTGAACGCGACTAAGGTGTTGACTCAGTCATTGCGACGTATCAAACCAGATATAGTTCATGCTTCGCTGACTCTGTCTCCCCTTGACTTTGTTTTACCGGAAATTTGTGAAAAGCTGAACTTGCCTCTAATTGCGACTTTTCATACCCCCTTTGCAGGTAAAGGAGCAAAACTTGTATCGGGAACACAGCTTTTAGCTTATCAACTCTACGCACCTTTTCTGGGCAACTACGATCGCACGATAGTTTTTTCCCAGATTCAGCGAGATTTGTTAGCACGCTTGGGAGTTCCGGAAGATAATATCGCCGTGATTCCCAATGGCGTAGATGTGGTCAAGTATTCTCCCGGTCCTTCTCAGGTTAAAGCTGAGTTTCGAGCCAACCGTTTGTTTGTCTATCAAGGTCGTATAGCTCCAGAGAAGAATGTTGAAGCTTTGCTTCGAGCATGGAAGCAGGCGGATATGGGTCCCCAAAGCAAATTACTTGTTGTTGGTGATGGTCCGTTAAAGCCATCACTAGAAACGTTTTACGGAGAAGAATACAACATCGTTTGGTTGGGATTTGTAGCCGACGAACAACGGCGCATCGAAATTTTGCGGGGTGGTGATGTGTTTATTTTGCCTTCACTTGTAGAAGGTTTATCTCTATCACTCCTAGAGGCAATGTCTTGTGGAATTGCTTGTATAGCAACAGATGTAGGTGCAGATGGGGAAGTACTGGATAAAGGAGCGGGAGTTGTTCTCAATCCAAAAACAGTCCGTTCTCAATTAAGAACACTTCTGCCACTGTTCCAAGACCATCCGGAAGTAACAACTTTGTTAGGGCAAAAAGCGAGACAAAGAGTGTTAGATAGTTATACTCTCAATAAAAACATTGCTAGATTGGTAGAACTGTACGCTGAAGTTCTCAAGCAGCGCAGCTTTCAATACAGTCGCGGTGCTTAGCAGTCACTTGTAATACCAAGATGTAGCGGAACGGTTATTATAGTAATTTATCAAAGTCGTTCTGCTACGTCTATTAAGAGATTAAAAAAGCTAAATTGTTGTATGGGAACGCCTATTCCAGCAATACAGCAGGAAGATCAACACTGCGTAGGTTTAGGAAAAATTGTGTTAGTATTTTTCCTGAAATATACTGAAATATACAAGCAAGTCACTAGTGGGACTTAAACAAAAATTAAGCCCAAATATAGCCCAGACTAGCATGATAAGCGGCACCGGAGCGACCATTCAATGAGCGGACATTCCATCTATCTCAATAAAGAGAAACTCAAATGGTTTCGCGAGCAACTGCTAACTTGGGCAAAGCTGAACCGCAGGCAATTTGCTTGGCGCAATACTCAAGACCCTTATGCTATCTTGGTTGCTGAAGTTTTTCTGCAAAAGACCAATGCACCTTCGGTCGCTTCTTTGTACGAGATATTTATGCAACGCTATCCCACAGTTGGGTTGCTCGCAAACGCTTCTGTTGCTGAGATATCAGGACTTTTACAGCCATTAGGTCTTGCTTTTAGAGCAGAACGACTGCATAAATCAGCACAGATAATTGTCAAAGACTATGGGGGCAAAATTCCCGAACAAGAAGCACAGCTGTTAAAACTTCCTGGGGTAGGCAAATACATAGCTAGATCGGTATGTGCTAATGCTTTTGGACAGCCTAAAGCAGTCATTGATACTAATGTTGCTCGGATTTTGGAGCGATTTTTTGGATTGCAAGGCGGTCGGGTAAAATCTCGCTGTCCCCTCCTTTGGCAAGCGGCTGAACAAGCAGCTCCCGCAAACGAAGTTGGAGCTTGGAATTTAGCACTTTTTGACTTTGGGGCTGGTGTTTGTACGGCGAGAAATCCCCTGTGTGCAGAGTGTCCTTTGCGACATCAATGTAATGATTGCATCCAAAAATCTTCTCTACAATCTGCCCAATAGCATTTACGATGGTTCGAGTAGACTACCAAAGCATTATCGGTAACCCGGCAATCACGCATGCAATACTTGTCCAAACAGAAAAGCCCTGAATGTCAGCTTCATCGAGAGCAGCACTCATTTGAATCATTGAGCCACATAACGCTAGCAGTAGCATCAGAAAAAAAGTGGCATATCCCAAATAAATCATTATTCATCCTCACTACATTTTGTTATCCGTTCTAGCGGAGGGAGAAAAGTAATTTCTCTGTCAGGAGTTAAGCATTGCCTTGGAAAGCTTACATCTCAAGAAAGAAATTACATTGAACATGACTTTCTGCACTAGAATATTCAGCATTTTTGGTTGCTTTCAGGGAATTTTTTCTAGAAGAAACGAGAATGCTAACCATGTTATCCTGTCTTTCATCTCAGTTTTGCAAGACTCATGCAAGAACACCCGGAAGCACAAGCTAAAACTTTGTTTGATGAAGGGCTTCGGCTTTTTGAGGCAAGGAAGTATAGTATGGCGATCGCTTCCTTGGAAGAAGCTTTAAAGCTCGATCCCACCTATAGTGATGCCTGGTGATGTCATGGATTGGCTCTAGGACATTTGAAGCGTTACGCAGAGTCTCTTGAGAGTTTGAATCGTGCTCTTGCTCTGAGCCCTAAAGATCGCCGTGTTTTAAGCAATCGTAGCTTAATCTTGGTTGAATGGGGCAAGCATAAAGAAGCATTGGAAAGCTACGATCTCTTACTGTCATTATATCCCTATGATTATGAAGCTTGGGACTCGAAGGGAAACTCTCTTGCCATTTTGGGAAAATATCGCGAAGCCCATGAGAGCATTGACCGCGCCTTGCAAATCAAACCCGACCTTGCAAATGCTATTTACAACAAAGGTTACTGTTATGCGTCAGGGCAAAGCAACTCTAGCTGTGGATTGCATTGCCCGAGCTATTAAGCTTAATCGAGCAAAGTATCTAGCTGCTGCAAGAACCGATGCAGATCTAGATACTTTGTGAAAAAATAAACGATTTCAGGCACTTTTGCAGTAATAACAACCGATTCAGATCTCGGACTTCTTATTGAAAAAGTCCGAGATCTAGCAGCCCCTCACGATCGAGGTGACCGACTCGGGTTTGCGACATTTACTGACCATCCCAAAGTCGTTGGTTGTTCGTAAACCCGCTTCAACGTGTTCGCATCTCGCGGAGAAATTGGTGGTGGATTGCGGACTTGGGAAAAGTACAAAGCATCGGTTTGTTGCGGACTGTGTCCCCAAATGCCCAAAGCGTGACCGAGTTCGTGACGAGCAGCTGCCAAAACATACTGACCTGTTTGGCTGGGACTCAGCAAAATTGCAAAGCGATGAGACAGAAGATTATTTTTGCTGATGTATACTCTATAAGTAGTTTGGGCAGAACGCGCACGGGGAATTTTGCTATCTGAAGAAGTTTGAAGTGGAGGAGCCTTGCGCACGATAGTAATATCAGCTTCCTCTGGTTTTTCAATAACTGTTAGGGGTAAATACGCATTCCATTCCTGTACTGCTTGTACAACAGACTTAACCCATGCCTCTGCTTGTGGGTTATTGACCGCCCTCGGTGGTTCCACGTAAACCCGAACGGGAAATTTCGACCAAACTAAGTAACCTTCTTCAACTGGTGTCACTTGTGCAAAATAATCTCCACTGTTTGCGGGATCTTGCCATTGTGCCAGTGTTAGCGGTAGAGGATGGGGTTTGGGAAAAGATGGAGAAGATTGGGAGAGTTGAGGGGATGGGTTTTTACCATCAGCCAGGATTGGAGAGTTAGGCAAAACAATAAGCAGTGCTGTAACAATTGCCAATACTAAGGAGGCAATTAAGCGCTGCCATATCGAGATTTTTATATTTATTTTTCTAAAAATGCTAAGTTTCATAGCTATTTTCAGTGACCAGAGTCTTTGTATCATGTTCGGATTAATACTTTGCTTGCACTAAAGCACACCTGAAAACTCATTAATTTATGAGTCTTTAGCCGAACACGATCTCGATCTCCTGAATTTTTCGGTCACTTGCAGGTGTTTATTTTGGCAACCAACCTGCACTTAAAACCACGGTTAAACCCAGAAAAATGACTGTAAGCGCCCATGTAACGCGGTTTAAAGTATTTTCAGCACTCTTGGTGCTGCTAAATAATTGAGCTTGTCCGCCGATCGCTGCTATACCATCTCCTTTGGGGCTGTGTAGTAAAACTAAAACAATCATTCCAATTGCAGAAAATGCCCAAATGCCCTGTACAACGTTAGTAATGGTCATATTATTACGAACTATGAATTATGAATTGGATATACAAATTATAAATTATGAAGTATGAATTATGAATTGAGATGCATGAATTTTGACCTGTATCATCATTCATCATTCATCATTCATAATTCATCATTCTTCGACTACAGCCCTAGTTGTACGGGAGTGCGAGAAGCTTGGAGGTCATACCCTGTTTGTTGTATCAAAGATTGCCCTGTCATTTCAGATGGTTTGGGCAATTGCAAAATTTCTAGAATTGTAGGAGCAATGTCAGCTAGTTTGCCATCGCTTCTGAGAACAACGTTTGTGCCGTGCCCTGGAATTTTTGCTTTTTCTCCTTCCACCAAAATTAAAGGAACGGGGTTGGTAGTATGAGCTGTCCAGGGATTACCATCCGTGTCTACCATGTACTCGGCATTCCCGTGGTCGGCTGTAATAATTGCTGTACCACCTACTTTGCTAATACTTGCAAGCAGATGACCCAAACACTTATCAACAGTCTCAAGTGCTGTGACTGTAGCATCAATTTTTCCAGTGTGTCCCACCATGTCAGGATTGGCATAGTTAATGACCACTAGAGAATAAATGCGCTTTTCAATGGCTGAAGCAGCCACCTCTGTAACTGCTTGGGCTGACATTGCTGGGGCAGAGTCATACGTCGCCACCATCGGACTGTTCACCAGTTCTCTATCTTCTCCTTCAAATGGTTCTTCTAAACCACCGTTGAAGAAGTAGGTAACGTGAGCGTATTTTTCTGTTTCTGCAGTCCGAAACTGCTTCAGACCGTTTTGAGCAATCACTTCACCCAGAATATTGCTGAGATTTTGAGGCTCAAAGGCAACCCCAACTGCTAATTCTGGCTCATACTGTGTAAAGGTCACAAAAGACAGTGGTTCGATCTGCTGTCTTTCAAAACCGTCAAATTCTGGATTGACAAACGCTTGAGTGAGCTGTCTGGCGCGATCCGGACGGAAGTTAAAGAAAATAACTCCATCTCCGGGAGCGATCGCTCCCGGAGCTATTCTCACTGGAACGATGAATTCGTCTGTAATGCCTTCTGCATACGATGTTTGGAGAACGTCTACAGCTTTGCGACCATCACCAGGTTCTGCCTGTGTCATAACGTCATAAGCACGTTTGACACGATCCCAACGGCGATCGCGATCCATGGCGTAGTAGCGACCGCTAACCGTCACTATGCGCCCAACACCTATACGGTCGATATAGTCTTGAATTTGTGCTAGTGCTTTTACCCCTTCTGTTGGAGTAGTATCGCGACCGTCAGTGATAGCGTGTATGCAAACTTCTGAAATTAAGTGTACTTTGGCTAAGTCAATTAATCCGAATAGATGATTGAGGTGCGAATGCACTCCTCCCTCGGAACAAAGACCCATTAAATGCAACTTGCCTTGGCGACTAAACACTTCCTGGCAGATTTTGACAAGTGCTGGGTTTTTGAGGATGGAACCGTCTTCTACAGCATCTGAGATGCGTACCAGCTCTTGAGGTACTACTCTTCCTGCGCCCAGATTCAAATGGCCAACTTCTGAATTGCCCATTTGACCTTCTGGTAATCCCACCGCTTTCCCTGATGTTCTTATGAGGGTGTGAGGATAAGCTGCCCATAAGCTATCCATTACCGGGGTTTTTGCAACGGCAATAGCATTTCCATGAGTCTCCTCGGAGTAGCCCCATCCGTCTAAAATGACTAGCACCACGGGAGCAATAGGTGCTTTGGTCATAGTATAATTGCCCTTTACTTTTTGTAATACCCGAATGATACCACTGCTAATCACAACCGCAAGTGAATTTCTGCTTATCTTGCTAATAGCTAATAGCTAATTGCTAATTGTTCTCATACTATTACCCATAAGCTATTAGCCATTAGCAGTTCCCTACTTTTTCTTTCCTGATGCTTTTGCTGCTTTTTTCGCGGCTTTTTCGGCTGCGATCGCAGCCAACCTTGCCTGTTCTTTTTCTTCTGCTATTTTGTCTAAGTAGTAGTGATAATTTCCCAAGTATACACGAAACTCACCATCGCGAATTTCCACAATTTTGTTGGCAACTTGTGAGATGAAATAACGGTCGTGCGATACGACTATCACTGTCCCATCATAATTTTGGATGGCTTCTTCTAGCATTTCTTTGGCAGGTATATCCAAGTGATTTGTCGGCTCATCAAGGATTAATAAATTCACTGGCTGTAAAAGCATTTTTGCCAATGCCAGCCTTGCTTTCTCGCCTCCGCTCAATGCTGATACTTGTTTAAATACAGTATCACCACTAAATAAAAATCTTCCCAAAATTGTCCTTACTTCTTCATTTTTCCAATCGGGAACTTCATCATGAATGGTTTCCATGACTGTTTTTTTCAAATCCAAAGCTTCGGCTTGGTTTTGTTCAAAATAACCGGGAATCACATTATGCTGACCTAGATCTACCTTACCTTCTGTGGGTTTTTCCAGACCCATAATCAAGCGCAATAAAGTAGATTTGCCTGCACCGTTAGGAGCAACAAAAGCGATGCGATCGCCTCGCTCGACTAAAAGATTTGCACCTAAAAACAAAATCTTATCATCGTAAGTGTGTGTTAAATCTTTAATTTTTACTACCTCAAGCCCGCTACGGGGTGCAGGTGGAAACCGAAAGTGTAGCGTTCTGACGTCAGATTGTGGTGCTTCAACGCGCTCGATCTTTTCGAGTTGTTTTTCCCTGCTCTTTGCTTGAGTACTGCGGGTAGCACTCGCACGGAAGCGATCGACAAAAGCTTGTTGTTTTTCGAGTTCTTTTTGCTGGCGTTCGTAAGCCGATAACTGTGCTGCTTGGTTTTCAGCTTTTTGTTGGAGGTATGCTGAGTAGTTCCCAAGGTACGTGCTAGAAACCCCGCGTTCGGTTTCCACAATTTGAGTGCAAAGCCGATCCAAGAATTCTCGGTCGTGAGAAACAATCACCATTGGAGTTGTGAGCCCTTTAAGATAAGTCTCCAACCACTCAATTGTTTCTAAGTCTAAATGGTTTGTCGGTTCGTCTAAGAGTAACAGATCTGGCTGCTGCAAAAGAATTTTTCCCAAACCCATCCGCATTTGCCAACCGCCACTAAAAGCACTTACAAGACGCTCGCCATCTTCTAACTGAAAACCCATTTCTGGTAGTATCTTACCTATTCTTGTTTCCAGCACGTAGCCGTCTAGTGCTTCAAACTTCCTTTGCAAGCGGTCTAACTTATTAATCAGGCGGTCAAGTTGCTCTGGGTTGGCGCTTTCCATGTCTCGCTGTACCTGCGCCAAATCTTGCTGTACTTGGTTTGCTTCTTTAAAGACTGTCCAAAATTCTTCACGAACAGTCCGCGTGGGATCGACTTCAAATTCTTGATTGAGGTAAGCAATGTGCAAGCTAGCAGGACGAACTATCTCTCCTGCGGTGGGTTCGATTTCCCCAGAAATAATTTTCAGCTGAGTCGATTTTCCCGCACCATTGACACCAACCAAACCTATGCGATCGCCCGGTTTTACTTCCCAGTTTATATCCTTGAGAACTTCGCCTGTGGGGTAAATTTTACTTATGTGTTCTAGTCGCAGCATTGAGTCTCTCCAAGGTAGGGTATTGGTGCTTGAGGCGAAAGTGTTAGTACCGAGTTTAATCTTAACAAAATTTAACTGACAATTGGCGAGCGAAAATACTGAAAAAATTAAGAATTAGTAGGAGTTATCGTTATGACGGCAAAACAATTGACTCAAGTTATGGAGTCGTTCTGCAATCGCTTAACTACTTTAGAACTGCAAGTCAACAAGCTGCCTCAAACTGCAGACCAATGCGTGCAAATTTCTCAAGCTTTTACTGAACTACATATTAATTATAAAAAATTAATAAATAATTTTACTAGCAGGTACAAGCAAATCGAAGCCGAACGCGCTCGCATAGAGGCAGATCTGTTGAAAAAACAGCGATTGCTCGAGCAGATAGCGGAGTCAACACCAGCTATTCTATACGTTTACGACCTATATGAACGACGGAATATCTACTCAAATCGTCAGCTAACTGAGATTCTAGGTTATTCTCCCACCGTTATTCAAAGCAAGGGGACTGAATTTGTGCAAACCTTGATTCATCCTGATGATAAGGTGATAGTGGCAGAAATCTTCCATCGGCTTGCAACAGCGAAAGATAAAGAAATTATAGAAGCTGAATATCGTATGTGCCATAGGAATGGAGAGTGGCGCTGGCTGAATATCCGAAACGTAGTCTTAAATAGAGATACTAATGGTTCTCCCTCGCAGGTAGTGGGTACGGCAACAGATATCACAAGACTCAAGCAAACTGAACAGGAATTGCGACAGAGTCAAGCAAAGTACCGCCATTTGAGTGAAGTGTTGGAGCAACGAGTAGCAGAACGAACAGCGAAGTTGAGCCAGATCAACGAGCAATTAAGTAGGGAAATTAGCGATCGCAAGCAAGCAGAAACAAGACTTGTACAAACTCGTAATTTCCTGCAATCCGTTTTAGAACACCTACCCATTGCAGTGTTTGCTAAGGAAACCAAAAATTTTTGTTTTGTGCTTTGGAACTCGGCATGTCAGTCGTTAATGGGCTATACAGCAGAAGAAGTTTTGGCTAAAACCGATTATGACCTCTTTCCAAAGCGACAGGCAGATTTTTGCATAGCTCAAGACCGAGAAGTGGTCGCAAACTGCCAAGTTATGGAAGTTCCAGAAGAATTAATTTGGACAAAGCAAAGAGAACTTAAAATTATTCGCAATAAAAAAGTGGCTATTTGTAATGGAGAGGGAAATCCAGAGTTTGTCTTGGGATTCATTGAGGATATTACAGAACCCAAACGAGCAGAAGAGAAACTGCGAGCTTCACTGCAAGAAAAAGAAGTTTTGCTAGCAGAGGTTCACCATCGCGTCAAAAACAATCTCTATGTCATTTCTAGTTTGCTTGAGCTTCAAATGGATAAGGTTAGCGATCTACAAGCCAAAGCCGCTTTAGAGGACAGCTGCAACCGGATAAGTTCAATGGCGTTAGTACATGAAAACTTGTATCGGACAAACAATTTTTCTGGGATCGATTTTGCTGAATACGTGCAGCAGCTTGCACGTGATTTACTAGATACATACATATTTTTTGGGAATCGAGCAACCCTCAAATTTGATACTGAATCAGTCTTTCTCGGTCTTGACCAAGCCATTCCTTGTGGATTGTTGCTAAATGAACTCGTGACGAATGCATTCAAACACAGTTTTAGTGACGGTCGCTGTGGAAACATATACATCCACGTGAAAAATTTGCCTGATGATTGGATTGAACTAGCTGTTGGTAATGATGGTAATAGTCTTCCCATTGATTTTGATATTCAGCAAAACGCTTCTATGGGACTCAAGTTAGTTATGCTGTTGGTCGAACAATTGATGGGTAAGGTTGGAATAGAAAGGGGAGATGTGACGTGGTTTAAAATTCAAATTTTCCCATCTAAGTGTTGAGTACAGATAAATCCAGGCAAAAGCGAATTTTTTTCGACAGATAAAAAGAATAAAATAGAATCTCACCTTTTTCAAGCTGTCCGAAGCTAAATATGGCTGGCATTTTGATAGTTGAAGATGAGCGAGTCGTTGCTTGGAATCTTCAAACTTCCTTAGAAAAGTTAGGGTATGTCGTTGCAGGTAACATTGCATCTGGTGAAAAGGCAGTCGATCTTGCCGAAAAGCTCAAACCAGATTTGATACTCATGGATATCCGACTACAGGGAAGTATGGATGGTATAGAAGCAGCTGCTAGAATTCGCGATCGCTTACACATTCCGATTATTTACTTAACAGCATATGCTGATGAGCCAACTCTCAAGCGAGCAATGGCTACCGATCCCTACGGTTATCTGATCAAACCCTTTAAACGGACCGAACTGCACACAACTATCACTACAGCTTTGCGGCGTTCTCAGTTGGAAAGACAGCTACAAATAAGTGAAGCTAGATTTCAAGACCTAGCAGCTAATCTACCTAGTGTCATTTATAGGGTGTTACATCAGCTTGATGGATCGAATCGATGGCTTTACATCAGTCCCAGTTTCCAAAACCTGTTTGAAACAGATCTCGTATCTTTCCAACAGGGGGGTGAGTTTATAGAAAGTTCCATTTACCCCGATGATGTTAGTTCTTTAGAAGAATCGTTATACAATGCTTTAGAAACGACGCTAACCCTGAAATGGGAAGGACGTATTGTTGTTTCTTCCCAGCAAATGAAATGGATTCAGGTTGCTAGCCGAGTGACCAGACAAGAGAATGGAGAAATTATTTGTGATGGGTTAATAGAAGATATAAGCGATCGCAAACGAACAGAACTTGCCTTGCAAAACCAAATGCAGCGCCAGAGATTATTAGCGGAGATTACCAAACAAATTCATAAATCATTGGATTTTAATGAAATTTTGACCACGACAGTCACTCAAGTCCGTCAAATTCTGCAAGTCGATCGAGTCTTAATTTTTCAACTTAAATCAGATGGATCGGGAATTGTGATTCAAGAATCTGTCGATCCTGCATTTATATCAACCTTGGGACTTCAATTCTTAGATCGATGTTTTCCCTCTCATTGTTATGACCTTTACTGTCGGGGACAGTCACAAGTCATTTTTGATACAAATCAAGAGGATTTAAGTGGTTGTTTGAAGAACTTTATGCAGCAGATAGGAGTAAAATCTAAGGTTGTTACTCCCATCATTCAACACTCAGAAGATTTAGCTAGTGTCAGTCATGGTGAGGAAAACATTTTAGAAAGTAGCGATGCAATAATCCCTAAATCGCAAACAGTAAAATTATGGGGTCTGCTCATCGTTCATACTTGTGGCAATCACCGACAATGGCAAACAGAGGACGTAGACTTACTGCATCAAATTGCCAGTAATTTAGCGATCGCTTTACAGCAGTCAGAACTTTACCAAAAACTGCAACAAGCAAAACAGCAACTAGAACGTTTGGCTAAGATTGATGCGTTAACCCATGTTGCTAATCGCCGCCGCTTCGATGAGTACTTAGAACAACAGTGGCGGCGATTGACACGAGAGCAAAAACCCATATCGTTGATTTTATGTGATATTGACCAGTTCAAACGGTACAATGACACCTACGGTCATCCCGCAGGAGACACCTGTTTGGTAAAAATTGCACGTGAAATTACCAGCGCTTTACAATACCCAGCAGATTTAGTAGCACGTTACGGTGGGGAAGAATTTGCCGTTATTCTACCGAATACTGCACAGACAGGGGCTGAGCAAGTTGCTGTACGTATTCAAGAACAAATAGCCCAACTTCAAATTTCTCACCTCTCCTCAGACGTTAAGAATTATGTCACGGCAAGCTTGGGTATAGCCAGCATGATTCCTAATGAAAACAGTTGCCCTTCAGCGTTGATTGCAAGAGCAGATACAGCTTTATACCAAGCAAAGCAGCAAGGACGCGATCGCTATTGTATAGTGACCGACGATCGGCGATCGGCGACAAATGAAAAATAAAAGAATATACTGAACTTTTTATACAAGCGTGAGTGCTGCTTTATATGCTTAACTCATCCTTCATTCACTCCGAACGCAATATTGTTTCTGGAAAGCGAAATATCAAAGACGTCCCCTTTGTGGAAGTGTTTAACGGGCGTTTGCAAGGAGTTGTGTCTAGTGGTTCTGATATCGAACGAGTCTATGTTTCTTTTTTTGAAGCCAACACTTTAGATTACTACTGCAGCACCAATAACAATCGTCCATGTGGTGGGTTACGTGGATACCCGTGCAAGCATTTGCAAGCTTTACTCCAAGAGGCTGTAATTTCATATGGAATCGAGCAAGTTGCCAATAGTCTCAAAGTTCCTGGTGACATTAGCCAAATTAAAGCAATAGGTGACATTCTTAGCCGCACGGGAACAGTGAAAAAAGAACAGAAGAGTGAAGTTTTCAGTCGGTTTCTCAACTACCTTCGTTACTTAGAACTTAGTAGCGATAACCGTCCCTTACCCGAAATGAGTTGGTTTGTATAAAGGAAGAAAATTATGGCATTTTCAAATGTACTAAACCAACTGCCTAAAGGAACTCAAGAAACGTTTGAATTGATTGCTGATTTCGATCGATGCTTCCTCGTGGGTTTTGCAAATCTTGACACCCAACACCTAGACACTCTCAACAGTCTTCAGCAAATATTTACAGGTACACCACTTCAACAACCTATCTCTAAAACATATACTGCCCTTCAAAGTCATGAGTTTTTAGATCGACATTTCATGATTTTGGCAACCGCACGCGCTTCCTTGCAAGGAGCCCTTTTTGATACCTTACAGCAGCAAGCGAGGAGTGGGTTGGGACGGATGGTAGAGGACACGGGGGACACGGGAGACAAGGAAGATGACGGTTTGCGGGTTTGGTTGGAAAGCATTCGTCACTGGCTGATGGAAATTGCCTTGACGGGGTATGCTCGCCTTGAAGCACCAACTTTAATTCCTTTTATGGCTACTCTAGAGCAAATTCAGTCAGAACCTCGACTGGTGCGCCAAGCTGCTTTATTAACAGGATTTTTTAACGAACTGATGAGTTGGGTTCCGGTGGCTGATACGAGCACTATTCCCATTTATCGCTGGGTTGATTTGTGGACGCAAGCGATGGTTGGTGCAATACGTCCTCCTGTTACACCTCAACCTGAGATTGTGTCTGGGACATTAGAATTATTGGGCTTGGACTTACGCCATCACTCTAATGTGGTAAGTTTTACTGCTTATGGATTGCTGAAGGTTGATGCTCTAGTTCAATGGGTACGACTGACGTTATCTGCTTATAAAGTTGATGCAATTAGTGGTGACCAAATTTGGCTGCTGTTTCCTAACGCTGCTGTTCTACTCCATGCTTTTGCTGAAAATAGAGCGTTGCACCTTAAGGATATCCCTCTGCTACCAACAGGGGATTTACTTTGGCAGGGTGAAGCTCAATTGGGTAAGAATTATAACTTGATGCATAAAGCATCTGAATTTTTTGCGATCGATGCTACAAATAACTTGAATTTCCCTGCGATCCCTCCTGTCGATCGCCATCCAGTACAATTGGCTGAACCTATATTTCTGAAAGATTACGCGATCGCTCGTCAGGATAATACCTTGATGTTGAAGTGGAAAGATGGAGGGGTATTGCCAATTGCTACTGAACGCATGAGTTCTTTATCAGAAATCAATACAGAAGACATTTCTAAATCAACCGAACTTTTTGGGCTTCTTCGTTTTAATGCTGGTTGTTGGGCTGTTCAACCATTAGTTGCAACCGTACAAGGTAAAACTATTTTTTCAGGGCAAGGTGCGGCTAAAGTGTTGAACGCTCCCCCAAAAAATAGTGTTGTAACGATTTTACAGGAACGTGCGAGTCGGTTGCTGCGGAAGAAGAGTTAAATTTTAAATTCATCAATTTTGGATTGGGAAGTTGACAGAACGATAAATATTTTTTTACTTATTTCAATGAACTTATGGATGGAAACCAGATTGCTCAACGGCGTCAAGTTCTTTACTGGCGATTGCTTACAGCCATGTTTGGCTATACCGAACAGGGCGCAAATTTTGAGCGAATGAGTCGGGCGATCGTTGATGAACTGGGTTTGCCACAACTGATTCTCGATCCCAATATGAGTATAGAGAATTTGCTACAGCGCTACCCAGAGTTGGAGCAAGATTTCACGCAACCAATAATAGCTGAAATTGCAGAAGCCAATCAGCAGGACACTAATTCTTCTCCCTTATCTCCAACCAACCCCCATGACACTACAATCCTACGTCGTGCGCTTGTCTTTTCTAAACTACTACTAAACGCCTTTGGTCCCAATACTCAAAATAGTGTGATTACTGCACAACAGTATGCTCAATGGTTAAAGGATGTCAGCTATTTAGAAAAAGCCCTTGGTTGTTCACCGGGTAGCTTGCGAGGACAAAAACCGGGGATTGGTACAGGTACAGGTAGTGGAAAAGATCGGGGTGGTGCAAGCAGTAGCGCGGGAATGGGTGCAGGATTGGGTATAGGAGAAGGCTTTACGGTTGATAGAGAACAGTTAAGCGCCACTCTAAAAGCAATGGAGGGTGAACTGATTGAAAGGATGGCATTGCGGGAAGTTTTAAAAGATGACCGATTAGCCAGTCAATTAACCCCCTCAATGGCATTAGTTGAACAACTTCTACGCGATAAAGCCAATTTATCAGGGAATTCCCTCAAAAATGCCAAACGACTCATTCAAGAATTCATTAATGAATTAGCAGAAGTGTTGCGTCTACAAGTTGCACAAACAGTGACTGGCAAAATCGATCGCTCAGTTCCCCCAAAACGAGTTTTCCGCAATCTAGACTTAAAGCGAACTATCTGGAAGAACCTAACTAACTGGAGCCCACAAGAGCAACAATTATTAGTCGATCGCCTTTACTACCACCATACTGCTAGAAAAAAGACACCAACCCGCATGATTGTTGTTGTTGACCAATCAGGGTCAATGGTAGATGCAATGGTACAGTGTACAATTCTCGCCTCAATTTTCGCTGGAATTCCCAACGTAGACGTACACTTACTTGCCTTTGATACACAAGTACTCGATTTAACACCTTGGGTACACGATCCGTTTGAAGTTTTGTTACGCACTCAACTAGGAGGTGGAACATACATTTATGGAGCACTTGTAGAAGCAGCCCAAAAAATTCTTGAGCCACAAAATACAGTTCTCGTCCTTATTTCCGACTTTTACGAAGGTGGTAGCGACCAAGTGCTGTATGACTACATTAGATCGCTCAAAGAAACGGGTTTGCATTTCATTCCTGTAGGAGCAGTTACCAGTTCCGGGTACTTTAGCGTTCATCAATGGTTTAGAGACAAACTCAAAGAATTAGGTACGCCAATTTTAACTGGCAGTCCTAAGAAATTAATACAAGAATTAAAGAAGGTAATAGTCACTTAATAACCCAACAACTATGCAAGTTCAGCAACAAGACTACTACACGCCCGAAGAATATCTAGAGCTAGAAGCTGCTGCAACCTACAGAAGCGAATATTACAACGGTCAAATATTTCCCATAGCAGGCGGAACCCCAAATCATAATCGAATTACTCTAAATTTGAGTTCAGCACTCAATTTTGCCCTCAAAAAGCAACCTTACGAAGTCTTCATGACTGATATGCGCTTGTGGATTCCAAGCAATAATTTATATACATATCCTGATGTTATGGTCGTTGCAGGTCAAGTAGAGTTAGCAGAAGAACGTAAAGACATAATTACCAACCCGATTGCGATTGCAGAAATTTTATCAGAATCTACAGAAAAATATGACCGAGTTGGAAAATTCAAACTCTATCGTGCCATTTCCACACTAAAAGAATATATCCTAATTTCACAAACAGAAATTTATGCAGAACAATATACAAAAACCGAAGACAATAAATGGCTTTTTTCAAGTTATGAAGGAGAGAAAACAATCCTAAACCTAAGCTCCGTTCCATTTCAAATACAACTCATCGACCTTTACGACAAAGTAGAATTTTCAATCCAAACATAGACACTCATCTCACACTTCCTTATCTCTTTTCTTTGCGCCCTTTGCGCCTTTGCGGTTCCTTAAATAAAATCTTCAACCACCAATAAAAAAATGGCAAAAACAAAAACCACAACAATGCTGCGACAACCAGCCGAAACCAAATACAAAGAAGAACTCCAATATCTAACCTCAATCGACAAAGGAACCAAACCCTTCTCCTGGAAACTATCCCCACAGATGGTTAGAACCTTCATACTCGGAAACACCCCCTCGCAAAAACTCGATCGCACCATAGAACAAAAATGGTACGGCGATACAGCAATAGTCGAACGAGCCATCGTTACCCTAGCCTCAGACAGGGGTTTACTCCTTATAGGCGATCCCGGTACAGGAAAAAGCTGGCTCGCGGAACTACTAGCTGCAGCAATTTCCAGTAATTCCACTTACGTCGTTCAAGGAACCGCAGGAACCACAGAAGACCAAATTAAATACTCCTGGAACGTAGCAATGGTCATCGCCGCCGGACAATCCAGAGAGTCCCTCATACCTTCTCCCATCATGACCGCAATGCAAACAGGAGCCATGGGACGGTTTGAAGAGTTAACGCGGTGTACATCCGACGTACAAGACGCCCTCATTTCCATTCTTAGCGAAAAGTATATTTCCATACCCGAATTAAAAACAGATAACATTGCCTTTGCCCAACCAGGATTTAACGTCATTGCCACAGCCAACAGTCGAGACAGAGGCGTCAATGAACTCTCTTCAGCTTTAAAACGCCGCTTTAACTTTGTCCATATGCCCGTAGTCACAAACAAAAAACAGGAAAAAGAAATCATTCTGTTCCGGACTCAAGAACTCATGAGTCGTCATGGTTTTGAAGTTGACATCCCACCCACATTACTTGATGTTTTGCTGCAAACCTTTGCCGATTTACGAGAAACAAGTGCAGCCGCTAGTTCTGATGACGGGCGTCTCGAATCTGCTCTATCTACCGCCGAACAAATAGGGGTCTTAGAAGATGCCATTCTCCACAGCCGCTTTTTTGGCGTCACTTCTTTAGAAGCCGGGACACTAGCACGTTCTCTTGTTGGTACATTAGTACGCCGATTACCTGAAGATGTTTCCGTACTCAATCAGTTTTGGCATGCTGTTGTCGAAAAACGCAGTCAGGAGCAAAAGGGAGAGTGGCAACCATTTTTAGAAGGGGGAAAGCAGGCTATGGGATTGATGAAGAAATAAGGAAACATCAAGCACTACAGAAAAGGCAATGGTTAAACTTCCACAAACACTAGCACCTCTCCAACAACAGCTACTTGACGCTGCAGAAAAGTTTGCCACAGATGCTCAACCTTTGAGCGAATTTTTAGCAGCTTTAGTCCGAGATGTGGAAAGGGCTGCAGCCGAACCGTTAGAAATCTTTCCCGTATGTCACCACTCACCATCCTCAGCTTTACAGATGGTGAGAAGGCTGCATGAGAAACCACTCAAAGCAATTTACCTGGAAATGTGTGAGGATTTACTACCTGTTGTAGAACATTTGCGGGATTGTAAATTACCTGTCGCATTACAAGCATTTGCTGCTGAATCTCAAACTTTTTCACCCAAATTAATGCCCTTAAGTGCAGTCGCACCCCTAACAGAAGCTTCTGCTGAGTATCAAGCGATCGCTTACACTTTAAAGCATCCAAAAACACAACTGGTATTTGTAGATCGGGCAGTTGATTTTATCTTTCAATGGGAACCAAATGAGTTGAAAAGCCAAGAGGAATCAGAAGAAGCACCTTCAGATGAAGCTAAAATGCACGGTACGGCTTTTGGGGTGGAAGTTGGCAGTTTAGTTCCCACATTCGAGAGATTTCTTGATTTTTTGCTGCGCAACTCCAACACGCGCCACTTTGCTGAATGGTGGGATCAATATGTTGAGCAAGCTATTATCGGTGCCGATCTCGAAACCTATCGCCAAGTTATGTTTTTAATAGGTAGCTTAATGCGGCGGCTGGGAACAAACAACAAAGATGTGGAAAGCGATCGCCTGCGCGAACGGTATATGTGGACTCGTATTAAGCAGCACATGAAAGCAAACTCTATTGCTCCCCATGAAGCCATATACATCTGTGGTGCAGCACACGCTGCTAGTGATGTTCCTGAGTTTGGAGTATCTAACAGTACAATATGGAATGATATTCCCGAACTGACTCAAACAAAATGGCTGTACGGGCTAATTCCCTCAAGTTTTGTAGCTATTGAATATCAGTTTAACCATCCAGCCGGAACGATTTCCCTCGCCGAAGCGACTTGGAAAAAGAGTCTCAAGGTAGCTAAATTAAAACCATTCGTTCTGGAGAAAAAGGATACAAGGGACAAGGTAGAATCTTCTCCCTTGTCTACCCCCTCTCCCTCGTCTACCCCCTCTCCCACTTCTCTAACAAACTTCCTCACCCGTCCCCCAGAATTTGCACAAGGGGATACAGAACAACTCTTGCAATGGTGTGCTGATATCGTTGCCTCTGCACGTAAAAATGGATACTTGGCAAGTACTGCAGATGCTATAGCTATTTATCAAACTTCAATGCTGCTTGCAGGAATGCGACATCGGGTTCATCCAACCCCTTATGATTTCCAAGATGCAGCTATTACCTGTTTGGAAAAAGACCGTACTCCCAAAAAACGCAATATTGCTCAACTGTGCCAAATTTTGCTGGGGGGCGATCGCATTGGAACGGTGGGCTATGCTTCCCTACCGCCGTTAGCTCAAGATGTTTACAATCGCTTAACACCACTTGGGATGAACTTACTGAGCCAAACCAATCAACGTGCTTTGATGGACTTCAAGCAACAACCTGAGTTGTTGGCTTGTTCTGATGTTTTGTGGCGACTTCACTATTTGGTAGGAGCTCGTCTCGTACAACCCATTATGGGAGAGCGAACTCTTGGGTTTAAGCCGTTACAAGAATCTTGGGAAATTCGGATTGGTAAGAACCAGCGAGAGATTATTATGCTGGGTTATGAAGGCGTAACTATCGAGCAAGTTTTGGAACAACGGCTCAAACAGTTTGCTTTCGCAGATCGGGCAAAAACGAGTTCTGTTTTAGAAGCTGCTGAAAATAGTATTTTATACCTCCACAGCTTGCGGTTGACGCAAGAATTGGGAGAACACGCGATCGCATTACTTTCCCAAGAAACCGGAGCTGAAGATGCACCTAAAATTTTTGAGAGGGTACGCCGTTTGGTGCATTACTACCGCACCACAGCGACAGGATTGCCAACTTGGATTGAACGATTTGTTGTTACTGGTTACGGGCATTATGCAACACTTTTACCCAAAGCCTTTGCGGATCGAGGAACTTCACCCGAACAAATTGCTGGAATGCTGGGCTTTATCTTTACCCTGGAAAGCTTAGCACTTTCTTTAGGTTGCAATCGCAGCCAGTTGTTAATTGGAGTGCAGCAAGCAAGCCAGGAGTTGGAAGATCGAGCAAAGCTGGGTTTGCTGTGGACAACGGAATTATTGCTAGGATTGCGAACCATAGAACAAATTCGCGAATTCTTGAACCACGTGCTTAACAATGAGA